>JANPJL010000096.1:0-3794 GCA_031425495.1 Acidobacteriota bacterium
AGAGAGCATCATCTTCGGTCTCTACTTTCTGCTGCCCGCGAACCTTCTGGTCTACGGTATCAACGATATCTATGATTTCGAGACCGATATCCGCAATCCGAAAAAGGCCGAGTATGAGATGCTTGTCCGCCCGGAAATGCACCGATCAGTCTGGAAATGGATCGCGGTCTTGAACACACCGTTCGTCATTGCCGCTATATTTCTCGCTCCAAGGACGCTTCCGATCCTGCTCGCTTTTATCTTGCTATCCGTCTTCTACTCCGCACCGCCGGTCCGGGCAAAAGGAGTCGCCTTCCTGGATTCTACCTTTAACATTCTTTACGTCCTGCCTGGTGCGTTCGCCTATCAACTCCTTTCCGGTGAATTCCCCCCGGCCGGCGTGATTTTCGCGGCCGCACTCTGGACCGCGGCGATGCACGCTTATTCTGCAATACCCGATATTCAAGCAGACACGGCCGCTCGGGTGGTGACCATCGCAACGAAGTTGGGATCGTGGGGCACACACTTCTTCTGCCTCATCTGCTTCGGTCTGGCCGGCTTCATCGGAGCAATTTACGCACCGCCCGTAGCCTTGTTGGGATTTGTTTATGTAGTCCTAATGCGGCTCTCAAGCTACGATACAAATCACACCAGCGTATTCAGCGTTTATCGCTGGTTCCCCGTCATCAATGCGATCTGCGGTTTTATTCTTTTCTGGTACGTCGCCTGGTCGAAGTTCCTCTAAAGGCTTTCCATCGGCCCCGCGCTCTTGATCCCCTGGACCCGTTTGTACACGAGCTCGGCGCTGATCAAACAGATCTGAGTGCCGATACCCGGATTTGTACCCGCGCCGACGTAGTAGAGATTTTTCACCTTTGCTGATTGATTCTTCGGGCGAAAGATCGCTGTCTGCCAGATCGTGTGAGCCAAACCGAGAGCCGAACCCTTAAAGCTGTTGTAATCGGCCGCGAAATTCTCAACCGTGTAGATCCGTCGATACTCGATCTTATCGCGCAGCCCGGGCAGTTTCATCTCCTGTTCCATCAGTTCGATGATCTGTCCCGCGTATTTTTCCTTTTCCTCCGCCGACATTTCCAGACCCGACGCGATCGGAACAAGCACAAACAAATTCTCCTTGCCCGGCGGAGCAACGCTCGGATCGGTTACGCTCGGAGCACATACATATAGCGACGGCTCGGACGGTAGTCGCGGCAGTTTGTATATGTCGTCGAAATTCGCACGCCAGTCCTCGGAGAAAAGCAGATTGTGATGCGTGATCCCTGGAAGCTTTTCACTGACGCCGAGGTACATGATGAAGGCCGAGGGAGCCATCACTCGTCTGTCCCAATACTTCTGATCGTGCGTCCGCCACTTTTCAGCAAGCAGTTTCGTCTCGGTGAACCACATGTCCGCGTTAGAAACCACGATGTCTGCGTCGACGATCTCACCATCGGCGAGCAGAACTCCCTTTGTTACACCATTCTCTACAATTATCTCTGCGACCTCAGCATTACTTCGAAGTTTCGCACCGTTCTTCTCCGCGATCGCACAGAGGGCCTTTATCAATTCATAGAAACCACCCATCGGATAGTAAACACCCTGATTGAAATCCATGTGCGACATCAGGTTGTAAAGGGCAGGCGCCTCGTAAGGCGACGTGCCGAGAAATACCATCGTGTATTCCATCACCTGCTGTAGCTTTTTCGACTTGAAGAACCTGGAGACGAACTTGTGCATCTTCGAAAACACCGAAAGCTTTTGCCCCTCGGTCATGACGCGGCGATTGAGGAAGTCGAACACCGTGTCGTAGTTCTTGTACATGAAGTGCTCGGTCGCGACTCCGTATTGATACTCAGACTGTTTGAGATACTCGCGTAATTTATCGCCAGCACCCGCCTCGATCGATTCGAATGTCTTCGTGTCGAGTGCCGGGTCTGAATTTATCTCGACCGCCTGTGGATCGTTGCGAAAGTGGATGCGGTAGGAAGGCTCGAGCCTTTTGAGATCGAGATGATCTGAAACTTTCTCGCCAAGTAAATTGAAATAGTGTTCGAACAGATCAGGCGCGAGGTACCACGAAGGTCCCATATCAAAACGAAATCCCCGCTCCTCGAAAACATTCGCCCGACCGCCAAAATTATCGTTCTTCTCCAGAACTGTAACGTCGTAGCCTTTCTTTGCAAAGAGGCCGGCTGTCCCTAAACCGCCGATACCTGAGCCGACCACAACGACTTTTTTATTCATAAACTCCGGCCAGAGCTTTTACCGAGAGAGTGAGCTTTTGTTGGTATGTCGTGCGAACGCGTCCGGAAAAAACATCGTAGTTCGCCCGCTCGATCTCGTTCAGGATCGCTTTGTACAGGACATACGAGATCCTTACCGCAAGCCGCCCGCGCCAGTTCAGCATTCTTATACCGGGCAGTGCTTCGCGATAGACCGCCTTGTTCCGTGCGATCTGGAATTTCATGAACTTGAGAAATCGCTCGTCGCAATTATGCCGTTCGATGCAGTCGTTAGAAAGTCCGAAGCGCTCCAGCTCGTCCTGCGGCATGTAAACCCGTCCAAGTTCGTCATAGTCCTCGCGAATGTCGCGGAGGAAGTTTGTCAGTTGGAATGCATAGCCAAGTTTGATCGCATATGGAAAAGCTGCCGCCGACGAATAGCCGACAACACGCGTCACCATAAGCCCGATCACACCGGCGGATCCATACATGTAATCCTCGAGCTCGCGATAGTTCGCGTACTCGATCTTTTCCTCGTCCATGAACATCGATCGGAGAAACGCTTCGCCGTCCTCGATGGGTATGTCGTATTTTCGAAACGCATGGACGATCGCATTCATCACCACGTCGTCGCTTCGACCCTCCGACATAGCATGTAGCCACTTACTTCGCCAGTCGGCAAGCTTAGCGATCGCCTGCTCGCGATCGCGATTGTCCGGATCGTCGACTATCTCGTCAGGTATCCGAGCGAACGCGTAGATCGCGTAGATCCCATCTCGGGTCGATTTCGGAAAGAACTGCGTCGCAAAATAGAAACTTGTGCCGTACCGTTTCGTTATTTGCCGGCACTCTTCGTATCCGGCCGGTAGCCGATCGTCGATGTTCTCATCTCTGTACAATCCCAGCATGGACGAGCGTCCTCCCTTCAAGTATTTCCCTGTCTGAAAACAGTTCGCTCATCGCATGGGGGCAGATGCAATTAACTGGATTTTATTTACTACCGATCGATGTTAGGTATTCCCGAACCATCTTCATGTCGTCCCAAACTTCCCGCTTCTTGCTAGGATCGCGGAGGAGGTATGCGGGATGAAAAGTGGGCATGACCTTAACACCGTAGTAGTCGTGGAACTGACCACGCATGCGCGTGATACCGATCTTTGTATCGAGCAGATTATGAAGGGCTGTATTACCCATAACAACGATCACCTTCGGGCGGATGACCGCGATCTCGCGCAAGAGAAACGGTTTGCACGTATTAGCTTCGGGAAGGGTAGGCTGCCGGTTAGCGGGGGGACGGCAGCGGTTGATATTGCCGATACAAACTTCTTCCCGCTTCATCCCGATCGCCTCGATTATCTTGTTCAAAAGCTGACCGGCCCGACCGACGAACGGTTCGCCCTTCGCGTCCTCATCGGCACCCGGAGCTTCACCAACGAACATCAAGTCTGACTGATAATTCCCGACTGTGTGCACGACCTGCGTCCGACCCTGGTGCAATGGACAGCGAGTGCAATTCCCGATATCCGCCCAGATCTGCTCCATCGTTTCATTCGATTCGGGCAGGCTGGCGATATCGCCCAAGACTGTGTCGGA
>JANPJL010000097.1:0-12446 GCA_031425495.1 Acidobacteriota bacterium
GCGTCCACGAGCTCCAACTTCTCATCATCGGAGATATCGGGAACGACGGCTTTAAACTTGCGGCCGAACTCGATTTTCGCTTTGATAAAGTCCAGCTCGGCGACCGCCTCAACCGCCGCTTCGACGGCCGGGAGTTGTTCGCGCAGCTCCTCGGTCAATTCGAACAGGATCCGTGCGACCTCGCGTTCTTCTTTGCCTTTCAGGTTCTGCAGCTCATTGTTGGCTTCGATAGCCTCGAGCGGTTCGACGAACACCGTCTGGCCGCTTGATGAAAATCCGTGAGCAACGCCGCCGACCTTGCCGCGGAAATCGGCTTTCACCGGTATCACAAAACGTTCGTTTCGGACCGTCACGATCTCGTCCTGGATGGCATCACCCGAATTACGCATCACGGATTCGAGCGCCTTGGTGAGGCGGCCGCGCTGATTGGTGATCTCGCGGCGCAGCTTGGCGAGTTCGGGAGATGCAGAATCGTCGATCTCTCCACCCGGCAGCAGTTTTTTGTTGATGCGGTCGAGGGCCGCCAAGAGCGTCGGCGGTACCGATTCGACGATCTGCCAGAGCGTCGGTGCAGTATCCTTCTCGACTGAGATCGACGAGCGCACGAATATCGCCTGATTGCAGACTCGCGAAAGTTCCAGAAGAAGATTTGGCTCGAGCGTCGCATTCTCGATCTTTAATATCGCGACGGCGTCGGACGGATCTTCTAAACCGCTGAAGGACCACGTCACCTGCTTTTCCTCGTTCAGTACGATCGTCTCGGAAATCGCGGTGAGAGCGCGGTGCAGCTCAGCCTTATTCGTCATCGGGCGCAGATCCGCAAACCGATCCGTACCCATCGGCGTCTGCGCGTGACGAGAGACGAGCTCGAGCAGTCGGGAGTATTCAAGTGTGTCGAGTGAGTAACTCATATGCTCTGCCTTTGCGTGAGAAAAAGTTTCACGCAAA
Source organism: Acidobacteriota bacterium (assembly GCA_031425495.1). GTDB lineage: Bacteria > Acidobacteriota > Blastocatellia > Pyrinomonadales > Pyrinomonadaceae > OLB17. The sequence continues at coordinate 949 of JANPJL010000097.1, forward strand.
GCTCGCCGAGGTCGCAAAGGTAAGACTTTCGAAAGTTAATACTCTTGTAATTTGACGCGTTTCCCGCTCCCCCTTAGCGTACTTTGCGAGCTCTGCGTGAAACTCTTCTCAAGCAAGCTCGCAAAGGACGCAAAGGAAATCACTCAGTAATTTCAACGCCTTTCCAAAAAGCTACGGAGCCCTCGATCTCCTTCGCCTCGGTCTTAGCTTCGGGGTAGTACCAGGCGGCGTCTGAGTTTGTCTCTCCATCAACGACGATGTCGTAGTAGCTTGCAGTGCCTTTCCAGCCGCAGACCGTGTGGGTCTCGCTCGGCTGAAAAAACTCGGTGTTGATCGATTCGTTCGGGAAGTAGTGATTACCCTCGATGACAACTGTGTCATCGCTTTCCGCCAATGTTTTTCCTTTCCAAGTTGCTTTCATAATAAATTTACAACAGGCGCGTATTTCTGGTGGAGAGGACGGGCTAACAGCCCGTCCTACAGAAACCTCGTCCGCACTTCCATCGAGGGAAGCATGCACTCGTCCTTCTTGCCGAATAGTCGATATCGGTGTTTTGCAAACAGACGATAAAAATAGTCGCGGATAGGTTTCGGCACCACGATCAGTCCGTATAGTAGTGACCAAGCTCCGCTCAGACGCTTTGCTATCCGCAACGCGGCCGTCGAATAGGTGAAAACCTTTCCGTCTTCAACGAGTATCACCGAATCGATGGGTGAAAGATGTCCGGCCTCGGTCTGCCCGTTCGCCAGCGGGATACCGTGTGACGACGCGATGGACCTTCCAGCTTCCGACTGGAGCGCCCCAAATTTGAAATAACCTGCAGGGTCACGTTCGATCACAAAATTTACGGAAGCGTTACAAAAATTGCAGACCCCGTCGAACAAAACAACCGCACCCATAGGAGGAGTTTAGCGAATAACGGTCTTAAAGTCCTGCTGTCGGTCTTTGGTCTTTGGTCTTCGGTCTTCGGCTCGGGAATTCAATGACCATTGACGAAGTGCCAAGGACAAAGGACGGAGAACCAAAGACCAAAGACCAAATACCAAAGACCAAAGAGCCCCTTTTCTTTCCGAAACTTTTCTATCATACTCTCCGTAAACCCGAATCCAGGTTTAGACTCCTCATTTACATTATGAAATTAAATACATTATGAAATTAAAGCTCGCTTTGCTCGCTTTCGCGGCGTCCGGTCTCCTGACCACGGCTGCCGGTGCCCAGTCCTATGCGATCACGAATGCCCGGATCGTCACCGTCTCGGGTCCAACGATCGAGAAAGGTACGGTCGTTGTGCGTGATGGGTTGATCGCTGCTGTCGGTGCCGACGCGAAGGCGCCGGCCGACGCACAGGTATTCGACGGTACCGGTCTTACGGTTTATCCCGGATTCTTCGACACACTTACGAACGTCGGAATGCAAGCACCGGCTCGGCCGCCTACACAAGGCGGAGGCGGAGGTGGCGGTGGTGGCGGTGCAGCAGCGGCCGCAGCACAGCAGCAGGCGAATTCACAGACCAATTCGAACTATCCCGCCGGTCTGCGACCCGAGGTGGTCGCTGCGGATGAGCTTCGCGGCGGTGATTCTAATTTCGAGACAAATCGTAACGCAGGTTTTACGACCGTTGTGACAGTGGGACGCACTGGTATCTTCAACGGTCAGTCGGCGATCATAAATCTGGCGGGAGAGACTGTATCGGCATTGATAGTAAAGTCCCCGTTTGCGGAGCATGTTTCGTTTGCGACGATCCCTGGACAGTATCCCGGATCCCTTCTCGGCACCTTCTCCGCGCTTCGGCAAATGTTTCTCGACGCCCAGCGTCTGCAGGAATTGCAGAAGGGCTACGACGCCAAGCCGCGTAGCATGAAGCGGCCCGGTGTGGATCATTCGCTCCAAGCGCTTTTTCCGGTGCTCGACCGGCAGATGCCGATCGTCTTTAATGCGAACCGCGAAATCGAGATAATTCGTGCGCTTGACCTCGCCAAGGAGTTCAACCTGCGGGCGATGATCGCCGGTGGACAGGAGGCATGGAAGGTTGCCGGCCGATTAAAGGAGCAGAATGTACCCGTCCTTTTATCACTAAATTTCCCGAAACGTACGACCGCCGCATCGGCAGAAGCTGATCCCGAAAGTTTAGAGCTCTTGCGATTTCGCGCTGAGACGCCAAAGACAGCGGCAAAGCTGCAACAGGCGGGTGTAAAGTTTGCTTTCCAGTCCGGTGGAGCGACATCGCTCGCAGATTTCTTTTCGAATGCCGGGAAGGCGGTTGAAGGCGGACTTGCACGCGATGCTGCAATCCGATCGATGACGCTCGGATCGGCTGAGATACTTGGTGTAGGCGACAGGCTCGGCTCGATCGAAACTGGAAAGATCGGAAATCTGACGGTAGTAAAAGGCGATCTGCTTGGGAAAGACAGGGCCGTCACGCATGTGTTCGTCGACGGACGCCCCTTCGAACAGAAGGCTCCGGCTCCGGCCGAAAGGTCAGGTAGAGCGGGACGTCCGGTCGCCGGGGAACCGGGGGTTGCGGGGCTGGCTCAGGTCGGAGGAAACTACTCCATTACGATCGAGGTTCCGGGTCAGCAGTTGACGGGAACCTTGGCATTGACCCAGCAGGGAGCAGTCGTATCCGGTTCGATGCAGACGCAACTCGGTGCTTCGCAGATCAAAGATGGGAAGGTGGCCGCGGAAGGATTTAGCTTCGGAACGACAGTCGAATTCGGTGGATCTCAGATCGACATAATTGTGAAGGGCACGGTGACCGGCAACGAAATACGCGGGACCATCGATTCGCCGCAAGGGACGATACCGTTTTCGGGGACCAGGAACCCGTAGCCACCAGCCGCCGCGTAGCGGCTGTACGAATTTAGCCGTGGGCATCGCCCACGGTGAGGTGATTTGGTTCATCCGCCGCGTTAGCGGCGGTCGAAAGATTCGAGGCGTCGCTAACACAACGCAGATTATCAATCGGAACTATCGTGGGCGAAGGCCCACGGCTAAACTCGGGCGATCGCTACGCGATCAGGATGCTCAAACTTATGAAAGCTATTTTGGTTTTATTGCTTCTGATATTTTCGGCGGGCTCCCTTGTGGCGCAAGTGCGCAACGAGGTCCTTATCAAAAATGCCACCGTCCTGACCGCTGCACGCGGTACCCTGGAAAACACGGACATACTTATCCGCGATGGTAAGATCGCGCGGATAGGGAAGAACCTGACAGCGGGCGGCGGAGCGAAAACGATCGATGCCTCCGGAAAATTTGTCACGCCGGGGATAATCGACGCACACTCGCATGCGATGATGGACGCGATCAACGAAGGCACGTTGTCCGTGACATCGATGACGCGGATCCGTGACGTGCTGAACCCCACCGATATTGCGATCTACCGTGCTCTTGCCGGCGGAGTCACCGCGGCAAACTTGCTGCACGGATCGGCCAACGCGATCGGCGGACAGAACACGATGGTCAAGTTCAAGTACGGAAAGCCCGTCGAGGATTTCGTGATAGCGGATGCCCCTTCGGGGATAAAGTTCGCGATGGGCGAGAATCCAAAGCGCTCGAGCCAGAGTGCACAGCCCGGACAAACTCTTCGCTATCCGCGAACACGCATGGGCACGCTCGAGGTTATTCGAGACGCGTTTGTTCGAGCTCGTGACTACAAACAGTCTTGGGATGATTTTCGAGCAAAGAAAACGAACGTTCGGCCGCGACGAGACCTCGAACTCGAGCCGATGGTGGAGATCCTCGAAGGCAAGCGGCTCGTCCATGCTCACGGATATCGCTCGGACGAACATCTGAATCTGCTAATGCTCGCGGACGAGTTCGGGTTCCGCGTCGCCACTCTGCAGCATGGTCTCGAAGCTTACAAGATCGCACCGGAAATCGCCCGACGCGGGACCGGCGTCTCGATCTTCGCCGACAGTTGGAGCTACAAACTCGAGGCTTACGATTCGATCCCTTACACCGGTTATATCCTCTGGAAGAACGGCGTTCTTGTCTCGATCAATTCCGATTCGAACGAACGGATCCGGCGGCTGAATCTCGACGCAGCAAAGATGATGAAATACGGCGGCGTGCCCGAAGAGGACGCGCTGAAGATGGTCACGTTGAATCCCGCGAAACAGATGGGGATCGACAAACGCACGGGGTCGATCGAACAGGGTAAGGACGCGGACATTGCGATCTGGACGGCACATCCGTTCAGCGTTTATTCACGCGTCGATATGACGCTGATCGAGGGCGATGTTTATTTCGATCGTGCGATGGATATCCAAAAGCGTAGCGAAATGCTGAAGGAGCGCGAAGCACTGGAAAAAATGGACATCAACAAGGCTCCGGGCTCGGGCGGCACTCCGCCGCGGATCCCAACGGAGAAGCGTTTCGAACATCAGCATGAGGCCGAGGACGTAGATGGAGACAACCGATGAGATTTTTGATTTTCAATTTTAGATTTGCGATCGTTCGAATGGTAGTCGCCATTTTGGTCTCATGCACCGCCTCCGCCATCGTGTTCGCGCAGAGCGATGGTTCGCAGCAGAACAAGACGGGTCGTGCGGGAACCTTCGCTATCACGAATGCGCGTATCGTTACTGTCTCGGGCGCGGTCATTGAGAACGGGACCGTCGTGATCCAGGACGGAAGGATCACGGCCGTCGGTGCGAGTGTCACAGTGCCGACCAATGCGGAAAAGATCGATGGCAAAGGTCTCTCGGTCTATCCGGGTCTGATCGATGCCGGGACGAACATGGGCCTCGCCGAGATCACACAGGGTGCAAACGCGACCGTGGACTTGACGGAGATCGGAACCATGAACGCCAACGCGAAGGCGATCACGGCGGTGAATCCGCATTCGTCTCATGTGAACGTCACGAGGGTAAACGGCATCACGACTGTTCAGTCGTCACCTGCCGGCGGACTTATTGCGGGGCAGAGTGCGTTGATAAACCTGAACGGCTCGACTCAGGCGGACATGGCAGTGCTGTCGACGTCGGCTCTGGTGATCAACTTTCCTCGCGTGGCAACTTTTGGTGGATTTAACCCGCAGGCCGCTCCGCCGGTCGATTTCAACGATGCGGTTAAACGCAGGGACACCCAGATAGAAGAACTGAAAAAGATCTTTACCAACGCTGAAAATTACGCACGGGCGAAAGAAGCGTACCTCAAAGACAAGTCTCTGACGAATCCTGCGACCGACCTGAAACTGGCGGCAATGGTGCCATATATTCGCGGTCAGCGTCCGGTGATTTTCACCGCCGAGCGCGAGCGGGATATTCGAGCTGTGATCAAATTCGTTACGGAAATGAAGCTCAAGGGCGTGATCATGGGCGGCCAGGAGGCCTGGCGAGCGGCGGCTGATCTCAAAAAGAATGATATCGCCGTCGTCTATACCAACATCTATACGCTCCCAGTTCGCGATGACGATGCGTACGACTATCTGTTCGAAGCTCCGGCGAAACTTCAACAGGCGGGTGTTAGATTTGCGATTGGAACGGGTGACAATGGTGCCGAGGTGCGAGATTTGCCGTATCATGCAGGGCTCGCCGGAGCCTTTGGATTGTCAAAGGAAGACGCGTTGAAGTCGGTAACGCTTTATCCGGCTCAGATCCTCGGTGTTTCGGATACACTTGGTTCGATCGAGGTTGGAAAACAGGCGAATGTTGTTGTAACTGACGGTGACATTCTCGAGCCGCGAACCAATATCAAATACCTTTTTATCGGCGGACGCCTACTGCCGCTGACCAGCCGCCACACGGAGTTGTTTGACAGCTTCAAGGACAGAAAAGAAAGCCGGACACCGATCCCTTAGACGTGAATCCGGAATTGAACCCTCAAAATGCCCGCTCGCATAACCTGCCGAGCGGGTTTTTGTTATCGATCCGTATCCAGAAGAAATCCCCGATCTCGGGCGAAGACCATCGCCTGGGCCCGAGTCCAGACTCCAAGCTTATCGAAAAGATTAGATACGTGGTTGCGAACGGTCTTTTCGCTGATTGAGAGTCGTTCGGCGATCTCCGCATTGCCCAGGCCTTCGGTGATGAGTGCGAGGACCTCGCGCTCTCGTTTCGAAAGCTCGGCGAACGCTGGATCTTCCCCGCTGGGCGACTTGATCCCGACGCCGGTAAATTGGAGTACTTCGTCGCAGAAACGTTTCCATGCGGGCTCGTTCTCGAGAAGGACATGATTCCTTGAGTCGAGCTCGACGAATTCGGCACCGGGTATACCGGCCGCAAGAATTCGTCCTTCGGCTACCGGGACTACATCGTCGTCGCGCGAATGCAGAACAAGGGTGGGCGTCTTTACTTTTTGAAGCAGGTCTCGGATATCGATCGACGCCCTTGTTTCCAGAAGCCGTGCCGCGATATCGGCCGATGTCGTTTTTAGACAGAGGTCATTGAACCAGCCGAGCTGTTCATCGGTGCCACCGGGAATGAACCGGGAAGTGAAGACCTGGCGGAAAGATGGATTGTCGCTCCCCCAGCCCAGCCGAACCAAGTCGATCATCGCGCGATACATCTGCTCGCGATCTTTGTCGTCGCGGCGAAACGGACCGCGGGCATAGCCGCCATAGAGTAGAAGATGAGAAACATTTTCCGGGTGACGCACCGCGTAACCGACACACGCGGCGGCTCCTTGAGAGATGCCTAAAAGGGCAAACGGTTTTTGCGGATTCGCGGCGTCGATGACAGCTTCGAGGTCTTCGACCCAACGTTCAAATGAGAGGTCGCCGACTTTCCAGTCCGTCATGCCGCATCCGCGTTCGTCATGACGGATATAGCGAAAGTTGTCAGTGAAGAACCGGATCCAGTGCCGCCAAACGGGACTTTCCCATTCGAACTCGAGATGGGTCATCCAGTTTGCAGCCTTGATCAAAACCGGACCTTCGCCGGCCTCGGCCCACGCAAGCTGAACACCGTCGCGAGTGCGGATATAGCGGATTCGTTGACTTGCCCTTTTCATAGGAGAATCATGACCGGCTGTGACAATAGGGCGAATGTCCCAGGGAGCACGCCGGCGGAACTGGGATACCGGGACAAAACACCCATAGCGTACCATCGCGGCAATCCGCATTCTAGTATGTACATCCCCGCCGCCCGTCCGCGCTTGCAAGCGGTTGTATGCTTTGCTGGAGGTACTGAAACATATGAGTGGAATCTTGACGTTACTATTCGGAGTGGTCAGCTACGTGATCTTTCTCATCGCGTTTCTTTACGCGATCGGTTTTGTTGGAAACGTCGCGGTACCGAAATCGATCGACTCGGGTGTGCCCGAGGGGCTAGCGATCTCGATCATCATCAACGTGATCCTGCTCTCGGTGTTTGCGATACAGCACAGCGTAATGGCGAGACCCGGGTTCAAAAAAGTATGGACACGCATCATCCCGGAATCGATCGAGCGAAGTGTTTATGTTCTGGTCTCCAGCCTCGCGCTGCTTCTTGTGTTTTGGCAATGGCGTCCGCTGACCGATATCGTTTGGAGTGTTGAAAATTCCATCGGTCGGATCGCTCTACTGGCTTTGTTCGCCGCCGGCTGGTTGATAGTGCTACTCAGCACTTTCATGATCAATCACTTCGAACTCTTTGGCTTGAGACAGGTCTACCTTCGTGCGAAGGGCAGCACAGGCGAACATCTCAATTTCACTACCCGGGCGTTTTACAAATATGTTCGTCACCCGATCATGCTGGGCTTCATCATTGCATTTTGGGCAACACCGGTGATGAGCGTCGGTCATCTCCTGTTCGCCGCAGTTACAACAGCCTACATCCTCGTCGCGATCCAGTTGGAGGAACGTGACTTGATGACTTCGCACGGTGATACATACGGAAAGTACAAGCAGGAAGTCGGGATGCTTATCCCCGTCGGTCGGGCGAAATAGGATGCGAACCGTCGGATCTTCTCGACGGGAACCCCCGCGTCCCATCACCCACGGCAGAGGGAGCTAAGCTTTCTGAGGTATCTCAGTACCGTCGGCGAAAAACTCGAGCGAAGCGGAGTTCAGGCAGTAACGCGAACCGGTTGGCGGGGGGCCGTCAGGGAAGACGTGCCCCTGATGTCCGCCGCAGCGTGCGCAACGGATCTCGACGCGTCGCATGCCGTAGCTTTCGTCGCTGATCTCGGTAAGGTGATCCTTGTCGAACGGCGTGTAGAACGACGGCCAGCCTGTGCCAGACTCGAACTTGTGCTTGGACGAAAAGAGCGGTAGACCGCAAAGACGGCAGCCATAAGTTCCGTCGAGTTTGTTGTCGAGCAACGTACCGCAGAACGGAGCTTCCGTCCCGTGATTCAGGAGAACTCGATACTCTTCTTCGTTCAAATCTTGCGCGAGTCGTTCGCGAGTTTCGTCCGAAATGGGTGTTATGTCATAGCCTGTGTCAGATAGTTCTTTCTTTGTTTCTGGAATCATGATGTTTACCTTCGCATATCTGCGGTAGTTCGTCGCCAGGTGCAAAAGCCTGCGCGTAAGCAAGGGCGATATGCTCAACGCGGAGCAGCATCAAGCTGCAGGCTACAACAACTTCCGGATATCGCCCTTACTAACGGGCGGGCTTTTGCATATTTGTGTAGCCTGCCTGCCGGTGCAAAAGCCCGCGCGTGAGCAAGGGCGATATGCTCAACGCGGAGGACGAACGGGCGCAGATTACAGTAATTTCCGATATCGCCTAACATCGGGTGCCGGCTACAACAACTTCCGGATATCGCCCTTACTAACGTGCGGGCTTTAGCACCTTAGCGTCAACGCTCTTCCAATTCCTTTACCTTCTTTTCAAGTCCGCGAAGTCGCTGAACGATCTCGCCGAGTTTTCTATACGCGGCCGTTGCTCGCAGCCAATCCTTGTTGTCGAATCCCGGAATTCCCGAGATCACCTTACCGGGTTCTACGTCGTGGCTTGTCGCCGATTTGGCCGTCAGCACCGCGTCGTCGCCAACCTTTAGATGCCCTGCAATGCCAACCTGTCCCGCCAGGATAACTCGCTTGCCTATAACCGAGCTTCCGGCAAGACCGGTCTGCGAACAGATCAAGGCGTCTTCATCGATAGTGCAAGAGTGACCGATCTGCACAAGGTTGTCGATCTTCGCCCCGCGCTTGATCCGCGTCTCGCCCACGGATGCGCAATCGATGGACGTGTTTGCACCGATCTCAACGTCATCCTCGAGTACGACATGGCCGACCTGAGGGATCTTTAGCCAACGTTTCTCCTCGTCTTTTGCATACCCGAATCCGTCCGAGCCGATCGTGGAGTTATTGTGGATGATGCATTTTGCCCCGATCTGACAATTTTCCCGGATCGAGACACCCGAATGGATCGTCGAGTCCCGCCCGATCGACACGCCGTCATATATCGTCACATTTGCAAAGATCTTTACCGCATCGTCGATCCGGCATCCACGGCCAATTACAACGTTTGGCCCGATATCGCAGGTCGCTGAAACGATAGCTGTCGGATCGATCACAGCAGTTGCATGAACTGAAGGGACCACCGCCTTTTCGGGATAGAAGATCCGCAGAGCGCGTGTGTAGGCGAGGTATGCGTCTTTCGATCGCAGGATCGCAATGTCGTCCCTTTCAAGCTCGACGCCATCGTTTAGATAGATCGCGCTGGCTCCGGTGTCCTTTATCCGTGGCGTGTATTTCGGGTTCGCAAGGAACGTGATGTCGCCCGGGCCGGCAATGTCGAGACCGGCGGCGGCAGTTATATCGATTTCGCCGCTGCCTTGTTCGACCTTCGAAAACGTTGCTACGGCGAGTTCAGAAAGTTTCATATCGATTCTCTTGAATTATTATTGCCCGATATGCAACACTATTTCCAGCAACCGATTTCCCCAAAGCATCAGCCTCATTGTTTCGGAACGCCCGCTCTCTCGAAATCAACGCATTAAAAAAACACCCAGGAGCATACATGAACGAAAAAGTATTCAGTCAGTCCGGCAAGAAATCCTCTATGGACGAGTACCTCACGTCAGAGCGTCAAGGTGCACCGCGGCACGAGTATGTCGACGGAAGGGTAATCGCAAAGTCAGGCTCGAATCGTTGGCATAATATTCTGGTTTCGAACACGGCGGTCGCCATCGGAAGCCGCATGCATGGTCATAAGGCCGAGGTTTATATCAGCAACATGCGGGTCAAACTGAAGAATAGTTACGTTTGTTATCCGGATCTAGTCGTCGTCAGCGGCGAACCGACGTTTACGGACCAGAATTCGGACGTCCTGCTCAACCCAACCGCGATCGTCGAGATCTTTTCGAACCAGACCAACTCGTCGGATAAAGCTAACAAGCTGGAAAGCTACCTGGCAATGGACAGTATCAAGGAGTTCGTTCTCCTCAAGGAAGAGGAGATGCGTGTCGAGCATTACGCACGTCAGAACGCGAAGCAGTGGATCTATCGCATCTACAACGAACGCGACGATGTAATCTCGCTTGATTCGATCAACTGCAAAGTTTCGCTTGCTGAAATTTATTCGCAGGTCAAAGTTCGTGGTGCGGAACTTTCTTCAAAGGCGGTTAATTAGGTAATCCTCGTCGTGGAGCTCGCTAGGCGGGAACATCCTCACGGCAGTCATTACATCAGATTTACAGGGTCGATCTCCGTATACACATTTCGGAGGTCGGCCCCTTTTTCTTCTGCCAGGTGAAGTCCCATCTCGAGCGTCTCGCGCAACTTCTTTCGGCTGGTCGATTTGATCAGGATCTGCATTCGGTACTCATTCTTCAAGCGGGCAAGTGATGCCGGCGCGACGCCAAGGATCCGGCACGCTTTATCCGAGTTCGCTGCGTCGAGCGCATTCTTGACGATGTTCGCATTCCGAAGTGCCGCATCCTCGTCCTTGTTCTTGACGAGGATCGACGCCAGAACAACAAATGGCGGATAGCTTAATTGCGATCGGAATCTCACTTCTTCTTTGTAAAAACTTTCGTAATTCTGTTCCGACGCGTGACGCAGGGCGTAATGTTCGGGGTAGTAAGTTTGTATCAGGACACGTCCCGGTAGATCGCCGCGGCCCGCGCGACCGGCGACCTGGGTCAATATCTGAAACGTTCGTTCCGCCGATCGAAAGTCCGGAAGGCCAAGCCCGATGTCGACCGAGATCACGCCGACGAGTGTGACGTTGTGAAAATCATGCCCCTTGGCAAGCATCTGCGTACCAACCAACATATCGATCTCACCTGCGTCGAACGCTAGTAGAGCTTTCGTTAGCTGACCGCGCTTCGCCATCGTGTCGCGATCGACCCGGGTAATGTTGAGCTGCGGGAATCTGTTTCGCAGGATGTCCTCGACCTGCTCGGTACCCTGACCGATAAAGTAGAGAAATTCGCTTTCGCAGAACGGGCAATTACGCGGGGTGATCGCGGTAAATCCGCAATAATGACAGACGAGCTTTGTGTCGTGTCGATGATAGGTAAGCGTAATATCGCAGTTCTTGCATCGAAGCCGCTCACCGCATGTCCGGCACAAAACGAACTGAGAAAACCCGCGACGATTGAGGAGAATGATCGACTGTTCGCC
>JANPJL010000098.1:0-3017 GCA_031425495.1 Acidobacteriota bacterium
GCTCGACAGTTAGCGAGGTTGCGTCGCTTCTCTTCCGCTGCGGCGTTCTCATAAAGGTATATGGGAATCCCAAGTTCTTCGCCGATGCGACGACCGAGGATACGCGCGTAGTCTGCGACCTCATCCATAGTCACACCCGAGATCGGAACCAACGGACAGACATCCGTCGCGCCAAAACGAGGATGATCGCCCTTATGACGACGCATGTCGATCACTTCCTGGGCTTTCTTTACGGCCTGAAAAGCGGCTTCGATCACTTCATCGGGAGTTCCGACAAACGTCACGACGGTCCGATTGGTCGTCACACCAGGATCGACGTCGAGCAGCTTCACGCCATCGATCTTTTCGATCTCGTCGGTGATCTGCTTTATAACGCTCATGTCACGTCCCTCGCTAAAATTCGGCACGCATTCGATTAGCTTTTTCATAACGGCGTGGATCGATCTAGTAGTGCTCTTTCACTAGAATCTCGAATCTAGCATCTACCATCTATTCAGAAACATTCCGGATAGATGATAGATACTAGATTCGAGATTCGAGATTTCGATGCAGGTTAACGCAGCCGCTTCTCCAGATACTCTTTCAATGTGGCGATGCCCACTCGTTCCTGTTCCCACGTATCCCGGTCACGCACGGTGACGGCATTGTCCACGAGCGATTCATGATCGACCGTTACGCAGAACGGCGTGCCGATCTCGTCCTGACGCGCGTAGAGTTTGCCGATACCGCCGGTGTCGTCATACACGCTACGCATCGACGGTTGTAGATCGTGCTTTAGCTTTTTTGCAAACTCTACGATCTCCGGTTTATTTTTCGCTAGCGGTAGCACCGCAACTTTTATTGGGGCAAGCTCCGGCTTGAGCTTTAGGATCACCCGCGTCTCACCTTTGTCGTTTGTCTTCTCAGTGTATGCGTCCATCATCACGGCAAGCAGAGTGCGGTTGACGCCGATGGCTGGTTCAATAACATAGGGATAGAATCGCTCGTTCGTCTGAGGGTCAAAATACGATAGATCGTCGGTAGAGTCGGGATTGATTCGCTTACCGTCTACTTCGGGTTTCTTGGAGTGAACGCGAAGATCGTAGTCCGTTCGATTCGCGATCCCCATCAGCTCGTCCCACTGCTTGTCTTCGTCCTCGCGCTCCGGAAAATATCGGTAGAGAATATCGACCGTCCGCTCGGCGTAGTGGGCCAATTCCTGCTTTGTCTGTTCGTAAAGTTTCAGGTTATCGCCCGAGATTCCAAGCGAGCCGATCCACTTTTGAAATCCCTCGATCCATTCCTGATGGAGCTGCGGTGCCTCTTCTGCCCGACAGAAATACTCCATCTCCATCTGCTCGAACTCGCGCGTGCGAAAGATGAAGTTGCCCGGCGTAACCTCATTGCGAAACGCCTTTCCTATTTGCGCGATCCCGAATGGCAGCTTACGGCGTGAGGTATTCAGTACGTTACCGAAGTTGATGAAGATGCCCTGTGCAGTTTCGGGTCTGAGGTACGCCAGGGCCGATTCGTCTTCATCCGACGAAACAGCACCCACGGTCGTTCGAAACATCAGGTTGAATTCACGAGCCTCCGTAAGATCGCATTCCTTGTCGTCTCCCGGATGCACCGCCGGATGGTTCGGGCATTGAACATCCAACAGCTTGTCCAAACGAAACCTGCCTTTACACGCACGGCAGTCGACTAGCGGGTCGCTGAATGTCGTCTCGTGTCCGGAGTATTTCCACGTCAGCCGGTTTTGGATGATCGACGAATCGAGTCCCTCGATGTCGTCACGTTCATACACGAGCCAATTCCACCAGCTCTTCTTAATGTTGTTAGCGAGTTCGACGCCGAGCGGGCCGTAATCCCACGACGAGCCGAGACCTCCATAGATCTCGGATGCCGGGTAAACAAACCCGCGCCGCTTTGAAAGGGAGACGATAGTTTCTATATTGGGTGCTGACATGGATACACGCGATCAAACGGTTATAAAAGTGAAATCTTACAACGAACATAACGTATCGGAAAATGCGTGGAGGAACTTGTGTATATGAGCTGGATCCAGAGGTTGTTCAAGACGATTTTCCCGACGAGTTGGGGAGAAAGTATGGAAGCCGATTCGCGAAAATGGATGCTCAAATGTAAATGCGGTTTCGAACAGTCGTTTTGGGACATCGGCGGCATACGCTGGAAAGCGAGCGGCAATCAACGCAATTACATTAAATGCATAAGCTGTGGTGAACGCTCGTGGCACCGTACTCACAAAAAAGAAGATTGACCTCCCGCTCAAGAGCCCACGTCACAATTTAGGCGGCGAAGCTGCCAAAAGAACACAGCCAGATGCGGAGCTTCTGGAACGGTGCAATATAACTGCTCCGCCCTGAAGGGGCGAGAGACCATGGCTGCCGCACCTCAAGGGCGGAAATGAGATTCGAGTTCCCAGACGTTTCACGTCTGGCTGTGCTCTTTTGGCAGCTACGCCGCCAAGCGTCGCGAGGCAATTCATACTTCTTGTAGACAAAAGAGGCTGCCTTTTCAGACAGCCTCTCACTCATCACGAATTCAATAGTTGCCTATTCGGAGCTGCGGCCGCTCCGGTCGCCTCCGCGGTCGCGACCTTCGCCACCACCACTGCGGTCACGACCTTCGCCGTCACCACCGCGGTCACGCCCTTCGCCGTCACCGCCACGATCACGTCCTTCACCGTCACCGCCACCGGCACCGCCGGCTGCCGCTTTCTCTTGTGCGAGTATCGCCCTGCGAGATAGCTTGACCTTGTTGCCTTCCTTGCCGATGCACTTGACCATGATCTGCTGACCTTCCTTGAGCTCGTCACGGACGTCCTTGACGCGGCGGTCCGAGATCTCGGAGATGTGCAGCAGTCCGTCAAGCCCCGGAAGGATCTCGACGAACGCGCCGAAGTCGACGATCCGCGAAACGGTACCGAGATATTCCTGGCCGATCTCCGCTTCGGCGGTTAGCGACTTGATCCATGCAACGGCACGCTGTCCCGCTTCACCGTCAGCGGTCGCGAT
>JANPJL010000099.1:0-6010 GCA_031425495.1 Acidobacteriota bacterium
TATGGGATATGGTGCGGCCTTTGATTTGGTCCACAACTCGTCGGATGTTTCGGCGGTCACCGTAGCGGATTTCGAATTAAAGAACGCGGAAGATGTTGCGACAAAGGTCGGGACTTCGCGGATCGAGCCGCGCCGGATCGATGCCGGAAATTATGAGGACGTGCTGACGTTGATGGCGGGCCATGACGCCGCGATATCCTGTGTGAACTATTGGTATAACGAATCGCTTTCGCGTGCGGCGATCGAGACCGGAACAAACTTTTGTGACCTCGGCGGGAATAACTACGTCGTCGACTCGCAGCTTGCGATGGACGGCGAGGCTAAAGCGGCCGGCATCAATATCATTCCGGACTGCGGTCTCGCACCGGGCATGGTTTCCATTCTTGCGATGCACGGCGCGGCGAAGTTTGGCGAAGTGGAGGAGATCCATATTCGCGTCGGTGGTCTTCCCCAGAATCCGCAACCGCCGCTCGATTACCAGCTGGTCTTCTCTGTCGAAGGTTTGATAAATGAATACATAGAGGTCGCACGCGTGATACGCGACGGTGAGATCAAGGAAGTTGGATCGATGACCGAGATCGAGAGTCTTGCGTTCGATGGCTTCCCGCCGCTCGAGGCGTTCCAAACTTCGGGCGGGACTTCGACGCTGCCGGAGAGTTTCTTGGGTAAGATTCGCGAGCTCGATTACAAGACTATCCGCTACACAGGCCACTGTGAGAAATTCAAAACCATGATCGATCTTGGATTGTGCTCAAGCGATGAGATCGTTGTGAACTTCGCGAATGTTACTCCGCGAAAAGTTTTCGGAGAGCTGCTACAGAAACACCTTCCAGCCGACGGGCCTGACTACGTGCTCGTGCGGTTAGAATTTGTTGGCAAGAAAGGTGGCGAATCAAAACTGCTCCGCTATGACATCGTCGACAAACAGGATGAGCAGACCGGGCTTTCCGCTATGATGCGGACCACGGCATTCCCTGCTTCGATCATCGCGCAGATGATGGCTCGCGGTGATGTTTTAGAAAGAGGCGCGACACCGCAGGAGAAGGCGATCGATCCGGATAGATTCGTTAAGGAACTCGAAAAGCGGAATATCCGGATTTCTATTTCATAGCTGGTGCATAGATTTCTGTGGTCTGCCGGAGAGCGGTCTAGCGAACTTAGGCAGGGGTGGAACCCCTGGACAACTGACAGGAAACATCGTACTGAAGGTGCGGCAGACGACGCTTCCGCACCTTCAGTGCTGAGTGTTTACAACGTTGCCAGACGTTTCACGTCTGGCTAGATTCTGTTCCCACCTTCAGGGCAAGGAACGTCTCCTTAGAAGCATACGTGTAGACGCAAAAAAGGCTTCCCTTTCGAGAAGCCTTTCGTAGTTTATAAATCCGAATATGTTTTCTTACACGCCAACCAGACGCGGATTAGCCTTCTTCTTCAATAGCTTTCTCAACTTCAATCGAGCCTTATGAAGCTGCGATTTCGACGTGCCCACCGAACAGCCAAGAATGCGTGCGACCTCTTCGTGTTCAAATCCTTCGACGTCATGCAGAACAAAGACGTTCTTGTAGCCCGCCGGGAGCTGATCGATCGCACTCTCCAAAGCGATCTTATCGACGATCGGCATCTTGAACGGATTCTCGGTTCCGCGAACTGTCTGCTCGGGCGTCTCACCTTCTTCCGTCGTTTTCTCAAATTTCACGTTCCGCTTTCGAAAGTGCATGAGGACTTGGTTCACCGTCAGCCGATGAAGCCAGGTAGTGAAGGCCGAATCGCCGCGAAAGCTTCCGATCTTGCGATAGAGTTGAATAAAGACGTCCTGAGTAAGATCCTCGGCCTCGAAAGCGTTCTGCAGCATTCGGAGGCAGATCGAGTAGACTCGTCGATGATGACGTTTATAGACCTCTTCAAACGCAACCATGTCGCCGCCGGCAGCCGCTTGAGTCAACTCAAAATCGCTGGCCGTTCCGACCTGGGCCAAGACTTTTCCTGACTCTACGCTTTGGGCATCCTCGGAAGCTTTGCCCTTGTGCAGGACCGGATAATTTAATGTTTCTGTGGTCATTTCCTTGTTCCCCCTCTCCTAAAGCGAATCAATATGCGTGCCAAACGCGAATTTCATCATATAGCTCACGAAACCCGCCAGCATATGTTCCATTTTCAGTGGCATACCTTCCTATTCGCTAAACATCCAAGCAAGGATTCGCAACCAAAGCGTATAGGTGATGCTTCAATTGCTACATGAGCTAAATGCTGTACGGATGCGTTACAAAATGGTCGCGAGTCGTGGAGAATGTTAGAATCCTATACCGATTCTTCTGAGTTCTGTGCGATGAACGTCCTTCGATCAAAATCTTTCATTGTTTGTCTCTCGATAATGTTATTCGGGTCGATCGTGCTTTCTGCGGGAGCGGTTAAAGGTGAGGATCAACACCCGCCGGTCAAGAGCCAGGAGATATCCGAGGTCGACGGTGTGCCCGTACTGCTAAAGCACCTACCGGATTACGATCGTGTTAGCACAAGTGCGGCGCTTTTGAGCGATAAGGCAGATCTGGTGCGGATTATTCCCACGGAGCGTGTTCTCGACACGCTCGAGTTTCCATTTGGAACCGAAGCCGCGACGGCAGATTACCCGCAAGGAAAGTTGCTGATCGTCGAATACACAAACCCTCAGCTCTCGGTCGAAGTAGACGCGGGTGTACAGCAGTTTCTTGCCGCAAATCCCGATTCTAGATTTGTGTATCGACGCATCGGCAATTACAACGCTTTCGTATTCGGCACCGTGGACGCAGTAGCGGCGGGCGAGCTTCTCGATCAGATCAAGTACGAAAAGATGGTCCAGTGGCTGGGCGATGATCCGTACTTACTCAAACGCCTTGAGCGGTACATGTTGACCACTTCGCGAGACGTTATGCTCACGACGGTGTTCGTAATCCTCGGCGGCTTGGGCACGGCGTTGCTGGCAGGAATTGCAGCAGGGATTATCTTCTTTCGGGTACGCGATCAGAAAAGGGCTAGCAGAGCGGCATTCTCGGACGCCGGCGGATTGACGCGTTTGAATCTGGATGGTCTTTCGGAATAGATCAAGGGAGGCACGAAACAAGCCTCTCGATGTCTGCACGATCGTTGTAAAAGTGCGGTGCTATTCGGACACGATCCCCCCTCGGACTCACAACTACATTTTCCTTTGCAAGATGTTCTACTACCTCAGTGCATGTCAGTCCGCCGCGATGACGAATGCAGATGATCGATGACTTCTCGCCCTGCCTTCGCGAACTAACGAGTTCGTAATCTTTCCCGACCAGAAGTTCACAGAGGTGATCCGTTAATTCTTCAAGGTGAGCTTCGATCCTATCCAGACCGGTTTCACTCAACAGTTTCGCACTTTGCTCAAGACCGTAGAACAAGGACGAAGAGCCGGTGCCGCTCTCCCATGCGAGAGCATTTGGTTTTAGTGTCTGTTCGCGATCATCGAAATCCCACGGGGTCTCCACGCTGATCCACCCGACGAATGTTGGGTCGACCCTATTCCGTGCATCATCGGAAACGTACAAGATGCCGCAGCCCTCGGGTGCGCATAACCACTTGTGGCTCGCACAGGATGCAATGTCGACGCCGAGTCCGGGCAAGTCAAATCCGCGTGCTCCGAGCGCCTGGATAATATCGACCACGAAAAGCGCATCTACGGCATGTGCCGCGAGTCCGATGCGTTCGAGATCGGCGGTAAAACCCGATGCGAATTGTACTGCGCTGATCGCGACGAGCCTCGTGTTCGAATCGATCAGCCCACAAAGTTTATCGACATCGATGCGTCCGTCACGTTCGGGAGCGAGCCGAAGTTCGACGCCGAACCTGTCTCTCACACGACGCCACGGAATATAATTCGCCGGGAACTCACCCGCAAAGCTGACAATGTTGTCATCATCTTTCCACGTTAATCCCGACGCTACGGCGGCCAAACCGTCGGACGTATTTCGCATGAACGCGACGTTTTCCGGAGCCGCGCCAAGCATTCCGGCGATGAGCGAGCGAGCCCGGTTCTTGGTCGCAACCCAGTCCAGGTAATTGCGCGAACCATTCAGAGCTACGTCGTCGAGTTGCGAACGTACGGCGTCGACTGCGGTAATCGGGAGCGGCGAAACGGCGGCGCTATTTAGATACGTGTATTTTTTTGTCGCCGGAAACAGCGACCGTATATGCTCGTCCATCGGAAACAATCTTTTGACAAAGCCTGCGTTCACGGCTAATTTCTAACTTGGCGCCGGGCGGCCAACCGCCCTATGAACCAGTTCATCGAATAGCCCGATTATGTTTGATTTCCGTAGGAAAAACCAGTGTGAGTTTGGGTTCGTCTCGCCGGACGACGACCGGGATATCGAGGTCGTTCAACTTCGTCGCGAGTCGCGCCAAGGCATCTGGAGCGAAAGCCTGCGGCTGATGCGCGACATCTTTCTGATCATCGTCGTATTCATCCTGTTCGGTGTGTTTGCTGTACAGCCCGTCGTGGTCGAAGGGACATCCATGCTCCCTCAGCTAAACGACGGCGAGCGTCTACTGGTCAACAAGCTGGTCTATTACAAGATCCAAAGTGTCAGCTGGGGCCACTTGGAGCGCGGAGACATCGTCGTTTTCTGGTTTCCGAAGGAGCCCGACAAGAGTTATGTTAAACGGATCATCGGACTCCCGGGCGAGATGATCGAGGTTCGTAACGGAAAGGTTATTGTCGATGGTCAGGAACTGCAGGAAGATTATCTCGACCTTGAACACAACCAATCGCTGCCCACCTTTCCGGCCAAAAAGGTCGACGAACATCATTACTTTGTGATGGGCGACAACCGTGATAATTCGTCCGACTCGCGTTATTGGGGACTCGTCCCGGAGAAGTACATCTACGGGAAAGCCTTCTTTCGCTATTGGAATCCATCGAAGATGGGCTTTCTAAACCACGGCGAATATGAAGGCGGTGACGCAGAAAAGATCAACGACATCCGCGCCGGTCAGGAGTGATTCCTGTTCGTGCCTTTTGTATGTCTGGGTGTCGGATCCGTTCGTGTGATTCGTGTGTTTAGTGGTTTGGATTAGAAAAGAAACCACGAAACACACGAATAAGAACACGAACTCAACTCCTGAGTGCTTAACTAATGACAAAAGCAATATTGGTTCTCGAAGACGGACGCACTTTTTCAGGTGCGTCTTTCGGCGCGGACGGCGAGACGTTAGGTGAGATGGTTTTCAATACATCAATGACAGGCTATCAGGAGATCCTGACCGATCCGAGCTACGCCGGACAGATCGTCTGTATGACGTATCCGCTGATCGGCAACTACGGCGTCAATGAATCCGATGTCGAATCTCGTCGCCCGTGGGCGGAAGGATTCGTCGTTCGCGAGGCGAGTCGCATCGCATCGAATTGGCGTTCGACGGAAAGTCTGGACGACTATCTCAAGCGAAACAACATCGTCGGCATCGAGCACATCGACACACGTGCACTCGTCCGCCACATCCGCGACAAAGGCGCAATGCGGGCCGGCATCTCGACTACGGAAACTGACGCGCATGCCCTGCTCGCGAAGATCCTCAACTCCCCCGAGATGAACAACCGCGAACTTGCGAGCGCGGTGACGATCGACAAGCAGTTCGATTATCCCGCGATCGACGCCGAAAAGTTTCATATCGTTGCGTACGACTTCGGCGTCAAGACGAACTCGCTTCGTGAATTCGCCAAGTTCGGGTGCCGTGTGACGGTCGTTCCGGCCGAGACATCCGCTAGCGACGTTATGGCTTTGGAACCCGATGGCATTTTCCTATCGAACGGCCCGGGCGATCCGGCGTCGATGACGAGGGTGATCGACGAGATCAGGAAACTCACACAAACTCAGACGCCGATGTTCGGCATTTGTCTCGGCCACCAGCTCATTGGCTCGGCCTTCGGCGGCGAGACTTACAAGTTGAAGTTCGGCCACCGCGGCGGTAACCAGCCGATCAAAGATCTGACGACAGGAAAGATCGAGATCAC
>JANPJL010000100.1:0-17192 GCA_031425495.1 Acidobacteriota bacterium
TGCGGTCCAGAGCGCGGCGGATGCATTTCGAAACGAGTTCGATCACATCGATATTCTCATCGCGAACGCGGGTGTCGGGGGAAATAACGCCGAGACGCGGGCATTGGAACCTTCGGCTGTAAAGTATGTGATCGACATCAATCTGCTTGGTGCCGTGAATTCGGTTTATGCGGTGCTCCCGCAAATGGTCGAACGCGGAAGCGGACATCTTGTCGCGATCTCGAGCCTGGCGGGTTTTCGGGGACTTCCTAAATCTGCGGCCTACTCGGCAAGCAAGGCAGGAATGACCGCGTTCTTCGAGAGCGTTCGACTCGACGTCGCACATAAAGGAATCAACGTCACGATCATTCAGCCCGGCTTTATCAAGACACCGCTTACGTCGGGTCGCGGGAACAAGATGCCATTTCTGATGGAGCTCGACGACGCGATCCCGCATTTCATCCGAGCTATCGAAAACAAAAAGAAGTTCGCCGCTTTTCCATGGCAGCTCGCGACGATCGTCCGGGCTGGAAGAATATTTCCCGCGTGGCTATATGATCGCGTAGCCGGTCGCGCACGATATCGCGAGTAATTGGATTACTCCGATACTAAACGATAGAATGACGGTGTTTATCTGAACGAATCAGCCATTCTATGAACTATCTTCAAGCGATCATCCTCGGAATAGTCCAGGGGCTGACCGAATTTATCCCGATCAGCTCTACCGCCCACCTTGTTTTCGCCAGCCGCTGGACGAACGTTTACAACGGCGATCCGCAGCAGATCACGGCGACGATGGCGGTGATTCAGCTTGGTACGCTTGCGGCGGTTTTCATTTATTTCGCTACGGATATCTGGGGGATCTCCGCCGCGTTCGTTCGCGACCACTGGCTGTTTCTCACGAGCAAGCGAGGGAGTCGCCACTCCGGCACAGGGGGCATTCGCCCGATCTGGCTGTCGCAGGAAGCATGGCTTGGATGGCTTGTTATCATCGGCTCGGTGCCCATCGGTGTCGTTGGTCTGCTTTTTAAGGAAACGATCGAAGGCGAAGGAACGAAGAATCTCTGGTTCATATCGATAATGCTGATCACCGTGGCTGTAGTGCTGGCCATCGCGGAGTTCGTTGGCAGTCAGAGAAAAACGATGCGCGACCTTGGAATTATCGACGCGATAGTCGTGGGTCTGACGCAGGTGATCTCTCTTATGCCCGGGGCGAGCCGGTCGGGTTCGACTATAATGGGCGGGCTCTTCGCCGGCCAGACCAGAGAAACCGCCGCGAGGTTTTCATTCCTTTTGTCGATACCCGCGATCACGGCAAGCGGACTTCTTCAACTGAAAGAGGCGGTCGAGATATTACCATCGGAAAGTTTTATGCCGCTGCTGGTCGGCACAATCGTGGCGGGAGTCGTCGGCTACATCTCGATATGGTTTCTTCTCGCGTTTCTGCGAAAGAATTCGACTGCCGTATTTATCATCTATCGCCTCGTGCTCGGAACGGTGATACTCGTTCTTCTTTGGCAGGGACTTCTAAGCCCTCAGGTCAGCTAGCGGTCTAACCGGTCACCCACATGGAAAGGCGTTGGGAAATTAAAAAGCATGATCACGCGATCACGGCGACGCTCGCTGCAGAACTAAACGTGTCGCCGCTTATCGCTGCGCTGTTGATCGCACGGGGTCACGAAACTAAGGAAAGCGCCACCAGGTTCTTGAATCCGTCCTACGACGATCTTCACGAACCTTTCCTCTTATTGGGGATGCGGGCGGCCGTCGACCGGATATTCAAGGCGATAGATGCCGGGGAAAAGTTCCTGATCTGGGGCGATTACGATGTTGATGGTACCACTGGAACGGTCCTGCTTCGGAAGACACTAAGCCTGCTCGGTGGCGAGACGGATTTCCACGTCCCGAACCGCTTCACCGAAGGTTACGGCGTCAATATCCCCGCGCTGGAGCAGGCAAAGAAAGATGGCTGCACGGTCGTGATCAGCGTCGACTGCGGTATCCGCAGCTTCGAACCGATTGCATGGGCGAAGGAAAACGGACTGGACTTCATCGTCACCGACCATCACATTTCCGATCCGGAACGCGGAAACCCCGACGCCTTTGCGGTCATTAACCCGAACCAGCCGGATTGCGAATATCCTGACAAGCATCTCGCCGGAGTTGGCGTTGCGTTTAAACTCGCCCACGCACTGCTGCGCGAGAAAAACAAGGAACACCTCGTCCCCGCGTTTTTGAAGATCGCCGCGATCGGCACAGTTGCCGACATCATGCAGCTGACCGGCGAGAACCGCGCGATCGTGGCCTTGGGGTTGAAGGATCTACCGAATACAAAGAACTACGGTTTGAAAGCTTTGATGGAAGTATCGGAATGCCGATCGGACATGACGAGCTATCACATCGGCTTTCGCATCGCACCTCGGATCAATGCCGCGGGCCGTATGGACGTCGCTCGTCACGTCATCGAGCTGTTCGAAGCAGTAGACTTCGCCGAGGCTCGTAAGCTCGCCGCGTTACTCGACAGTCGCAACCGCGAACGGCAGGTTGTCCAGCAGCAAATAACCGAACTGGCACTTTCGGAAACGCGCGATCTGGCGGGTACAAAGTTTGTCGTCGTGGCTGGAGACGGTTGGCATCGCGGCGTGATCGGACTCGCGGCCTCGCGTATCGCCGAACGTCTTCACCGTCCCACGATCGTGCTGTCGATCGAGGACGGATTTGCACACGGCAGTGCCCGGAGTATTTCGAATTACCATCTTCTGAACGCCCTTGAAAGCTGCCCCGAACTGTTCGAACAGTTTGGTGGACATGCTGCGGCGGCGGGAATGAAATTAAGATCGGAGAATATTGAGGCGATGCGTACGGCATTGAACGTGTATGCGGAGGCTTCGCTGACGGACGAATTGATGCAGCGTGTTCTGCGGATCGACGCCCGGGTTTCGCCCGCGACCCTCAACTTAAAACTTGTAAAAGAACTTGGCTCCCTTGAGCCGTTCGGAGCTGGAAATCCTAAACCTGTCTTTGTCACAAGCGGACTCTACATCCGCGAAGAGCCGCGTGTGATGAAAGAAAAGCACTTGAAGTTTTGGCTCGATGATCGGAACGGTCATCGCTTCGAGGCGGTCTGGTGGGACGGCGTTGATAGATCAGCGGGGCGAACCCTCCTTGCCGGTTCGCGCATCGAAGTGGCCTATACCGCCGAGGCAAATGTGTGGCAAGCAAATACACGGTTACAGCTTGTTGTTGAAGATGTTAGGGCGGATAATTAAAACCTTGTGGCCCAAGTACATCATCCCGCGATCAAAAACTATCACTTCCGGGCAAAGCTACCGCAGTACGTGCGCTATGCCGCCGTGGGCCTGTTTGCGGTGACTCTGCTCGCGATCGTAGTAGGTTTCTATCGCTCACGAAATAATCCTGAGTTTCGCATGAAGAGCTTTCCGACGTCACTTTCGAAAGAAGTCGTCGCCGAAGTACACGGTTATGAAAGGCGCGAAATGGAAGGCGACGTCGTGAAGTATTTTATTAAGGCCGACAAAGCCACCTCGTTCAGCGATAACCACCAGGAGCTCGAGAACGTTTATCTTGAGGTTTTCGATCCTGCCGGTGGCTCCGATAAGATAACCGCCGTTAAAGCCGTCTACATCCCCGAGGAGAATAAGAACTTCACGGGATACTTTGCGGGAAACGTAAACATCGAGACGCGGGACGCTTTAAAGGTGCGGACCGAGCAGGTGACATACAAGAAGGCGGATGAGATCGCGACGATCGAAGAAGCCGTCGAGTTTGAGCGCGGTGGAGTAAAAGGCAAAGCGTTCGGTGCGATCGTGAGGGCAGCGGAAAAGAAGCTGGAACTGTTGAGGGATGTTGAGATCGAAACCTTCGAATCTCCCGAGCTGGCATCGTCGAACGTCAAGCACGCGACAGTGAAAGCGGGTTACGCTGTCTACAACCAGTCCGACGAGACGATCGAACTTCGCGGAAACGTCGTTGGAAATATTATTGCGAACACCGGAGCGAATGACGTTACATCCGATCGGGCCGTGGTTTACCTCGTCGAGAAGACCGCGGGAGGGCGTGACGTCAAGAAGATCGAACTGTACGACAGCGTCACGATCCACGCCACACGGCCGAATGACGGACCCGTCGACATCAAATCAGGCTTCGCGTTGTATGAGCGGGACATCGACCGCTTTGATCTAAAGCACGGCGTCCATATCACAGCGTCGACCCAAGGGAAGCCGACGACGATCACGTCCAACTCGGCTGTCTTCGAACAATCGAACCGCAAGATTTTCATCGATGGCAACGCAGAGATCTCGCAAGGCAGCGAGTTTCTTAAAGGCGACCACATATACGCTGAACTTTATCCGGCTAATAAGATCAAGCTGTCGAACGTCAGGGGCAACGCCTATCTGCGGCAAGCTAATGCAGAACGGACGACCGAGGTTTCGGCGGGCGAGTTGAAAGCGGCGTTCAACGAGAACCAGCAACTGTTGAGTGCCGACGCTGTTGGAAATAGTCGTGCGACGTTGACCCCGGCCAATGCCGTGGAGTATTCGAAGGTCACGATGGCGACGCCAAACGCTATTCGACTCTCGTTCAAGGGCGAAGGTCTACTCGAAAAGATGCTGACCGAAGGACGCACGACAATTCACCTGGATGTGCCCAGCGGCACCGCCGATGCGGCGAACAAACGGGTGACCGCGGACACCGTTCGAACATTCTTTGGCAACGACGGAAAGGATATTCAGAAAGCCGAGGCGATCGGTGATGCCGAGCTTTTCGTTGAGCCCTTAACCGCCCGACCCGAAAATTATCGAACGACGATAAACGCTCCCCGATTCGATTGTGAATTTTTCCCGACCGGAAATAACGCCCGCGAATGTATAGCCGCCGTAAAGACGAAGACCGTTCGTGTGCCTACTGTCCCCGCAGCCGATCGAGGAACGCAGACGATCGTGGCAGATCGTCTTACTTCGACGTTTAGCGCTCAGACAAAGGATATCGATACGCTTAATGCAACAGGCAGTGCCAAATTTACGGAACTGGATCGCAACGCTATTGCTGACCGAATCGGGTTCGCGAAAGGCGACGAGACAGTACGGCTCCGCGGTGGTGAACCGACAGTTTGGGATTCTCGCGCCCGGGCTCGTGCTACGGAGATCGACTGGGATACGAAGAACCAGAAATCGTACCTCCGCGGCGGTGCGAACACGACGTATTACAGCCAAAAATCGACGAGCGGTGCGACGCCGTTTGCGGCCACCGATAAACCGGTGTTCGTGACATCGCAAGAAGCAGAGTTTGACCATCGTGCCGAAACGGCCCGTTTTTCCGGCAACGCTCGGGGTTGGCAGGAGAACAATTACGTCCGGGCGGATCAGCTAACGATGCATCAGGCACAAGGCGGATTCTTCGCTGATGGAAATGTGCAGAGCTTGTTATACGATGTGAAGAAAAAAGAGAACGGGCGAGAGACGAGTTCTCCGGTTCATGTTTCCTCGCGAAAGATGTCATACAATCGCGACGAGCGTAAGATCCGTTATGAAACTGACGTCGACATTCGGCAGGGAACCGACCGCATACTTGGAAACGTCGCCAATATTTTTCTCGATGAAAGGAACGAACTATCGCGGAGCGATGTTGAGGGAAATGTCGTGATCACGCAACCGAATCGTCGTGCGGTAGGGGATTATGCGCAATATACCGCGGCGGATGAGAATGTAACGCTTCGAGGAAATCCGGCGCGTGTGGATGATGCCGAGAATGGATCTTCCTCGGGCGGTCAGATGACAGTGAATCTTCGAAACAATCGCGTGGTGAGCGAAGGGAAATCTAAACAGAATGTTGCCGGCCGTATTCGCTCCGTTTACAAGGTCAAACCGAACCAGCCCTAACGATACGTGAACGCTTCCAACGACAATACTTTATCCTCGCAGAACGGCCATGAACCAGCCCCCAGATTGCTGGTCGCGCACGATCTTCAGAAAACATATGGCAGGCGCCGTGTCGTCGATAACGTCACGATCAGCGTCGGGCAGGGTGAGGTCGTCGGCTTGCTTGGTGCTAACGGAGCCGGAAAGACGACCACGTTCTACATGATGGTCGGCCTCGAGCGTACGGAGGCGGGCGACATATTTCTCAATGGCGAGGATATAACAGCCCTTCCTATGTACCTTCGAGCAAGACTCGGGTTGGGTTATCTACCACAGGAGGCTTCTATTTTTCGGAAGCTGACAGCCGAACAAAACATCCTCGCGGTTCTTGAAACGCGGAAAATGTCCCGTGCTGATCGATTCCAGAGGCTTGATGACCTACTCGCGGAATTCGGTATCGAGCATGTCCGAAAGGTCCGGGGTGATTCACTTTCGGGTGGAGAACGCCGGCGCGTAGAGATCGCTCGCTGTCTTGCGACAGAACCGCAATTCATACTTTTGGACGAACCCTTCGCCGGGATCGATCCGCTCGCGATCGACGACATTCGCGAGATAATTCTCTACCTTAAGCAGCAAGGCATCGGCATTTTGATCACGGATCATAACGTCCGCGAAACGCTTGGCATCACAGACCGGGCGTACATAATGTCTGAGGGACGTATCCTCTTAAGCGGTGAGCCTGACGTCCTGGTCGAAGATGCAGATGTACGAAGGCTTTACCTCGGCGAGCGTTTCTCTCTCTAGATTTCGTTTGCGAGCGGGGTCAATGCCTCGTCCGGCTTCCCTTGATGTCTCGAGCGAGTCCGCTGGCACCGGTTCGTGCGAACGACCACGGAACACACGGAACATACGGAATAAGAAAGAGAGGAGGTCGAGCTCGTCACCCGACCCTCAATCAATTCACCACGGAAACTTAAAACCACCATTAACCAAAAAACCTTTCGTTTTGTTTTCATTTCAAAACCCGTATAATTTAGTCAGTTTGCAATTATAGTTCCACAACGAAAAAGGGAAATACTGTCGTCGATCTGATATGTCGTCACTGAGGCTCACAACTCAACTGCAGCAGAGAATGGTGCTGACTCCGCAGCTGCGGCAACGCATCGAAATGCTCCAGATGACATCGCTGGAGTTGAACGAACTCGTCGAGCAAGAGCTCGTGGCAAATCCGATCCTGGAAGAAGTTTTGCCGGGTGACGAAGTTCAGGAGATATCGGAGAGCATCCTCGATCAAAACGCAAACGGTGTCGATGAAGGGTACGTCAACGGTGCTGATTCCGGTACGCAGTTTTCTGATTCACCAACCGACTACCTTGACAGCGGCGATTCGTTTACAGCCGACAAGCCGGGCGAAAACGGTTCGGACCCGACCGTCACTGAGATGGCGTCTTCCGAAGAAACTCACCCGGAGCTATCAGATTCGTTTGATGAGATCGACTACGGTCGGGAGTTTCAGGACTATCTCGACCCCGGATATCGTACGCAGGAGATCGAGTACAAGGACGACGCTCCGAGCTTCGAACAGTTTCTTTCGCACACGGAATCGCTAAGCGAGCATCTCGAGTGGCAGTTGCATATGCTCGACATCAGCGAAAGGCTGCTCGAGGTTTGCATTAGCGTGATCGGAAACCTCAACGCGGATGGACGGTTGACGGCTTCGGTCGAAGAGCTTGCTGAGATCTGTAACTGCACACCGGAGACCGTCGATCTTGCGCGTCAAACAGTGATGGCCCTTGAACCGGTCGGGTGCGGCGCGATCGATGTGAAAGAGTGCCTGCTCGCCCAGCTCGAAGCTGATGGTGAAGGCGATACATTGGCTGCCGAACTTGTCCGCGATCATTTGGAAGATCTGCAGCCGCATCGATTGCAGCACCTTGCAAAGGATACCGGCCGGAACATTCATCATCTCAATGACGAGATCAATTTGATCCGCACGCTTGATCCGTATCCGGGTAGAAAGTATGCGGCCGAGGAGGCGATGTTTGTCGCCCCGGAAGTTTACGTGGAAAAGATCGAAGGCGAGTGGGTCATCTATTTTGCCGATGACGGAAGTCCGCGGCTGCGTATCAGTTCAACCTATCACCAACTTGTCGATCAGCCCGACACATCGAAAGAAACTAAAGATTTCATCAAGGAGAAAGTTCGCTCTGCGGTCGACCTGCTACGTAACATCGAGCATCGACGGCAGACGATATATCGCGTCGTCGAATGCATCGTCAGTCGGCAGACGGAATTTCTCGATCACGGCGTCGAGCATATCAAACCGATGATGCTGAAGGACGTCGCCGAGGATATCGGCATGCATCTTTCAACTATCTCTCGCGTCGTCAATAGAAAGTACGCTCACACTCCGCAAGGGGTGATCGAGCTACGGCGCTTTTTTAGCGAAGGGATGATGAATGAAGAGGGCGAAGAGGTTTCGACACGCATTCTCAAGCTTAGGATCAAGAAGATGGTCGAGGACGAAGATTCCAAAAAGCCGATGACGGATGAGCAGATCGCGAAGGTATTGAGCAAGGAGGGCGTAAAGCTTTCACGACGAACGGTCGCAAAGTATCGCGACCAGATGAATATACCGGGCTCGCGCGAACGCAAGACGGTTATATAGTTCTGCGTGCGTCGAGTCTTTTTCATTTTGCATTTATAAGGGGGAACTATGAAATTTGAATACACCGGACGCCACATGGACGTGACACCCGCTCTGCAAACCCACGTTGAGAATCATTTCGAGCGTATCAGTCATCTCTTCGACGGAAAGCCCGCTAACGCGCACGTGATCATCGAGGTCGAACGCGGACGCCACCGGTCGGAAATAATCCTGAATTGGCGCAATGATGTATTAACCGCTACGACCAGCAATTCGGATATGTACCTGTCGCTTTCACACACCATCGACAAGATCGAGAAACAGGCGCTCAAACTGAAGAACAAAGTCATCGATAGGTCCCATCGAGCCAAGCGGGCGACGGCTATCGTACAAAACGAGACAGAGTTGAATCCCACAGAACCGGCTGCGGATAAGTAAGGCGCAACGTTACGCAATCAACCCGAACCATGACGCCAGGATGATTGATAATTCGAAATCTGGTTCAGAAACGACGGAGACTTTTGCTCCGCTACAAGTTCACGGTGTGCTGGTCCGGGTATTTCGAACCGGCGTTCTGATAGTGGGTGAATCGGGAATCGGAAAATCAGAGTGCGCCCTCGACCTCGTTTCGAAAGGGCATAAGCTAGTCGCGGATGACGTTGTCGCTCTCACCTCGGGCAGTAATGGGTCGCTCATCGGATCGGCTCCGCCACTGACCACGGAGCTGCTTGAGATAAGAGGTCTTGGTGTCATTAACGTTCGCACGTTGTTTGGCGATTTGTCGTTGGAACAACAGTCGACTATAGATCTTTGCGTTGAGCTGCGAAGGAACGTCGAGGTCGAACGTATCGGGGATGTAATGGATGTTCACGACCTGGACGGATATCGACTGCCGAAGTTTGTGTTGCCGGTCAGCCCCGGCCGGAACCTTTCTACACTGGTCGAAACTGCGGTACGTCTGTTTCGCCAACTAGAGAATGGCGTGAATGCGAGCGACGTGTTGATTCAACGGCATAACGCGATACTCAACCCTGTAAGCTAGCGGTCCTCATTTATGGCAAAGGCCACCACCGAAGGTCACAACTTAAAGAACCTGGTCATTATCACCGGCCTCAGCGGTTCGGGTATGAGCTCGGCGACGAATGCGTTTGAAGATCTGGGCTACTTCTGTGTCGACAACCTTCCGTTGACGATGCTTTCGACATTCTCACGGCTTCTGGTTCCCAGGGATGAGGATGTGGTCGCGATCGAACGGGCCGCTCTTGTCATCAACATCCGTGAACGACATTTCCTGGCAGAGTTTCCCGCGGAATTGAAAAAGCTGGAAAAGAAAAAGCTGGATGCGTTCGTTGTATTTTTTGAAGCGTCAGATGGGGATCTCCAGCGCCGATTTTCCGAGACGAGGCGTCCGCATCCGGCGGACAACGGAAAAGGACTTCTTCAATCGATCCGGTCGGAGCGAAAGGCGATGGAGGAGATCCGTCAACTAGCGGACCTGATCATCGATACCTCGGAGCACACGGTCCATACGCTTCGAAGGCTGATCGTAGAGAAGTTCAGCCGCGAGCCCGAAGGGACGCCGCTCAAGGTAAGGATCGTTAGCTTCGGTCACAAGTATGGGAATCCGAGGGACCTAGACCTTCTGTTCGACGTCCGCCACTTGCCTAACCCCTATTTTGATCGGGCGCTTAAAGACTTTACCGGCGAGCATCCGAAGATTCGCCAGTTTCTCGACAAGCACGACGAAGTAAAGGAAACCGTCCACCGGTTTTCGGATCTGCTCCGCTACCTGCTTCCGTTTTATAAGCAAGAGGGGAAATCGTACCTGACCATCGGTATCGGCTGCACGGGCGGGCGTCATCGTTCCGTAATGGTGGCTAACCGTCTCCGCGACGAGTTGAAGAAAGAAAAGTACAACGTTTCGGTTGTTCACCGCGATATGCAAAAATAGGCAAAGATGAGCAAAATTGGTGGAGTCATAGTGTCTCACGGGCAGCTCGCGACCGAGCTTTTAGCGGCGGCCGAAGCGGTGGTCGGCGACCTGAATCATATAGCAGCCGTCTCGATCGGCTGGCACGACGATGTCGAAGCGGCCAAGGATGAGATCGATCGGGCGATAAAGAGTGTTTCCCAGGAAGGCGGCGTTATTTTGCTGACGGATATGTTTGGCGGCACCCCAACCAATATTTCCGCAATGTTCCTGAAAGAGGGTGAGATCGAGATCGTGACGGGTGTGAATCTTCCGATGGTCATCAAGCTAGCTTCCAATTCGAAAGAGGTCTCGCTGGCGGAAATGGCCCGTGAGATCGAGGATCAGGGAAAACAGTCGATCTATCGAACGAGCGCTCTGCTCGAACCTCAGTTGAAAAAACATGCTTGAGGGCAGCGTAAAGGTTGTCAACGCTCTCGGGCTTCATGCACGTGCCGCTGCACAATTGGTTCGGCTCGCGGGAAGATATCGGAGCATAATCACGCTACGGCGCGATGACACAGGTGCATTCGCCAATGCGAAATCAATCCTGAGCGTCCTCGCCCTTGCGGCTCCGCTAGGGACCGAGTTGAAGTTCGAGGTCGAAGGCGACGATGAGCGAGAAGCATCTGACGCGATCCGCGAGATCTTTGCAAAAGGTTTTGGAGAACTCTAGAAGTTATGAGTATTAATTCGTTGCCGGGGAAGAATCGGAAAGTGGGTATTCTCGGCGTACCTCTCGGGTATGGCGCCGGACAAGCGGGAAGTGATCTTGGCGTCGAGGCAATGCGGATGTCACGTATGCGAGGCGAGGGCGTGCTCATCGGTCACATAAGAGCTCTCGGCTATGACGTCACCGATTATGGAAATGCGGATATCGTTCGTTCACTGGTGGCGGCTGACCCCGGGGCGAATCCGAAATATCTTCCGGAGATGATGGCATCATGCACGAATATTGCAGCCGACGTGAAAGGAGTTTTGTCCGATGAAGCGTTTCCGATCGTGCTGGGTGGAGATCATTCAATTGCGATCGGCTCATTCTCCGGCGTCGCGTCCCATTACCACGAAAAGGGGCAAGACATCGGTTTGATCTGGTTCGATGCCCATGCTGATATCAACACTCCCGAGACGTCGTCATCGGGAAATATCCATGGAATGCCGCTCGCGGTATTGCTCGGCCACGGTAATGAACAGCTAGTTAATCTAGAGGGCTTCGCTCCAAAACTCAAGCCGGAATACTGTGCACATATCGGAGCGCGCGATCTGGACGCGGGTGAACGAGAGATCGTTCATAAGCTCGGGCTGCGGGACAACTTTTTTACAATGAGCGATATCGATAAGCGTGGCATGCTCGCATGTGTTGAGGACGCGATCGCCATCGCGTCTCGAGCATCCGGCGGATACGCGGTAACGTTTGACGTCGATATGATAGATCCGCGGTTTGCTCCCGGTTCGGGCACTCTCGTCCGCGGCGGTGCAACCTATCGCGAAGCACACCTTGCCCTCGAGGTAGTCGCCGAACAAGGCGGAATGCGTTCCTTCGAGATAGTCGAGGTTAACCCCCTACTCGATCAAAGCAATATCACCGTCGAACTCGCCTGCGAGCTAATACTTTCCGCACTTGGCAAGACAATCTTATGAAACTTCGCGTTGGGGTAATTTTCGGCGGCCGTTCAGGCGAGCACGAGATCGCGCTCCGTTCGGCAAAGACCGTGATCGAGCAGATCGACAAGGACAAGTACGACGTTGTTCCCATCGCGATCGACCGGTCGGGTGGTTGGCTGAATCCCGCCGAAGCTCTTCAACTGTTGACCGAAGCGACCCGAGAGACCCTACCCGAGAACTTTGAGGAATTCGCCAATACTTCCGTGATACTGGCCGGCGATACGCGTCTGAAAGGACTCACTTCAACTGACGCGGCTCTCACGAGATCGCTGGACGTAGTATTTCCGGTTCTGCACGGAACGTTTGGCGAAGACGGTACGATACAGGGGCTTCTCGAAATGGCGGATGTCCCGTATGTCGGCTGCGGTGTATTGGCGTCGGCATGCGGCATGGATAAGGCTGTGATGAAGATCCTCTTCCGCGATGCGGGATTGCCGATCTGTAAATATTTGTGGTTCCTTCGCAGCGAGTTTGAATCGAATGCGGATGCAGTAGTAGCTCACGTCGGTAGGACGCTCGGATTTCCGTGCTTTGTTAAGCCTGCGAATCTCGGCTCGTCGGTTGGCGTTTCGAAAGTGACGGAGGAATCCGGTTTGCGTGAAGCTATAGAGTTGGCGGCCGAGTACGATCGAAAGATAATTGTCGAAGAAGCCCTTGAGATGCGAGAGATCGAATGTGCTGTGATCGGTAACGACGAGCCGCGAGCTAGTCTGCCGGGCGAATACCTGATTCGCGACCAAGAGAAAGCATTCCTCGACTATACCGAGAAATATTCGGGCACGGGTAATAACGAATTCGTAGTACCGGCAGGGGTGTCAGCGGAGCTTTCCAAGAAGATCCAGCAGATGGCCATCACTGCGTTCAAAGCGGTCGACGGCTCGGGACTCGCACGCGTAGATTTTTTCTTACGCACGGACAATGGCGAACTGCTCGTGAATGAGATCAACACCATGCCCGGCCTGACCGACGCGTCCGGCTTTCCGAAAATGTGGGAAGGCAGTGGAATGTCTTTTCCCGAGGTCATCGACTTCCTTATCGACTCCGCCATCTCGCGACACGCTGACCGATCGCGCAATAAGACTAGCCTGCTTTAAAAAGACAACCTCGATCGCGCGCCGCGCGCAAAAAGAAAGACGCTTCATACGTCTCCCACTCCGTACAAAGCGTCTTTCAGCGGAATCACGTGGAGCAATTCCGTCCAGTATCATAACAAAAAACGATCCCAATGCAAGGGTGAGATCGAACTTTCAAATTTGATCGTGACCAAGACTTCTACCGGCCCTTCTCGGCATGGTAACCCTTTCGTGTTCGGATGGTGAGATTCGGCTTCGACACCTGTAGCTCGATCGATCGCCACTTACCGTCCTTCGCCACATTCTTCGGCTGGTACGCTATCGTGTACTGATTTCCGAGCTCGGTAACGATCTTGTCAAAAGCAGCTCGCAAGGCAGCTCCACCCGGGGTGGAGATGAACGACCCACCCGTTTTATCGGCAAAGTTGCGAAGTACACCCTGGCTTTGCTGTCTCTGCTTTCCGCCCATCTCTATCGATGACATGTCGACCGTGTAGATCACAGCATTGGCGGCAAGCGCAGCTTTGAGAGCCTTGTCGGCGGAGCTGGAGCTGTAGGTATCCATTCCGTCCGATAGGACCACGATCGCTCGTCTCTTTTCCGTGCGACCAGTCAGATCCTGCGAAGCCTTATACACCGCGTCATTTAAGGTCGTCATCCCGTCCGCCTTCATATCGAAAATTTTGTCGCTGACGTCGCGGCTGGCGGAAAAAGTCTGGACCAGTGAGACCTTCGAATCGAACCGGTAGATCGCGGCGACGTCCGACTCGCGAAGTCCATCCAGGAAGCGGATGGCAGCGGAGCGGGCGAGGCTTACTCTCTGTTCCATACTGCCGGACGTGTCCAGCAGTATGACCGCCGCAAACGGCGTCTCTTCGGCGGCGAAGAACGTGATCTCCTGAGCTGAGCCATTTTCAAGAATTGTAAGTTGGTCTTGCTTCAAGCCGGCGACATGCTTACCGGCCGGATCGGTTATCGTTGCATTCAGAACGACGAGAGAAGAGTCTACGGAAACGACGTCGTCGTCATCGTCCTGCGCCAAAGTTAAAATTGAGAAAAGAAGGATTACAACGGTGAGGGTAAGAGTAATTCGAAACGGCATATCAGGCTATTTCTTGAAGCGAAGAAATTTTACCAGGTTCAAGACGCTGTTCGAACTCTGAATTGCAACCGCCGAGATGGTAAACCGCGTCGTCTTCTTGAGCTCGTCCACCAGCTTTACCGTCGTGGACTGAAGGAATTTGAAAGCTTCCTCTACATTCGACGGACGCTCGTCAACGGAGTCGTTAGAAAACGTGACGGAATCATCGTCACCGCCAAGCTCTTTTCTGATTTTGACAACCGCATCTTCGAGCGATTCAAGTCTGGCCATATCCTCTTTGGATATGGTCTTGTTGTTCGCAAAAGAGTTTTCGAGTTGCTCTGCAAGCCGGAGAGCGGCCTCGCCTCTCTCCAGCATTTGACGGTGATCCCGCTTATCGCGCTCCGCTCTTTGTTTCGCCAGCATCTCCTTAAAGGTTTTTGGCGGATCGGTCCGGCGCGAACGTCCAGACCGCGTCGATGCATCACCCGGGAACGTCGTATCCGGTTGGGCAAAAACCTCGTTGGCTCCCAAGAGGAGCAGTCCGAGCATCAAAAGTCTTAAGAAACGCGAGATCATAGATTATCGATCGACAGGTTTCGTATCGTCAGGTGAGACCCCGGTTACAAGCTCGACAAGCTTTATGAGAAACTCTTCTTCCGCCAGTCCCGAGCTTTGGATCGTAGCCCATTCGGAAGTCAAACCGTTACCGGCCCGGCCTTCAACCTTTGCGTTGACTGACACGTTGTTCAGTATCCCGTCGATCGACTGAACCTCGATCGTGAGCGTGAATTGACCACGCGACCACGCGGTGTCGGCAAAGCTGAGAATACCGTACCTGTTCAACTCGTTCTGAGTAATAACTGGACCTTTAGAAAATACGTAAGGTTGCGTGATGATGATCCCGTCCGTAAGTCGGGACGATGCCTCGTCGACGACCATCTTCCGTTCCTTCAATACCTGAATGATCGTCGCAACCAACACGTCTCGTCGCGAGTTCATTTTGTAAGGATTCGGGAGTCGATCGCGAGTCTCCGTCTTACCTTTGCCCCAATCGAATGAGCGTGTCGCATCCGAGGCCCGAGTGGTTGTCTTGTTTGAGTCTTCCTTTATTTTCTGCGTCTGGGTATCGATACCTTTTTGGGAAAAGGCAGTACTGATGCCGAGGATCAGAATCGTGAAGAAGGCAAGATTGATATTGAGGCAGCGAGAATGCATAGAAAAAATATAACTTAGTCGCCGTGAAAACTGAACGTAGGATGAGCGAATAGAAGGAATAGTTGTAACACTGAGTTAGTCACGAGACTTCATGTCCCGCTGCATCTCGATGAGCATGACATGTTTGAGAAATGCATTGTGGGCCGCGAAGTAAGCTATACAAAACCCGGCGAATCCGTCCAGAAAACCTAGTTTCAAAAAGTATGCTCTGATAAACGCAAACCCAGAGGCGAGTACCGCTTGGATCGGTGATGTTCGTCGTCCGTCATCGAACATCTTCTGTGCCCCGAGCGGAGCGTAACGTTCGGCAATCATCCTTTGATGATGTGACGCATTCTCCACCGTGTAATGCACTATGTCGCTATTTAACCGCTCAACGTGCGCACCGTCATTCATTTTGACCGACTCGTGGATCACCGCACCGTTCCACCGTCCCTTGCGTTTATCAAAAAGGCGGAGCTGAAGGTCCGGGTACCAACCTCCGTGTCGAACAGGTTTCTGCATGTAGTATGACAAACGCGGGATCCTAAATCCGTCCGCTTGCTTACCGAGTTGTTGCAGAACGCGGATCTCCTTCTGAAGTTCTTCCGAGACACGTTCGTCGGCGTCAAGACTTAAGATCCAGTCATTCGCAGCACGTTCCATCGCAAACTGCTTCTGAGCGGAGAAGCCGGGCCAGGGATTCGTGATCACCGTGGCACCGAGCGACTCGGCGAGGTCGCGAGTCTTGTCGGTACTCTCCGAATCAACTACGAGAATCTCGTCTGCCCAACTCACCGAGCGGATCGCGTCCTCGATATTCCTTTCCTCGTTAAAGGCGATGATTACGGCAGATATCTTCACGCGAACGATTGTAGAGGAAAGTCGGAAAAAGAAAAAAGCCCACCAGGCGGCGGGCTTTAGACGATCAACATTGGCGCTGGTTAATTTCCGTCGGTCGGCGACACGATTTGAATATTGTTCAGTTGGAACGTGGTTGATGTCGCTTGCTGCAGATCTGCGATCGCTTTGTTGTAATCCGTTTCAGATCGTATTTCTGCGTTTCGCGCGTTCGTCAGAGCGTTCTCGCGCTGAAACAATAGAAACGTCGTCGAACGACCCGAATCAAACAACGCTCGCTCGCCTTTAAGAAGCTCTTCGGCATTCTCCCTCGCGCGGCGGGCAGACAGAACGCGCTGGCGAGCTGTTTCGACCGCCTGAACCGAATTACGGACTTGGACGATCACGAGCTGCTCCTGTGCTCTTGTCTGTGTCGCTATCTGATCCTCCTGGACACGTGCTCCGGCGAGTGCGGCTTTCGCAGTCCGGTTTCTAAAGGGAAACGAGATCGTCACGCCAATCGAATAGTTGAACGCATCGCTGCGGAATATATTCGCAAGGGACCGGTTAAACCCGCCGGCAAGGAATGAAGGTGTTCCGGGAACGGTTACGGGTGGCACCACGATGGTTGCACCCGGATTCAAACGCCGTAGCTCGGAAAGCAAAAACGAATTTGGGTTCGTGCGAATTGAGATCGGATCTTCGGAGATCAGAGGGAATGTCTGACTCTCGGTGCTCGCACCACCCAGCGAGAGCCCATCCATTGATACGGTTGTTTCAAGATCGATCCGCGGCTTTGTTTGATCCTTGAAGTAAGCCAGGTCGATCTTATTTATATCCGACGCTAGCTTTAGCCTTCGCA
>JANPJL010000101.1:0-2311 GCA_031425495.1 Acidobacteriota bacterium
CTCAGGTGTCTTCGCAGTTGCATCCATGCAGAAACCGGTCAGTGACATCACGAAACCGACGGTGCAGAAACCGCACTGTGTTCCGCTCTCATCGACCATCGCCTGCTGGACTGGCGTTAACGATCCGTCTTCGGGGTTGATGCCTTCGATCGTGACGATGTGTTTGCCGGCTGCGTTAGCAAGCGGCATCAAGCACGACGTCATCGTCCGGTATGAAACGGCCTCCCCCTTCAGCTCGCCGACGAGGATCGTACAAGCTCCGCAATCACCTTCGCGACACCCGATCTTCGTGCCTTTTAGATTCTTGTGATAGCGGACGAAGTCGAGCACAGTCGTGCCTGCTGCCAGATCCGTCGAAATGTTTTCGTTGTTGAGGATGAACTGCATATGCTACAGGTCAGTACCACCTGCGTGAGCGTATGGTACGGCGCTAATCAAAGCACCGCATCATCTCGGTCCCGACTCTCAACCACCCGCATACGCGGACGGTACTGCCTGTGTCGGACGCATCAAAATCTTCTGATCAGCACCACGCCCGCGGCGATCAATACAATCCCGACAATGCGTGCAAAGCTGATTTCCTTGACAGTAACACCTAACAGACCATAGTGATCGATGAGAAGCGTGACGATCATCTGCCCAGCGATGATCAGGCTGAACGTCATCGCGACGCCTAGCCTCGGGACGAGGGTCACGGCCGCAGTGACGAAGAACGCCCCGAGAAGTCCACCGACCCACGCGATCGCCGGTGCATCTTTTGCCGCTGCGAGATTGGCCATCGGGGCACCCGACACCAACACGTAAGCGAACAGTGCGATAGTCCCTACGACAAACGAGATGAATGCGGACAGGATCGGACTACCAACTACGACAGCCATCTTATTATTCGTCGCCGCCTGGGTCGGCATCATTGCACCGGCCGCCAGGGCGAGAAGAATGAAAAAGTAGGTGTTCGACATGTCCTTTTGTTTTGCCCGCGAATACGCGAATTGACGCGAAAATCTTTTCGCGGTTTATCGCTTACTTCGCGGGCAAACTAGTATTCGATCTTGTCGGTTTTCGCGATCCAGCTCGCGAAGACCCTTTGAGATTCTTCGCGAAGCAGCGTCTGCATCCGCAGCTCGCGCTGCTGGTTCGGTTTTTCGATCTCGATGTAGAAATGCTCGTCGTCAAATCCAGCGGCGGCCGCGTCTTCGCGATTCGCGGCAATAAATATGGCCGCCGGACGAGCCCAGTAGATCGCACCGAGACACATCGGGCACGGCTCGCATGACGTGTACACGGTACAGCCTTCGAGCGTGAATGTTCCTAGAGCTCCGCAGGCATTGCGGATGGCGACGATCTCAGCATGAGCAGTTGGATCGTTTGCCGACGTAACTTGATTACACCCTTCGCCGACGATCTCGCCATCTTTTACGATGACACATCCGAATGGGCCGCCGAGATCCTCATCGACGCCCTTCCGCGCGAGCTCTATCGCCCGCCGCATAAAGTTCTCATGCTGGTCGGACATTAGGCTTTTGGCTTTAGCTTGATCTCGTAAAGATTCTTCCAGTTCTTTCCGGTAACAAAGATCCGATCACCGGCTTCGTCATACGCGATCCCGTTCAGCGTATTCTCACTCTTGTCTTCGCCGCGTTGATCTCCTGGCGAGATGCCGTCCAGGTCGATCCAGCCTTTCAATTCCCCGGACGTGGGATCGATGCGAGCAATGTGATTCGGCTTACCGATCGTCTCGGAGTGCCAGACGTTCGCCCAGATCTCGCCTTTCACAAATTCAAGCTCGTTCAATTTCATCAACGGTCGCCCGGATTCGTCTTTGACGACGACCGTCCGGACGGTCTCGAAGGTTTCGGGATTAAGGACCTTGATCACGTGTGTGCTGTTGGTTGCGTAGAGGTAAGTACCGTCGTGTGTAAGACCCCAGCCGTCGTCTGAGTACCGGATCTCTCGCAGCAGTTTGAAATCTGAAAGATTATAGACCCACGCCTTCCTATCCTTCCACGACAACTGGAATACGTTATCGCCCATGATGGCGATGCCTTCGGCAAAGACCTCACCCGGCAGATCATGCTTCTGCAAAACTTTTCCGGTCGCAAGTTCGACCTTTCTAAGCGTCGATTCGCCTTCCTGGCCCGTGCTCTCGTACAGAAAGCCGTCCCGAAAAACGAGGCCCT
This sequence comes from Acidobacteriota bacterium, assembly GCA_031425495.1. Lineage (GTDB taxonomy): Bacteria > Acidobacteriota > Blastocatellia > Pyrinomonadales > Pyrinomonadaceae > OLB17. Next base: position 2,178 of record JANPJL010000101.1, read on the forward strand.
GTGTGAAAGCTCGAGAGTCGTGCGGATAGGTGTTGACGATCTCGTAACCCGATACCGGCAACACAACTTTCGCTTTGTTCACGTTTTGATTCTTTACGGCGTTCGATTCATTTGATCCGCCGCCTCCGCAGCTA
>JANPJL010000102.1:0-13807 GCA_031425495.1 Acidobacteriota bacterium
GCTTCCCAGCCTTTTTTCTCTACGGCCATGAGCGCATCGGTCAAGGCGTCGCCGGTAGACGGCGCGGCTGTGTTGGAATTCGAAGCCATTGCGTTCGCTGCCGGCATTTCCTTTTTGGCGACATCGGCTGATGCTGCAGGAGTAGTTTCTTTCTTGGTGTCGGCCGCAGCAGCAGTGTTCGAATTAGCCGTATTGCCGCCCGTGCTCGGGGTTTCGACGATCGCGACCTCGTTGTGATAAGCCGCCTTCCATGCGTCCCCGGTCCGGACATAGACCGTGGCGCCGGTGACAGGGCTCGGAAGCTTCTTACCCTCGCAGGTGCCGTCGACGATGGCCTTGACTGTAAGCACTGCGACATCGGGACTGGCGACAGTGACGCGGGGTTCGCTGAGCGCGTAAGTCTTAACTTCGCACGTGGCATCAGTTATCATCTTGATCATTTCAGAACGGGCCGGGCGCTTGCCCTTATCATCAAAACTTACAAAGTTGTCCGTGAGAAAGCCTTCGAAAAACTTCCCGTCCTTCGCCTTCCACGCGTCGAACGCTTTGGTCTCGAGCGCCATAAGCGAGTCTGCCGTTGGTGCTGCGGCCTTGGGCGCCGTGTTCGTATTAGTGTTCGTGTTGGTGACAACAGTATTCGTGTTGGCCGCCGGGGCACAACCGATCAGTGCAAATGCCGCGAAAGAAAGCAGCGAGACCTTCAATAGTATCTTCATAAATATCTCCTTGGGTTTGTCCGAATCTGTAAAGCTGTGGATGCCGCGAAATATGACACAGAAACGTGGAAAAGTGAAAGGGTGAAAGGGTGAAAGGGTGAAAGGGTGAAAGGGTGAGAGGGTGAAAGGGTGAAAGGGTGAGAGGGTGAGAGGGTGAGAGGGTGAAAGGGTGAGAGGGTGAGAGGGTGAGAGAGTGAGAGGTTGAGAGGGTGAGAGGGTGAGAGGGTGAAAGGGTGAAAGGGTGAGAGGGTGAGAGGGTGAAAGGGTGAAAGGGTGAAAGAGCGGAATTGGATCCTTTCGACTACTGGCTACTGACCACTGACAACTGACCACTGACAACTGACCACTGACAACTGACAACTGACCACTGACAACTGACAACTGACCACTGACCACTGACAACTGACAACTGACAACTGACCACTGACGACCGACCACTGACCAATAGCTACTGTGCGAGTAACCACATCTCCGCTTCGGCTTCGGTGGCAAAAGCGTTGCCGATCAGTCCGCGGTTGGTGCCTACGATCACGCCGAAATCGTTCAGCTCCTGATGGCTACTGTAACGATCGACAAATGCTATCGCCACGCCTCTAAATCCTAGTTCAACCAGTTGTGCTGAAAGGTTGTAAACGTCAACAAGGGGACTCTGTTCCACGATGTCCTCAACCACCAGGACCTTATCGATCCCGAGCTCGGTCAACCTTTCCCCGATCTCTCGCCAGTACGCCGAGCTGATGGCGAAGTTATCGTGCTCACCCCGGACTATCGCGAACAGATATTTTTCGCGCACCTCGAACGCCAGGTCGTAAGGTTTAGTGGGATTGGTGTTACTCATTTCAAAATGTAGCGCGGCAGAGTTCGGGAATCATTATATGGCGTCAGGTGGCGAAGGTGAATCCTGGCTCGAACAAAAAGCGCGCAATCGCTCACGGATTTGGCAAGACAATTCGCGGGAGGCGCGTCGACAATAGTGTTATTATGTCGCCTAACCAACAGACTTTCCCCAAATAAAATCTACGGATGTGACAGATGAAAGTATACGGAACGTTACTTATAGCGTTAGCATTTTCATATGCGACGACACATGTGCGCGGACAGGAACCGAGTGAAGGATATATTCTGACGCCCGACAGGGTGCGCATCTTTTATAAGATCGTAGGCACCGGTTCCGTAACGTTGGTGGCTGTGCACGGCGGACCCGGGAACTCATTGGAATCGATCCGGGCGGATCTCGAACCGCTGGCAAAGGGCCGTCGAGTGATCTATTACGACCAGCGGGGACAAGGCCGTTCCGAACTCATCACGGACGAAAGTAAACTCGGATACGAACAGCACGTCTCCGACCTTGACGCTGTCAGACAGCATTTTAAACTCGAGAAGGTTACGCTGCTAGGTAATTCATGGGGTGGGCTGCTGATCTCTCTGTACGCTATCGCGCATCCCGACCACGTGGAACGACTCGTGCTGCATAATCCGGCTCCGCCGATGCACGGATTTCTTACCGACATGCAGGACGAGATATCACGGCGGATGAATAGCCTTTATAAGCCTGAACAGCTTAAGCGCGTCAGATTTACCGAGAAGGCAGGGAACTGGCTAAAGGCTAAAGATCCGGTGGCAATTTGCCGCGAGTTCCTGACCTTGGTGCTGACGACATACACCTATTCGCGCACATTGAACATCGGCTTCAAGGGGGACTTGTGCGCCGGATCAAGAGAATCTGTGCGGCAGAATCGCACGGTGAACGCTCAGGTTTGGCGAAGTCTTGGCGACTTCAACCTGGTGCCAAAGCTCGCAATGGTGAACGCCCCGGTTTTGGTGATCCACGGAGCCGCAGACGTTATTCCACTCCGCGGATCCGAGTTCTGGGCATCGGGGTATCCGAACGCACGACTGCTCGTGATCGAAAAGGCGGGACACTTGTCTCACGTCGAAACGCCGGAGGTATTCTTTCCTAGTGTCGAGACATTTTTGAAAGGAAGTTTCCCGACTGAAGCAAGGCGAGTAAACCGTGAACAGTAAATCGAATAACACTATTGGTAGTAAGTTATGATTCGAAAAATGGTCTCGTATGGCTCGAACAATTCACCTTCCGGGGTAGTGGCATAGGCCTGTGTTCTTGCTGTCCAGTTACCTGCAACGTCGAATGCACCGTACGTATATCTTGCGCGAATGGTGACTTTTTTGGGATCTTTGAACACGTCGAAAGATTCAAATCCGATTTCATTGCCTTTCTTATCGAAATGGTGCATGTACCTCTGGTTCAGTTTCCCGTTTTCGCTGAAGACAAGCCGTTCCATAGCCTGCGCAGTGTAAATTCGCCGGTAGGTCATCCAAACCGCGTTGTCATTCGAGACCAATACTTCCTCTGAAAGCTTGCCATCTTTGTACTTGTAACGGCGCTTGTACTCGAACCGCTGGTCCCGCGGCCTGGGATCTATCCAGCCGGAGCCCATGCCGCCCGACGAACCTTCTGATTTCGACACACGTTCTCCGTCGATGTACCCATAGAATATCGCGGACGCTACCACACCGTCGCGTACGTACTTAGTCACAACGCGGTTACCGCTATCATTGAACTCTTCGATCCGTGCAAGTCTCCTGTCCCCATCTCGCTCGCCGGGTCGATGCTTAACAATGAGGTATTCGATCGTCTTGATCTTTCCCTTTAATCCATCGTCCTCCAAGTCGCTGTTCTGCTTTATGGCGATAGGTTGCTGAGGAAGCGGTGACCGTCTGAAATTGTCTACAAGTTTTTGCGGGGTCTGAGCGTAAGCCGCAATTGCCAGACTCTGGAAGAACAAATAAAGAATGAGACGTGGCATCACGCCCATTATACTGAAGGCATACCACATGATAAAAGCCCGCGATCGCTCGCGGGCTTTCTACTGAATTCGGACTTCGGACTTCTGACTACTTACTCAGCAATCGCCATTTCCTTATCCTTGTTCTTCTTGATCCCACCGATCTGGACCAGGTTCTCGCCTTTGATCTGGTTCTTGTCGAGAACCATCTGGTTATAGAGCTTGCGCATCATCTGCATTTCCTCGGCGGCGGTCTTTGGACCCTCCATCTCAGGTTTGTTCGGACGAGCAAGATCGACTTCGTTCAAGTTGAGATTGTGCGATTTGTCGCCGAGCTCAACTTCCTTTCCGCGAGCGAAGACTTCATGACGGCCGTGATCCTTGTACCATTGTGCGACGGTCGCATTCTGGTGCATGTGCTCGATGATGTTTCTCCAGCCGATGCCGGTGTTGTATGCACAGAACGAGATCTCGCCTTCCTGCGTGCCGTACGGGATGATGCACATCTCGGTGCGGCGGAAGTCGTAGTTGAAGAGATCCTGGAACCACATACCTGCGATAAAGAGGAAGTTCCACGGGTCCTGGCGACGCTTCTCGATATCTTCAATAGTGCGGTCCGGTCCCACCTTTCCATAATCTTTACCCGAGAGGCCGAACGACTTGTCGAACTTCTTCAGGATGCCGCCAAGCGTCAGGCTGTGCGGAGCTCCGTACGGATTGTAGTTCTTGAGAAGCGCAAGTCCCATCATCAAATTCGAAAACCACTTGCCACGGTTCGTATCTGTGATGTGCTGCATGTCCGTGACCAGACCCTGAATGTTCAGGAACTGCGGAACGGGTGCCATCTCTTTCGTTTCTTTATTGACCATGACGGCCGTGCCAACACCGCAGTTCGGGTGGCAGCCGCAACTGACCTGTCCCCAATCCGATTCCGGACCGTGAACCACGTCAGCGAAATCCGCGAACGCTCCCATCAAGGAAAGCGGGAACCAGTCACGAGTAGGTTCGGTGATCCCGACCTGCTTTTGAACGTCGATCGCAAGATGCGACAGAGTGTAACGCTGCTGCAGGCGACGCTGTTCAGTGATCAGCTCATCACGGCCGGTGAACGACACAGGCTGGAAAGCGATGAACGAGATCTTCTTGGGATTCTCAAGTGCAAAACGAATGATCGTACCGACCTGATCGTTATTGATACCGTTTACAAGCGTTGTGACGAGGATTATGTCGACGCCGGCTTCGTGCAGGTTGTTGATCGCCCTAAGTTTTACATCGAACAAGTTGCCGATCTGGCGATGCGAGTTTGCATCATTACCGATGCCATCGAACTGCAAGTAAACGAACCGAAGTCCGGCCTCTGCAGCTTCGCGGCAAAATTCTTTCGACTTCGCGAATTCGATCCCGTTAGTTGCCGCCTGCACTGAGTTGTAACCAACCTTGCGAGCATAGCGAACAGCATCGAGAAAGTAAGGGCTGAGTGTCGGCTCACCACCCGAATACTGAACGGACATCTGACGACGCGGCTTGATCTGGATCGCGTTGTCGAGGATCTCACTGACATCTTCCATCGACAGCTCGTGAACGAAGCCAACCTGGTTGGCGTCCATGAAGCACGGATCGCACATCATGTTGCAGCGGTTCGTAAGATCGACCGTCAACACGGCCCCGCGGCCGTACTTTACCGAAGACGTTCCGTGATTGTGAAGCTTCTCGTCATTGTGAGCTTCGATATCGCGCCCTGGGAAAAGTGTTTCAATGTGCTGGAGGAACTTGGCGTCGATCGCCATCATGTCTTCGAAATGACCGTGCGTAGGACAATCTTTGATCATCCACACTTCGCCGTCACGTTCGATGATCTGCGCCTTGATCTCGCCGACATTCTCATTGATCAGAGCCGATACCTCGCGATTGCCGCTAAGGATCTCTTCTCGAGCTTCAATCACGCAATTAGGGCAGAGCGAGTCCGTCTGTCGCGGGAAGCCGAGAGTCGGCTTCGACTTTTGCCACGATTTCAAAAGCGGCTTATCCGACCACTTCGGCGTAAAAGACGGGTTTGGCTTAAATTGATTGACCGACTTGATGGCGTTGAACGCACCCTTCGCAATGTATGTCAGGCCTTTTTCGAAATGTTTTACTGGTCTCATTTTTATATCTGTCCCCGCAATATCGAATTGCGTGTCCTCTACAAAATTACCTTCGGATTTGAAAATAAGGAACGAGCAGAGGAATTCCATAGATTGAGGAGCAATAATCATGCCTCCATGCGAATTACAGGCTGATCTGGTTAAGGCGTGTAAAGAGAGAGGTTTAAGTCGCCGGCTAACATCTCCATCAGTTTAACCACGTGAAGCATAACGACACAGATTATGCGTTTGGCGGTATAAGGCCGGTTTTGACACAAGTGAGTAATTAAAAGAGAGAAAAGCGGCTGAGTCTGTTAAGCCATCGCTTAACTCAATCGTAAACCTAACTATCAAGTGCCGCGTCAAGCGCTTTCTTAGTACCGCCACTCCTGAGCGGTACACGACTATCGTAAAAGAGTTCACCATTAGTACACTTTAAGCACCCGAGTTAACTCTTACTTGAAGCCGTCCCTACCAATTTACTGCAAACACAGGCTTTAGAAATAAAATATACCTCTTTACACGTTTAAGTGGATATGCTAAATTTTCAAACACTTCAAGGGAAATCGGGTCACTTTTCAGCCAGAGTAGAAATTCAGCATTTGAAGTAAGGGAAGACGCGGCAGGTAGTAACTGTAATAAGGGCTTTCGTTCCAGGGTTATCTATGTCTATCCGCTTCGGGACGTCCGGCTGGAGAGCCATCATTGCCGACGAGTTCACTTTTGCTAATGTTGAGCGGGTCACTAGGGCAGTTTGCAGCTCTTTGAAAACACAGCGAGACGTTTCGAATCAAACTCTGATCGTCGGACACGATTCGAGGTTCATGGGTGAAAAGTTTTCGGCATTGTCGGCCAAGATCGCTGCTCGCAGCGGATTTCGCGTACTGCTGTGTACGGGGCCGACGCCAACGCCCACCATCTCACACGCGATTCGACATCTCGGAGCGTCCGGCGGGTTAAATTTCACGGCGTCGCATAATCCGCCCGAATATCAGGGTATAAAATTCTCAACGTCCGATGGCGCCCCGGCCCTGCCTGAAATTACCGGCGAGATCGAACGGGCCATAGTCATTGACGCAGCCCTCGAATCTGAAAGCGGCGGTTCGGTCGAAGCCTTCGATCCACGGCCTGCGTATCTCGAAGATCTGAAGTCGAAGATCGATCTCGAGGCCATCGCGAGATCAAAGGGAAGATTTGCGTACGACGCATTGTGGGGAACCGGCCGAGGATATTTGGATAAGATCCTCCGCGATGCGGGATGCGAAGTGGAAACACTAAACGATTGGCGCGATGTTACATTCGGAGGCCGATCGCCCGAACCCGGCGAGGATCATCTGGACGACCTCCGCGAAGTCGTCCGAACAAAAGGACTGACACTCGGAATTGCAACGGACGGCGACGGCGACAGATTTGGGATCATTGACAGCGACGGCACGTTTATCACGCCGAACCAGTTGATCGCGGTCCTCACCGACTATCTTGCCGAAAGCCGCGGATGGACAAACGGTGTAGCTCGAAGCGTCGCGACATCGCACCTGGTGGACCGGGTCGCAAAAGAACGCGGATTGAAGTTGTACGAGACACCGGTGGGATTCAAGTTCATCGGCGAATTGATAAACAATGACGAGATCATATTGGGCGGCGAAGAGTCGGCCGGACTTTCGATTCGCGGACATTATCCCGAGAAAGATGGCATCCTTGCTTGTCTCCTGGCCATCGAAGCAGTTACTACACGACAAGCAAGTTTTAAAGAGCAGCTGGACGATCTTTACCGACGAGTTGGGAAACTCGAATCGGGGCGAATCGGAGTAAAACTGACGGACGAAGTCGCCGCAAGATTGAAAGAAAAACTCGCCTTGGAACCCGGGGAGATCGGTGGACGCAAGGTAGAGAGAATTAATCGGACAGACGGAGTGAAGTTCCTTTTTCCCAACAACAGTTGGATGCTCATGCGACCTTCGGGAACTGAGCCACTGGTTCGAATCTACGCTGAAAGCGAGAGCAAAAAGGATTTGGAGGAACTGCTTGATGAAGGCCGGAAATACTTACTCGGATAGATCGCGTCGGCGAGCGGACAGACCAGTTAAGTCCCCGAGAAAGGCCTCGCGTACGATGCCGGCCTGGACGGTTTACGCAGCGGCAGTAACGCTCACTGTGGTTCTTTGTCTGACAATTAATTTTAGGGCTTTCACTGAGTTGAAAACTGAGACCAAGCAGAACGAAAGTTTGAATGCAGAGATCGAGAAAGTAACTAGTGAGAATCTCAACTTACAGGAAGAGATCTACTATCTGCAAAATGATTCGAATGTTATCGAGCGCGAAGCCAGGAAGTTTGGTTTCAGGCGTCAGAATCAGGAGAAAAAAGTTTCCGTGCCGGCGAATAAGTAAGCGGAGAAATTTATCCGCCGACACAATCACCAACCAATAAAAAACCGCCTTTTGCCTATCATCTCCGCATAGCCAACAGTAAACCTTCCGTAAAATTCGCAGCTCGTGTTTCCCGAACACGAGCTGCACCACTTTTAAAGTCCCGAGTCTCAAGTCCCAGGGAGTTTCTAGTTCCTCGTTTCGAGTTCCAAGTCCCGAGCGCGAAATCCCAGATCCCAGATCCCAGATCCCAGATCCCAAATGCCAGGTCCGAGATTAAATCCCGAATCCCAAATACCTGTGTTGATGATCGTTGCGGTGAGGGTAAGCAGCCTGACCGCGACAAAAACTCCCCTCCTTGTTTAGGAGGGGTGGCAGCCGCTTCGGCTGACGGGGTGGTAGTTCAATTAAAAGCTCCGCCTACTTGTTAAGTAAGGGCGGTTGTTCAAAATCAGGCGGGAAGGTCGCGAACTTTCGCGATCACAAGGTCGAGATTTAAAACGCTCACATCCGTGATCTCCGCGCAAATATCCATCAGCAATCGATCCTGTGCATTGCCCATTTGCTTCGCGACCGAATACGGCAGATCTTCGCGAAAGGTCACCATGGAGTATTTCGAGAAATAGTCGGGATAAGTTTGTTCAAGCTTTGTCTCGAGTTCGCGCTTTCGTTGGAAGACCGGATCGGCTACTCGGTCGCGCATCTCGTAGAAATTTTCTTCAGCCATATCGGCTATGGCGTCGGTATTGACCTTTCGGAGCTGGCCGTACGCTTCATAGATCGCCGCCCAATCGGTGCCATGTTTAACGACCAACTGGTCGAGCACGCGCACATCTTCGAACGCGCAGTTCATTCCCTGACCGTAGAAGGGAACTACGGCGTGTGCCGAATCTCCAAGCAGTAGTGCCTTGCCGTCAACATTCCATGGCCAGCACTTCAGTGTTCCGAGATCCCCTGTTGGGTTTTCGAAAAAGTCGTCGACAAGGTTTGGCATCACGGGAACGGCGTCTGGGAACTCGCGATTGAAGAAGTCGCGCAAGCTAGGTTCGTCGATTAGTTGATCAAAGGCGCGCCGGCTACGGGAGTCAGTACCGGGAGCGGTAGCGACCGGGTCACCCGCCGGCCGTACGAGCCCGCGATCACTTACGGAAAACCCGGTCGCTCCCGGTACTGACTGGTGTGCTAAAAAGAGAGTGCAGGTGAAACTGCCGTCAAAGTTTGGCAGTGCGATCATCATGAACTGATGCCGCGGCCAGATGTGAAGAGCGTTTTTATCGAGCAGGAATTCGCCGCCGCTCCCAGCAGGGATGTGCAACTCCTTATAACCGTGCTCCAGGAATACCGACGAGCTCTCAAAGTTCGGTAGCTGTTTTTCCATCTCCTGCCGCACAGCAGATCCCGCGCCGTCTGTGGCGATCACTGTATCCGCCCGTCGAGTGCGTCCACTTTCGAACATCACTTCGCCGGACGAGCAAGCGAAGTTCACGCATTTTTCGTTGAAGACAAACTCGACTCCCGGATGTTTTTCCGCCTCGTTCATCAGCGCGATATTGAGACCCGATCGTGAGACGGAATTTATATATTCGCCCTCACGCCCGCTGTACGGGAGTAGCTTTGTTTCGCCCGAGACGGTATGGATCATACGACCGTGCATCGGAACAGCTTCGGCCAACATATATTCATCCATCCCGACTTCGCGTAGAGCCGCGATACCTCGATCCGACAATGCGAGATTGATCGAGCGCCCGACGTCGACCTTCGAAAGACGCATGTCACTGCGCGCTTCGAATACTTCGACGTCGATCCCGCGCTTAGCGAGATAGATCGCGAGCAGCGAACCGGCCAATCCGGCTCCGATGATTACAACTTTTGACATAGGAAGTTTTTAACGCAGAGCTCGCGGAGACCGCGGAGTTGAGATTTGAATGTCTCCATTCCGTGCTCTGCGTTCTCTGCGATCTCCGCGTTTAAGATTTTAGACATTCCCGCAAAATCTCAGCGAAACCGAAAACATCGGTGAATGAATTATAAAGCGGGACCGGCGCGACTCGTATCACATCCGGCTCGCGCCAGTCGGCAAAAACTCCCCTCGACGTGATCGCTTCGAACAAACCCTTGTCCGCATCCTGCACACGAATCGAGAGTTGGCAGCCACGCTGGGATGTATCGGATGGCGTGATCACTGAAATTCTTTTGTCGTCGATCTGACGCAGGAGAAACTCGAGATATGCGGTTAGCTCTCTAGACTTCGCGCATAGCGCGGGCATACCGGCATCATCAAATATTTCCAACGATGCTCGCAGGGCGGCCATTTGTAGGATCGGCGGATTCGAGATCTGCCAACCCTCGGCTCCCGGGATCGGGATGAATTCGGGGCCCATCAAAAAGCGCGTGGCTTTATCATGACCCCACCACCCGGCGAATCGAGGCAGATCAAACGAAGCAGCGTGACGTTCGTGTACAAAAGCCCCCGCGACGGCTCCGGGCCCGGCGTTTAGATATTTGTAAGAACACCACACCGCAAAGTCGACGTCCCAGTCGTGCAGTTGCAACTCGATGTTTCCAGCCGCGTGAGCCAGATCGAAGCCGACGAACGCACCGGCGTTATGTCCCGCTTCAGTGATCGCCCGCATATCGAACGCTTGACCGGTGTAATAATTCACACCGCCCAACATTATCAATGCGATCTCGTCGCCCTCACGCGCGATCGTCTCGATTATGTCTTCCGTGCGTAATGTCGATTCGCCTTCACGCGGCGCAAGTTCGATGAGATTGTGAGTGGCGGGACCTAACTTGTCATGAAACCGTAACTGAGATTCCACCGCATATTGATCGGATGGAAACGCACCTTTCTCGATAACGATCTTCTTTCTAGTACCCGTCGGCCGGTAAAACGAAACCAGCATTAAATGAAGATTCACGGTCAGCGAATTCATTACGACCGTCTCGATCGGCTCTGCTCCGACGACACGCGCCATCTGCTCGGTCAGTAGTTCGTGGTAAGGAAGCCATGGATTCCGGGCGTGCAAATGACCTTCGACACCGAGTGTTTCCCAGTCCTTCAGCTCCTGCTCGACATACTGCCGCACCGCCTTTGGCTGAAGGCCGAGCGAGTTTCCCGTGAAGTAGATCGCATCGGTTCCGTCCGCCTGTTTCGGGAGAAAGAATTTTTCCCGGAAACATTTCAAAATATCGAGCGTATCCCTGTTACCGGCAAACGTCGGTGACGCTTCAAATTCGGAAATCGATGGATTCATCATTGGCTGAATTGAATTTAATTGATAATGCGTGCTTTTGAAAGGCAAGTCAGGCACAGGCGTGCTGCGGGTTCAAGGGCGAGAATAATTTTGATCGAAGCGTGATATATACCAGGCTAAAATTTCGCGTAACCATCGGAGGATAACCTCCGTCATTCCATACAGAGGAGAAAGTAATCATGAAAAAATTCATCCAGGTTTGTTCACTTTTTAGTTTCTTAATTTTGCTCACAGTTATTCCGGCAAGCGCTCAGTCTGCGTTTGGAACGGATGTCGAAATTCCTTTCGCGTTCAATGTCGGAGATCGTTCGTACGAGTCCGGCAATTATATCGTCAAGCTTCAGAGGCTTTCCTCTGGGACGGCGTCATTGACGATACAGGATACGAAGAACGATGAGATGCAGACCGTTTTGCTCAATTCAAATGGTCAAGCTTCGGGCAGCGATATCAAGCTCGTGTTCGATTCGATTGAGGGACGCCGGTTCCTAACCAAGGTCCGGACTGCCGAAAAGACTTACGCACTTGCTCGGCCAAAGGTTGAACGTGACGCGGCAAAGACACGGAACACATTAGAAACTTCGATCGTCGGAGGAACTGCCGATCTTTTTTAAGCTCTGCGTCCACAGAAATAAAGCTCGGTGAATCTGTTTCGCCGGGCTTTTTTATTTTGCGACGATCTGCGTGCAGTGCTCGGATAGCAACTTCCAAGTTTTCTTCTCTCGTACAAAGACGAGCCCGCAGCGTTGATCGTCATTGATGATTTCTTTGCCGTATCTTCCGCGTCCCTTCCATCGGCTGCTTATGATCGCCACCGTGTCGGTATACGACAGAACAATTATTTCGGATCGATTCACGTAATCAAGTTTGTAATCCGGTGAAGCGAGAAACTCCAGTGTCGCTTTTCGCGTGGTTACCTCACCGGTCGAGCTGAAATATACGTAGCCATCCGCGAGCATGCGGGAAACCCCGTCGACGTCCTTCTTGTTCCACACATCGTCGTATCGTGAAAGTACATTCTTTATGCGCTCGTGATCGGGACGCGCCTGAGCGTGTGCTGATGCGGCTGACGCGACGACAGCGAGCAGCGTTAGCGAAACAAGAAATAATCCCTTCTTTATCATTCGAATTTTCCTCGCTCAAGGTTCAACCATTTCAACGCGGTTCCATGAAGCAGCGTCGATATTGTCGCGTCGTCCCACGGCATCGATTCGATCAGCGATCCCGGTTCCGCTTCACCGAGCGGGAAAGGATAATCGGATCCCAAAGCGACGCGATCGGCACCGACAAGTTTTACCAGGTAGTCGAGTGTCGACGGGTCGTGGACCAGGGAATCGAAAAACATGCGATTCAGATATTTTCGAGGGCTGTGGGGATTATCGATCGCACAAAGATCGGGACGGACGTTGAACCCGTGTTCAATGCGGCCGAGGGTCGCCGGAAACGATCCGCCGCCGTGTGCGAAGCAAATACGAAGACCCGGCAAACGTTCTAGCGTCCCAGAGAAGATCAGCGAGCATATCGCACGCGAGACTTCCGCCGGCATCCCAACCAGCCACGGCAGCCAATACATCTGCATGTCCGCTTCGCCCATCATTTCCCATGGATGTACGAAGATCGCCATTTCGAGTTCTTCGCACTCGGCAAAGAAGTCGAAAAATTGCGGATCGCCTAAATTCAACTGATTTACATTTGTCCCGATCTGTACACCCGCGAGACCGATGTCTTTGCATCGACGCAGTTCAGCGATTGCAAGCATCGGGTCCTGCATCGGAACGGTGCCCAACCCGATGAAGCGAAGTGGGAACTCGGTAACGATGTCCGCGATGTGATCGTTAAGAAACTTCGCGATCTCCAGACCGTCGTGCGGTTTCGACCAATAGCTAAACATCACGGGAACTGTCGACAGTACCTGGACTCGTACGCCGGCATCATCGATCTCTTCGATCCGCCGCTCGGGACTCCAACAGTTTTCATCGACGTCACGAAATTCTTTTCCATCGTCGCGAACCATCCGCGCACAGCAGGGCTTGTGGTGATCAAGCGTGATGAAACCACCGTATCCGAATTTTGTTTTCCAGTCGGGGATATTTTTTGGAAGGATATGTGTGTGGATGTCTATCTTCAGCATGCGCTAGTTCAATATCGGATTGAGGTACGAGTCAGCAAGATCGCCCGCTTGCCGTCCTCCCAGCCACGCGTTGAGGTCCGCCTCCTGATGAACACTGTTTGGCTTTGCGACCCGCGCACCGTCCGCAAAATAAATTATCGTCATTGCCTCGCGCATTTTATCTGAACGGTTGGGTCCGGCACCGTGGATCGTCCAACCAAGGTGAAATGTCGCGTCGCCGGCTCTCATGATCGATGTCGTCTCGACAGGGAATTTTCTTGCTGAAACGTATCGATTGTAAAGAGCCTCACTTTCGTCGGAGATCTCGACGTTGTCGACTGCTCCATCTGCATGTGAGCCCGACGCGAAAGCGACCAAGCCCATCGATTCATCGATGTCGACGAGAGGCATCCACATCGTGATCATCGCG
>JANPJL010000103.1:0-22018 GCA_031425495.1 Acidobacteriota bacterium
ATGCATGAGACCGGACACATTTTCTCGATGCGTCACTGCACGAAATACGAGTGTTTGATGTCCGGAACAAATCATCTCGACGAGACCGACCGACGACCGCTGGATACGTGTCCGGAATGTACGGCGAAGATCTCGTGGGCATTCAATTACCCGCTTGCGGACAGGTATAAAAATCTAGCCGCGTTCTGGAAGAAGCTCGGCCGCAGGACAGAGCAAAGGCAGATGCTGGATATGGCAGGTGCGTTATGCGGGTGCAAGGTCGAGGGATAATGACGAAAGCGAAACTCTTCTCAATTTCACTGATCGCTCTGGCATCCTTCGCGTGTCTGGCATTCTTCATGCTAACGGCGATGACCCAAAATATAGAGGAAAAAGAAACTGTCCGTAGCCTTCCCCTTTTGCGGGATCCGGTGCTTGTGATCAAGAAGAAGGATCGTGTTCTCGAACTTTATGATGGAGCGAAGTTTATAAAGTCCTACAAGATCGCCCTCGGTTTTGCACCGGCAGGCGATAAAGAAAAGGAAGGCGACGGAAGAACACCCGAAGGTGAATTCTTCGTATTTACAAAGAATCCCAAGAGCAGGTTTCATCTGAGCCTCGGTCTGAGCTATCCATCGATTGACGACGCTAAGCGTGGGTTGGCGGAAGGAATTATCTCTAGGCAGGAACACGACGCGATCATTACAGCAGTTACGGACAAAAAAATGCCGCCGCAAAATACTGCTCTCGGCGGCGAGGTCTACATCCACGGCGGCGGCGCCGCGAGAGATTGGACATGGGGCTGCCCGGCCCTGGACAACGACGACATCGAAGAGATCTATAACGTCGTTCCCGTCGGCACGCGCGTGACGGTCCGTCCCTAGTACCTTACCGCCGGTCAGCCATTTCTGTAACATCGAATTAACCCTCCGCCGTGTGCCAGACCTTTGTAATATCGTCGCGCCTCTTTATAATTAACCTCCCTGTGTTATGAGTCATTCCGAAAACAAGTCCCTGAAACAATCCGAAGCACTGCACGACGACGGTTCAATAGACGAACATGACGGGTCTACGCTATTTAATCGCGAGGTTAGCTGGCTGGAGTTTGATCGGCGGGTCCTTGAGGAGGCGATGGATGAGAACGTCCCGGTCCTCGAGCGATTGAAGTTTCTCTCGATCTTTTCAACAAACCTCGACGAGTTTTTCATGATCCGCGTCTCCGGTCTAAAGGAGCAGATCGAAGAGAACGTGGCGGAGCGGTCGCTCGACGGACTGAGCGCTCAAGAACAACTGAAAGAGATCGGGAAGCGGCTCAGACCGCTGCTGAAAAAACAGGTCACATACCTTCATCAGACTGTCCTTCCCGAGTTGGCAAAAGCCGGAATCACTGTCGAACCTTATTCGTCGCTCAACGCAAAGGATAAGAAAAAGCTCGATAAGTATTTTCGCGATAATCTGTTCCCGATCCTCACGCCGCAATCGGTCGATTCTTCGCATCCGTTTCCGTACACGTCGAACCTGAGCTTGAACATCGGACTGTTTATCGAGCCGAACCGAAACTACACCCAGGCGAATCTTAAACACCTGTTCAAGCAAAAACGGTTCACACGTATCAAGTTGCCGCCGACAGTGCCGAGACTCGTCCCGATCGAAGAGAGAAAGGGGCGCTACACGCTGCTTGAGGAACTAATTATCGCGAACGCGAAATCGCTGTTTCCGAACATGAAGACAAGTGAGGGTTTTCTGTTTCGGGTGACGCGCGACGCGGACATAGAGTTGAGAGAAGACGAGGCTGGCGATCTGATGCGAACGCTGGAGCGCGAATTACAGCGACGCCGCTTTCGCTTTCCGGTTAGGCTCGAGGTGGCGGCCGCGATGCCTGACAAAATGTTAAAGGTCCTGACGACCGGCATCGGGCTTGGAGAACATGACGTGTTCAAGATCGACGGCTTCGTCGATATTCCGGATCTGATGCAGCTCTACTCGCTGGATCGCCCCGAGCTAAAGGACAGACCGATCCCGCTCGTGCATCCGGCGGCTCTGGCGGAAAAGAAGAGTGTTTTCGACGTCATCAAGAAGCAGGATGTGTTTCTCCATCATCCATTCATGGCCTATTCAGCACTCACCGATTTTGTTGCCGAAGCTGCCGAGGACTCGGGTGTGCAGGCGATCAAGATCTGTCTCTACCGAACCGGAAAGGACTCTCCGGTAGTGAACTCTCTGATCCGGGCGAGCCAAAGAGGCAAACAGGTGACGGCTCTAGTCGAGCTGAAAGCGCGTTTCGACGAGGAGATGAATATCGAGTGGGCGCGACGTCTCGAGAACGAAGGCGTTCACGTCGTCTACGGCATCAGCACGCTCAAGACGCATTCGAAGTTGATGCTCGTCGTGCGGCGCGAGAAGGAGAAGCTCTTCCGGTACGTCCATATTGCGACCGGTAACTACAATCCCCTGACGTCGAGGATCTATACGGACGTCGGATTGCTTACAGCAGATGAAGAGATCGGTGCCGACGCAACGAGCTTGTTCAATTTTCTAACGGGATACTCGCAGCAGACAAAATATCATCGCCTGCTTGTCGCACCGTTGAATCTGCGCAAGCGGCTTGTTGAGTTGATCAGACGGGAAAAGCGAAACAAGCTCGCTGGCAAAGAGGCGCGCATGATCATAAAGGTCAACAGCCTGACCGACACGGAGATGATCGAGGAGCTTTATGCTGCATCGCAGGTGGGCGTCGAGATCGACCTGATCGTTCGCGGCATATGCAGTCTGCGTCCGGGTGTGAAGGGCTTGTCCTCGAACATCCGCGTAAGGTCTTTGGTCGGCCGATTCCTCGAACACAGCCGGGTGATGTATTTCGCAAACGGTGGGCAACCGGAAAACGAGGAAGTCTATATAGGCAGTGCGGACTGGATGCAGCGCAATCTCGATCGACGTGTCGAGGTTGTTCTGCCCATCCTGGATCCGGTGATCAAGGCTTACCTGAAGGACTCATTCTTGTGCGCTTATCTTCGCGACAACGTAAATGCGCGAGCGCTTCGCCCGGACGGGACATATCGGAAGATCCCAGGAACGGAGCCCTTCGATGCACAGATGTTCTTCGTCGGACAGGATGTCGGTGGATAACCGCCTGACTATTTTCTTCTTTGCGACTTTGCGACTTTGCGGGAGCTGCTCCTCCAAACCCGAGAAGTCGCATAGTTACCTACGGACCGCTCAAATTGGTATCAGATGGATAATTCAAACTAGAGGAGAGAGTTCGCGCAAAGCCGCGAAGTCGCAAAGAGGAAAGTTACCCGTAAAGCGATCCCTTTTCTAGCTTCTCTCAAACTTTGCTTCGGCGACATTGCCCACCATCTTGCCGTACTTAAAGGTTAACCGGGGATAGCCGCGCGGTTCGTATTCGATATCTTTGAGACCGAGCTTCTTCGCAGCTTTAACTATCGCGTCTTCGGTGCCTTCGATCTCCATGTACAACCCGAAAGGCAGCTCGTCGAGCACGACCTCGACATCTCCTAACCGATAATACTTGCGGCGCTTCTCGTAAACCGCGGTCAGACGGTACCCGAGGCGTTCGATGATCGCTTCGGTTTCCTCTACGTCCGAGACCATCGTTTCGTGCTCGATCTTCCATTTCGACCCCTCACCGCCCTTCATCTTTTCTTTGTAGGTCAACATGGTGAAATCGCCGATCTTCCGCAAGCGAAGTGTGGCACCGCGTTCGTCCATCTCACCGCCCCGGTGTTGGTAATTCACCTCGAACACCTCTTTCTCGAACTGAGCTCCAAGCTCGGCAAGTTTTTGCGTAATTTCCTCCAGCCGTTTTGACCCAAGGCGATATTTCTTCTCCGTTTCGATTGCCATTAGGGGCGAGTGTATCGGTGTTCCAGCGATGCTTGTCTAAAAGTGTTACCTAGATACTAAGGAATTGCGCACATGCGGGCAAACTGGCGAGGTAGTCAGTGGACTGTTAGGATTTCCCAATATGGAATCGCGACGCGCTTCGGGAATTCTGCTCCATCCGACCTCGCTGCCCGGCCCGTTCGGCATCGGAGATCTTGGTACGGAAGCATTTAATTTCATCGACTTCCTCGTCAAGGCAAGACAAACTTACTGGCAGATATTGCCACTAGGTCCGACCGGCTGGGGCGATTCACCGTATGCGAGTTTCTCAGCGTTCGCCGGAAACACGCTGCTGATCTCACCGGAGAAATTATTCGACGACGGACTGCTGGCCGAATTGCCGGCGGTAGCGAGCAGTTCTGCTCGCGTCGATTACGGTGCTGTATATCGAACGAAAACCGATCTGCTTCGGTCGGCGTTCGAAGCGTGGCGGGGAAGAACCGGTTCGGAGTTCGAAACGTTCGCGGAGGAGAACGCGTCGTGGCTCGACGACTATGCGCTCTATCGTGCAATAAAGATGTCCCAGGGCCAGAGGGCGTGGTATGACTGGGAGAAGCCGCTGAAGTTGCGGCACGAGAATGCACTCCATCGCGCCGCGGAGAACCTAAGCGACGAGATTCTTGCCGAGAAGTTTTACCAGTTTCAGTTTTACAAACAGTGGTGGGCGGTAAGGCGATACGCAAACGAGAAAGGTGTTCGCATCGTGGGCGACGTTCCGATCTTTACGGCGCTCGACTCGGCGGATGTCTGGCGGCACCGTGAGCAATTCAAGCTCAACGTCGACGGTTCGCCGCGCGTAGTATCAGGTGTGCCTCCCGACTTTTTCTCGACGACGGGACAGCTTTGGGGGAACCCGATCTACGATTGGGACGTAATGCGATCGAATGGATTCTCGTGGTGGATCGACCGTTTAAGATGGACGCTGAAAATGGTCGACGTAATTCGTATCGATCACTTTCGCGGATTCCACGCAGCATGGGAAGTTCCTGGCGGAGAACCGACCGCAGAGAACGGTGCGTGGGTCGATGCACCTGGCAGGGAATTATTCACAGCGGTGAAGAACGCTTTTGATGATCTGCCATTCTGGGTCGAGGACCTGGGATTCATGACTACCGATGTCGATGCGTTGCGCGACGATTTCGGATTACCCGGCATGCGCATTCTGCAATTCGGATTTGGCGGCGACGCGGGCAATCAGGCGCTGCCGCATAACTACATCCGAAATTGCATCGCATACACCGGAACGCACGACAACGACACGTCGGTCGGCTGGTGGAATTCGCAGCCTGCCGAAAGTTCGGTTCAGGAACATTGTAAGACGTATCTCGCGAGTGATGCGGGCGAGATCAACTGGGATCTGATGCGGGCGATCTGGGGTTCCGTAGCCGACACCGCAATCGCACCGATGCAAGACTTGCTCGGTCTTGATAACGATGCGCGTATGAACCGGCCTGCGACAACCGACGGAAACTGGCAATGGAGATTGATCAAGGGCGAGATCACCGACGAACTTGCGGAAAGACTTAAGGAGATGACTGAGGTATATGGCCGGGGCCTGCAGCCGTAGTTGCCTGATTTTGCCGAGCGAGGAAAGTGGCGAAAAATTAATACGCAAAGACTCTCGACGGCTTCGTCATACAAGCGTCCCTCATTGAAAACAGCGATCGGCAATGGAGAAATTGTCCATGATTGATCGCCTCTTTCGCGCCCGAAGTCTAATGTGTGTAGACCCCCAAGCGCGTAAGGCCGCCGGGCTGCTTGGTCCCGGCGGCCTCATTTTATTTCAGGCGGGCGTCCGTAAAGAAATTGTGGTCCGCATTAGCAAGGAGAGCACTCTTCAAAAATCAGATCCGGAAAATCCGCCCGATCCGCCCGATCCGCCCGATCAGCGTTCAAGAAAACCGTTAGAGGTATTCGACGTTAACAGGATTGAGATAAACTATGCTTGATTTTCACACTCCTGATCCCGGTCATCGTTAGTTCTTTCGCCTTGAAAGCGTGGCCACGTCACGGCAACTGCGAACCAAACGAGCATGGACATCACCCGTAGTCGGTCGTCGCCGGAAAAATATTGATTCCGGGGTTGTTCTTTTACTATCAAATCAGATATCCAGTTTGTCGTTATACGAGGGCCCTTTGGCCGCGAAAGCAAATCTGCCAGTTGAGGTCATTTATTGATGAAACTGTATGGATCTTTGGTTTTATTGGCTTGCGTTTTGGCGGTGTCGCCGGGCGAAGCTATGGGCTTTTGTTTAGAAGATGCCGTCGCGATAAATTATGGCACTTAACGCGGATGCGCCAAGTTGAGGCGGATCTAACGTCGCGGAGTGTGGTCGCAATTAGCGGCAGGGATCTCGGGGGTTGCCAGTGTACGCGTAATGCTCGCCGGAGCAGAACATTCCTGTCCCGTTCCGCTTGCGTGGCAGGCGTAATCGTCATAGAATCAGGCAAATTTGCAGTGACACTTGCGGCACGATTTCGGGCAGACTCTTGTCCGGTTACCGTCTTCTCGAGAAATCTCAACATCTAGTTCCACGTCCTGGAGGAGGATACTTATGAAAAAGGCAAAAAATCTTTTCACATCAATCACGCTACTAATTGCAATTGCGGCAATGGGCTATTTGAGTTTCGGGAAACTCACTTCGGCCCAAACCGATGGCGGTAAGACGGCTTCCAAGGCGTCGCTCGATAAATCTGACATTACCGATACGCGCGAACTCATGTCGGAGGCAGCGAGTATTAAAGCAGCTTCGTCCGGCAGGAATCATTCGGAAACCCAAGCTGTTGTTCCCGCGGTCGGCGCCGATATTGGTGAGGAGATCGAACCGAACAATACTATCGGTTCCATGGGCAACTCGACACCTCTGACAGGAAGCGAAGTCAAGATCCGCGGCAACATTTTTGGCAACGGTGACATTGATAATTTTTCGTTTCAGGCAAATTCCGGTGACCGCGTTTATGCGGCGGTGATGACGAGTTATTCGTCGAGCGCCAGCACCGACTCTCAGTTGCGAATTTTTGCATCGGACGGCACGACCCAATTGGAATTCGACGAGGACGACGGGTCTTTGGGCGGTCTTTCCTCGTCAATCGCGGGCGTCACGATTCCTTCCGCCGGAACATATTACGTACAGGTCAAACATTTTTCGGCAACCAATACGCTGCGCCCTTACGAGCTTTATCTCAGCGTCGAGAGCGGCACGCCGACACCGGAAACAGAACCAAACGATACTCAGGCAACCGCAAATCCGCTTCCGTCGAACGGTTGGGTGACTGGCGCGAGAAATCCGGCTACCGCGACCGAACAGGATTGGTATAGTATGACGCTCAATGCGGGCGACACGGTTTACCTTGGTTTGGATCTGGATCCTGAACGCGACAACGTGCAGTGGAACGGACGACTCGGGTTGGCACTGTTCGGCGATGCGAATAACCAGATCTTGGTCGTTGACGATGCCAGTGTGGGAAGTGTCGCCAATCCACTCTCCGAAGCGTTTTTTATGACGGTCAAAACCGCCGGCACATATTACGCCTTTGTTGATTCGGCGACAGCTGCAACGGGAGGACCGACCGCGACTTATAACCTAAGCGTCACGGTCATCCCGAAAACTAATGTCGGCGTGAATTGCACGACCTACACCAGCACCAACGTTCCGCAGGTGATCGGTCCGGGTGCCGGTCTGGTTTCCTCAACCATCACCGTCCCGGTAACAACGGAGCGGATCGCCAGCACCAAAGTTTCGATCGTTGCCGACCACACACTGATGGCCGACCTGGATGTCAATCTGCGTTCACCTAACACCAACAATAACGGTCTGTTTAACGACATTGGTCCAGCGGCAACGGGCTCACAAACGATGATGGATCTGACGCTCGATCAATATTCTTCGGGTGTCCCGTTTGTGTTCACCATTCTCAGACCATTGGTTCTCAAACCCGAGCTAAATTATCGGCTCGATTGGTTCGATGGTGAGAACCCGTCCGGTGTTTGGACGCTCGACATTCGCGATGATACAACCAACACGAGCGGCGGAAACCTTACGGGTTGGAGTCTGGAAATTTGCTCACAGCCGGCCCCGACGGGAACGCTTGTTTACAACGAAAACTTTGAAATGAATAATGGCGGTTATACGCATAGCGGCACAGCGGACGAATGGGAATACGGCACGCCGTCAACGGCTGCGACAACGACGACCAATCCGGTCGCCTCGATCATCGGCTGCAATAGCGGAACAATGTGCTGGAAGACCGATCTGGATAACACGTATGAAATAAGCTCTAATCAGGATCTGGTTTCGCCGAATATTGTTCTGGGTTCAGGCTCGTTGAATCTGTCGTGGGCCATGAGGTACCAGATGGAAAGTGCGACATTCGATCATGCCAGCGTACGGGTTACCGAAGTCGGCAATCCGACTAACACGCGGACTGTGTGGGAATGGACGGGTGCAACAATGACAGTCGCAGTTGGCAGTCCTACCGAAAACATAGGTGAGTCAGCCGGATGGGGAAACTATCGGGCGAATATCTCTGATTTTGCCAACAAGACCGTCCAACTTACATTCCACGTTGATACCGACACCAGTATTAACTTCGCCGGATTGGCGATCGACGATGTGCAGATTCGATCCGTCGCCTTGGATGCTCCAGTCGATTTTAACGGTGACGGCAAGACCGATTATGTTGTGGCCAGGAATATCGGAGTTGGTACCAGCGGCGCGACCAATCAGCTACGTTGGTTCTACAATCTGAACGGAGGCGGACCGACGGTCGGACTAGATTGGGGAATAGCGACCGATACACTCGTTCCTGAGGACTACGACGGTGACGGGAAAGACGATATCGCGGTTTGGCGGCCGGGTGCGGCAACCGTGGCGGCGTTCTACATTTTGCAGAGTGCAACCAATACCGCTCGCGTCGAGGCGTTTGGACAGACAGGTGACGACCCAACCGTGGTGAATGATTACGACGGCGACGGCAAAGCCGATTTAGCTGTCTATCGTTCCGCCGCACAGAGTACATGGTTCTATCGAGGCTCCCTGGCCAACCCGGGCGGAAATGTGACGTACGTTCCGTGGGGCACTACCGGAGACGTTCCTGCACCGGGCGATTATGATGGCGACAGCAGGAACGATTTTGTTATTAAACGTAACAATGCATTCTGGATGCTCAAGTCAGCCGGTGGTACGACCGTTACATTATTCGGGGCATCGACCGATAAAGTAGTACCTGGTGACTATGACGGCGACGGCAAGACCGACATCGCTACGACGAGAGTTGTAGGAGGAGCATACGAATGGCGATGGTTGCCAAGCGGCGGTGGTGCGATCCAATTCCGGACCTTTGGCTTGGCCACGGACGTATCCGTGCAAGGCGATTATGACGGCGACGGACGCACAGACATCGCGATCTGGAGACCTTCCGGCGGACAGTTCTGGTCGCAAGCCTCCGTGGGTGGTGCGATAAGCGTTTTTTCGCTTGGAACGTCCGGTGATCGGCCTGCGGCGAACTACAACACGCACTGATCCGATCGTGTGTAATTAAGACCCATCCGGATTGCCGGACGGTCGTCTTAACCAAACTGTGGCAGAGTGAAATAAAAACTCTGCCACAGTTTTTTTTTCGGCCAACCACGAATCAAACGAAAAGGACAAGAAACAAGAAAGCATCACAATTTCCCTCTGGCCTCAGCGACGATCTTCAAATAATTCTTAGCCGCACTAGAGATATCGCTCAATCGCCCTTCACTAAGAGCTTTCAAATCGACGAGGTCCGATCCTACGCCGATCGCTTGAGCGCCTGCCTTTATAAAATCGGCTGCTGTTTCCTGATTTACACCGCCGGTAGGGATCAGTTTGATCTGAGGAAGCGGTGCTTTTAGCGATCGAAGGTACTTCGCTCCGCCCATCGAATCAGCGGGAAATACTTTTACGAAATCAGCCCCCGCATTCCATGCGTTCACAATCTCGGTCGGTGTGATAGCTCCAGGCATCACTACGATCTCTTTCTCGTTGCAATAGACGATCACGTCGAAGTTTGTCGCCGGACTAACGATGAACCGAGCGCCCGCGGAAATGCAATCCCGCGCGGTTTCCTCGTCGAGCACGGAACCGGCGCCGATCAACAGATCATCGCGCGTGCTTAACTCAGCGATCAGATCGACCGCACCTGTCACCGTCATCGTGATCTCGATCGTCGTGACGCCGCCGGCGGCGATCGCCTCAATAACGGCAAGAGCCTCCTCTTTCGAGGAAGCTCTTATCACCGGAATAATGCCGCCCGAAATGATCCGCTTAATAACCTCTGCTTTACTCATAATTGATCGTCGCCGGCGCGAGTCGCGGAGCGAGCAAATGAATTATAAGCAGTGCGACCAGATATGCCGAAGCGGCGATGATAAAGATCGGAACATAGCTGCCGGTCGTTTGAAGAATGTAGCCGACAAGGGGTGCGATGATCATGCCGCCGACCGCCTGTTTCGGAAACATATCCGATGAGAGACAAAGTTCGCGGTAAACGTAAATGCGATCGCTCCCGGCTACATGGTTACGAACAACACCGAGGCACTACGTGCGGACGAAAACCGAAACCGGCAGATACTTGAACGGATCCCCGCAGCCCGCTGGGGATCATCGGAAGACATCGCCGGGGCCGCCGACTTTCTCTCGTCGCCTGCCAGCGACTATTTGCACGGACATATCCTGACGGTGGATGGAGGATGGATGGCGCGGTGATTTGGGATTTGGGATTTGGGATCTCGGATTTGAGATCCTACATCTGAGATTAGAAATTTGAAATTTAAGATTTGAATTTAAGATCTGGAATCTGAAATCTGAAATCTGAGATTTGAGATTTGAGATTTGAGATTTGAGATTTTAGATTTGAGATTTGAGATCTTAGATCTTAGATTGCAGATTGACGCATTTCGATCTACCCTTGCGATGATCCCGAACACGAGCTACTAGTAGCTAATAGTCACATTGAAAGTGAGCCATTTTGATCGAACGTTACTCAATTTCGGAGTACAGCTAATGTAACCACGAATTACACGAAAAGGACACGAAACAAGAAAGGGTCCAGTTCTCGATACATTTTTATCACGGAAGTTTCCTCCTAGAAAACGGTCACTTTCAATGTGACTATTAACCACTAGTCACTAGTTAATTGCTAATTGCTAATTACTCAAAGCTAATCGCTTATCACTACCTTGCTAAACATCAAACCCAAATCCGGTAACCAATGGGACCTGGTCTCGCTTGGCGAGGTTCTGCTGCGCTTCGATCCGGGTGACGAACGCGTTCACACGGCGCGGTCGTTTCGCGTTTGGGAGGGCGGTGGCGAGTATAACGTCGCACGCAATCTGGCAAAATGCTTCCGCCTCGATACGGCGATCGTCACGGCGCTTGCCGATAATCAGATCGGACGGTTGGTGGAGGATCTTATCCGGCAGGGAAGCGTCGACGTTTCGCAGATCTTGTGGACGCCGACCGACGGTATTTCTCGTACCGCACGCAACGGTATCTATTTCATGGAGCGCGGATTTGGAACGCGTCCGCCGACCGGCTGCTCTGACCGGGGAAATACGGCGGTCTCGCAACTTACACAAGGCGCTATCGATTGGCAGGCGATCTTTTCCAACCACGGAACGCGTTGGTTTCACAGCGGCGGTATCTTTGCCGGGCTATCCGATACCACTGCGGACGTAGCTCGCGAGGCAATGTCCGCAGCAAGGGCGAGCGGCTCGATCGTTTCGTACGATCTGAATTATCGGGATTCGCTCTGGTCCGATCGTGGCGGCCGCGACGCGGCTAACGAGCTCAATCGCGAGTTGCTGAAACACGCCGATGTCGTGTTCGGCGTGGAAGGGTTCGACGCCGGGTTCGCTTCCTTCTCCGAAGATTCGTTCAGAAGATCGGCTAGTCAAATGATCTCGCAGAATCCGAGCCTTAAGCTTCTCGCGACCACACTCCGCGACGTCCGATCCGCCTCAACTCACGACTTGGGTGGCGTCTGTTTTGCCAACGATCAAATCATCCGAGGCAAGGACTTTGAACGGGTACAAGTGCTCGATCGCGTCGGAAGCGGCGATGCATTCGCCGCCGGTTTGATCTACGGTCTTCTGTCGGCTAGGACGCCGCAGCACTCATTAGACCTCGCTACGGCGAGCTCTGCGCTGTCTCTTAGCTCACCGGGAGACGCTCTGTCCGCAACTCTAAACGAGATAGAAAGCGTCTCAAGCGATACTGCCAAGTCGACGATACGATAATTACTTACAAGCTGTTTCCGAAACACCGGAGATCGATGCTTTCAACCACCAGATCATTCATCGCCGCAGCACTCCTGAATGTTCTGGAAATCTGTCAGCTAAAATAGGGAATGAGATTCAAGACGCTTGGATCCTGCTTACGAAACGTTAGCGGCTTCCGCGCCTTCCGTTCCTTCTGTGTATTCTGTGGTTCCGGTCTTAAGCCGTTTGACCACGGAATGCACTGAACACGTAGTATCCTCGAAAAAGAAAAGTTCCTGCCGATCGTACGAAAGCCTGTTCGGGTGAATACGCTGGTCCATGCCGATGGGAAAGCCGGTTGGACACAGCCGGTCGGTGCCGACCCGCGTCGCAATTTCAACGCTGATAGTTGGGAAGTTGACGGAGCCGGAGCCTACCTTCTCGCCGGCTTGGAGGTCGTGAAGTTGAGCCAATAATCATTTAGGAGATTTCGGCTTCAGGTCGTTCGTATGTCTCAAACCGCTCGATATCCTACGAACGCAATTGTTGCGATCGCGCCTAGACGCTATTATCGTCAGAGCGATGAAACAGACTAGGCCTTCGGAACTTCGGATGGTAGGCGTCGGCGACATTCGGGACATCAACCAGACTGTCTTCCTCCACCTCATTCGGGAGAAACAACCCATCTCACGGGCAGATCTCGCGAAGCACACAGGGCTCCGCGCCGGCACAGTTTCCACGATCACCAATCGGCTTATCAAAAGCGGACTCGTGTATGAGGGAACCGAAGGGCCGTCGAGCGGCGGTCGTCCTCCAAAGTATCTCTATATAAATTCGGAAAGTTTTTACGTCCTTGCGATCGATATCGGAGTAACCGATTCGGCATACGCTGTCAGCGATTTCAGTGGCCGGATATTGCAACAGCGTTCGATGCTGACCGACGGCGAACCTGAGCAATTTCTCGCGACGCTCGCCGAGGCGATAGAAAGCTTGGTCGCATCGCATTTTCCTCGCGCGCGTTTCGCTGCGGTTGGCGTGAGCCTGCCCGGTTTGATCGACCGTGAGACGGGTTCGATCGTGAGCTCCCCTAATCTCGAGTGGACCGACGTACCGGTCCGTAAGATCCTCCAGGATAAGCTCGAGCTTCCGGTCTTCGTCGAGAACGACGCGAACGCAGCCGCATTCTCAGAGCTTTGGTACGGTCCCTTAGACGAAGCGGCCGTGCAGACGCTACTTTTCATACTCGTTGTTGAGGGCCTCGGGACTGGGCTGATCATCAATCGTGAGTTACGGGTAGGTCCCCGTTACGGACTGGGAGGATTCGGACACATGAGTATCGATCCAAATGGTGAGCTATGTTCCTGCGGGCGTCGCGGTTGCTGGGAGACGTTCGCGTCCGAACGCGCGACGGTCGAGCGCTTTCATCGCGTAACGGCGAAGCAGGGATTACCTTTTGTCGGTATCAAGGACCTCATCACTCGTGCTAAGAACGGGGAGACGATGGCGTTGGAGTCGATAAAGATCACAGCTGAATATCTGGGTGAGGGTATCAGCAATCTCGTGCATGGTATATACCCGGAAGCTGTCGTTATTGGCGGAAACATCACCGCCGCCTGGCCGATCATCGAACCTATAATTCGCGACAGGCTGCGGAGCAAATATGTCGTGGATCCGGATCAGATTCTCATTAGACCTGCGAGCGTAAAACGTCCGAGCCTCTTTGGCGCGATTCCTATCGCGCTTCAGAATTATTTTAAGTCCGCTACCCCAAGCCCCAAACTCGCCGTAGTTACAAAAGCCTGAAAACTTATTGACAGCAAAATTGCAGCTGTGTTACAAGTACTTAGTTTCCAGCTATGACAAAGGGTCCCGGACGGGGTCAAGTAACTCCGAATGCCGCCTAGTTTGTATTCTGTGAACGCTCTCCTTTAATAATTGCATAGGTTTTATTTGAATCTCGCTCGGTTGACTGAATTGTTCTGCCCCCAGATCGCTGTGTCAAAGCAGGTGCATCCGCGAAAGGCGTTCAATCTTTGTTCGCATTGGAAATAAAGTTCTTGCTTCCCCCGAAGCCTTAGAAAAAGATGAATCTTTCCCTGCTCGATCAACTTATCGTCGTCGTCTACCTCGCTGCGATCATGGGAATCGGATTCGCCATGAAACGCAAGGCCGCCAAAGGAATGTCCTCGTACTTCCTAGGCGGGCGGCAACTGCCTTGGTGGGCACTCGCGATGTCGGGCTCGTCGAGTTACTTCGATATCACGGGAACGATGTGGATCGTCTCGACCTTTATCGCTCTCGGATTGAAAGGCATGTGGGTTCACATGCTTTGGGGATTTCCTATCACTGCGTTCTATCTGGCGTACATGGGCAAATGGATCCGGCGGTCCGACGCCATGACGGGTGCGGAATGGATGAAGACCCGTTTCGGCACGAACAAAGCCGGGGACATAGCCCGCCTGTCGTACACGCTTTTCGCAATTCTCACGATCACCGCTCTTCTTGGTTACGGAGCGATCGGGATGGGCAAATTCGGCGCGATATTTCTACACTTCGAGCCCTGGGTTTTTAGCTTCGGTGATTATGTTTTCACACTCACCTCCGCCAATATCTGTGCGTTCCTTATTCTCGGCGTGACCGGTGCATACGTCATCCTTGGCGGATTTCACGGCATCGTTCGTGTCGAGATCGTGCAGACTATCGTCCTCAGTGCGGGTGCGATCGTGTTCGCAATAATCGGATATTTACACTTTAACGCCGCGGAGTTTGCGACAAAGGTTCCAGCCGGTTGGGGGGACATAATGCCATCCTGGCGACCCGAAGCTTTTCAAGGTTTGGTATCCGGCGGGACGGATTATTCGCTTTTTGGCGCATTGGTTGCGGTCTGGGTGGCAAAGGGATTACTGCTATGTTTAAGCGGACCGGAGCAGCTTTACGATTTTCAACGCTTCCTCGCGGCAAAGGATGAACGTGACGCTTCGAAACTCGGAGCTCTTTGGGGAGCGATCCATACCGTCCGGTGGTGCTTTGCGATGGCGATCGCCGTGATGGCGATCATGGGTATTGGCGACGCCGCGTTGGACGCGCAGCTGCGTTCGGATCCCGAAGCCGCACTGCCGCTTATCATTGGATCGATGCTCCCGATCGGCGTTGTCGGGTTTATGCTCGCCGCACTGCTGTCAGGGTTTCTTGCCACGTTCAGCTCAACTGTTAATGGCGGCGCGGCTTACCTCGTCAAAGATATTTATCAGCGTTATATCAACCCGGGCGCGGATAACAAGAAGCTGGTCCGCGTCAGCTATTTGTCTTCGGCACTCCTCATTCTTACCGGCCTGATCATTTCCATCTTCGGATCGTCGATCAATACGGCTTTCCTATGGATCTTCGGAACGCTGGCGGCTGGGATCCTGCCGCCGAACGTTCTCCGCTGGTACTGGTGGCGGCTAAATGGGCAGGGATACGCTGCAGGTGTCTTTGGCGGGATGGCCTTGTCTCTTGGCCAGGTATTCTTTGATCAGTTCATATTCGCAGAGCCGCTCCCGCTCTATATCGGCTTTCCGGTGATCGCGATCGCATCAACGATGATCACGATCGTCGTGTCGTTATTGACCAAGCCGACCGACCTGGAAACACTCAAGAACTTCTATCGCAAGGTTCAGCCCGCGGGGTTTTGGCAACCGGCAAAGCAGGCCCTTCTGGCCGAAGAGCCGGAATTCAAAAAGCAGCTTTCATTCGGCATTGAATTTCTCAACACCATCATCGCGATGATCGGTATCTCGGCTCTATATGTCTCGATGCTCTATCTCATTCTTCATCGGCTCGAGATCGCGTTCGCACTTTTGGCTACGACCGCAGTTTCCGTGGTGATCCTGTACTTCACTTGGTACAAGACGTTGCCGCCGCCTGCGGAAGCGCCGTCAGAAGATGCCGAGAACGTTGACGAGCACAACGATGAGCGGGAGGTAGCATGAGGTTCGACGGCAAGACGGTCGTGGTTACCGGTGGTGCTCTCGGTATCGGTAGGGCTGCGTGCGAGTTATTCGCCGAGCGCGGAGCCGCTGTCTCGATCGTCGATCGAGACGAGAAGGCGGGACGCGAATTGTGTGTTGCGATCGAGCGTGCGGGAGCATCGGCCATCTTCAACGAAGTCGATGTTTCCAAATTTGACGAGGTCGTGGATGCCATGGAGGTAACGAACGCAGCATTTGGTCGAATTGATTCGGTAGTAGTTAGCGCGGGGATTCAACGATACGGAACGGCTGTCTCGACCGCGGACGCGGAGTGGGACGAAGTATTGAACGTTAACCTGAAAGGAGCTTGGAATGCCGCACGAGCCGCGATTCCATTTATCAACTCGGTCGGGGGCGGGACTATCGTAAACGTGTCGTCGGTACAAGCACTTGCCAGCCAGCAAAATGTGCTCGCGTACACGGTGAGCAAACACGGGCTGATCGGGCTTACGCGTTCAATGGCAATGGACTTTGCACACGATAACATTCGTTCGAACGCAGTCTGCCCCGGAACGGTCGATACACCGATGCTCGAATGGGCGGCTTCACTCGACCCTGACCCGCAGTCCGTCTATGACGCCTGCAAGGCAATGCATCCGCTAGGCCGGATCGCCAAGCCGCGTGAGATAGCGGAGGTGATCGCATTCCTCGCTCACGAAAGTTCGTCGTTTGTCACGGGGGCAGTGTGGACGGTCGACGGGGGATTGTTAACGCAGATCGGAGGTGTGCCGCAAACAAGCTGAGATAGAAATAAAAACAATGGATAACGCAACGGCAACAGAAAATCATCCGGCGGCGACGCAGTATCATCCGCCACCAGGCTTGGACTCCGCGCTGGCAGCGGTGCCGCTCGTAACGGCGTCGAAGAAGCCAGCTACGATTGGGTACCTCACAAACTATAGCTTTCACATCTGGTACCAGATCGTGATCGAGGTTATGAAGCGCCGCGCGAAACAATACGGAATTGAGATCGTGATCGCTGATGCCGGGCTCTCAGTCGACCGACAGATCGAACAGGCCCGCGAGATGGCGGGGAAAGTCGACGCGATCGTTCTGACTCCGGCCAATACGAGCGGTCTCGAGGAAGTTCTGGCGATAGCCGCAGCGGCCGGGACGCCGGTTGTTGTTGAAGCGAACCCTGTTGATGGGATGGCGACGATGGTTGCGATCTGCGATTATGACGCCGGATTCGAGCTGGGCTCCTGGGTTGGGAACAACGTCACAAAAGCTGACGGCTCGCCGCTGAGGATTCTCGACGTCGGCCTGCCTTGGCTCAGACCGTGCCTGCTGAGGAGTGAAGGATTTGTCGACGGGGTTCGGAGCGTGCAAGCGGATGCCATCGTCACGGCATCGATCAACGGCGAAGCGACGCCATCGATCGCGAAAAAGATAGCGACGGAAACGCTCACCGAAAAAGGTGCTGTCGATGTGATATTCGCGATGGACGATGAAACCGCGCAAGGAGCTTATGAAGGCTACCTCGCTGCTGGTTTCGATTCGGATACGGTGACCGTCGCGGGTTTTGGGTTGTCGGGCGACCACGAAAAAGAATGGATGATGCGCGGCGAAGCGCTGAAGGTCAGCCAGGCGATGTTCCCCGAGTACGTCGCACTCCGCTGCGTCGATGGCATTGTCAGTTTGTTTGACGGAAAAGAAGTGCCGATCCGCGATGTGACCCCCACCGTGTCCATGACGGCGGAACGGCTGGAAAAATATTATCCGAAGCAGGACGGCGCGTGGACGCCGGATCTTGTAGCCATCTCGGCGATCGCAACAAAAAATAGCTGTACAAAAGTTTAGGGAAACAGTTCGCAAGAATTTTGGAGGAACAAATGAAAACCAACGCAATAAAAAAAATCACCCGAGCGGTTTCTCTCGCTGTCATCGGAATTATTCTCTCGATCTCGGCGGCCGCCCAATCAAATTCGGGATCGATCACCGGTGTCATCACTGATTCAAACGGGGCGATCGTGCCGAACGCTACGGTCACCGTGACGAATCAGGCGACAAATGAGAAGCGCGTCGTCCAGACCGACGCAGAGGGAAGATACGACGTTCCGTCGCTGCCAACTGGTGATTACACCATCGAAGCGGCCGGCTCAGGTTTTACGACAACTACCGTTAAAGACCTGAAACTAGCTGTGGGCGATCGAGCGCGGGCCGATATCGCGATGTCGGCCGGCGGTGTTAACGCGGTCGTTGAGGTCATCGATCAAACACGAACCGACACGGAAGGTTCAGCCCTCAGCGACACCATCGATACGAACCGCATTACCGATAACCCGATAAACGGGCGCGACTTCACGCAGCTACTCGCCACGGTTCCAGGATCTGTGCAGACGACCAATCAATTTCAGACAAGTATCAACGGTATTCCCTCCACCTTCGGCGGATCCAGCGTACTCGTCGACGGCATTGATGCCGGCCGCATTGACTTGAACGGTACGTCCAATGTTCTCGGTCGTATCGAATCGCGTGTAAACCGCGTCAGCATGGACAGTGTCCAGGAAGTACAAGTGCTCGAACAGAATTACTCTTCCCAGTATGGTCAGGCCATCGGCGCCGTTATCAATCCGATCACGAAGTCGGGCGGTAACGATTTCCACGGTAGCATTTTCGAATTCTTCCGCAACGAAGCTCTTGATTCAGAAGACTACTTCGCAGGTAAGCAAAAGTTCCGCCTCAATCAGTTTGGCGGCAACATCAGCGGTCCGATCAAGCGCGATAAGCTCTTCTTCTTCGGTAACTACGAAGGTGTTCGCCAGACGCGAGGAATATACTTCAGGACACTCGTGCCGACAGCCGCATTCCGAGCCACGTTTGTTCCTTCGATTCGTCCGATCCTGGCCACGATGCCATTGCCGACCGCACCGTTTTTCCCGACAACCAGCAATGTTCCCGATCCGAATCGGGGAATCTACGAAGCCTCTCGCGATAGCGATCTTCGCGAAGATACAGGTTCGTTCAAGCTGGATTGGGCACAGTCGGATAAGAGTCAGTTCTCGGTCAGGTACAACATCAACGATTCCAAAACGGACGTTCCGTACGGTGTCGCGAGCGACCAGATCGCGCCCGGTACGCTGACGGTCCAGCTCTTCAAGGCGTCGCATAACTACACGCTTTCGCCGACTATGGTCAACGAACTCGCGTTCGGGATCAACAACAACAAGACCAATCCGAGCGCGGGTCCCTCAACGCTTCCGCGATTCGATCTCTCGTTTGTTGACGGTGCTCTCGCTGTGCCTGGTCCGGCACAGTTCAACCAGTTTCGAACTGGAACGGTCTATCACTTCCTGGATACTTTGACCCTCGTAAAGGGTGATCATTCGCTAAAAGCCGGTGTCGACATTCGATTGAACCGTCGCTCGGCTGAATCGCTTCAGCAGGATTCGCTTATCTTCTTTGGCCTCAACGATTTCGCGACCAATTCTCCGTTCGTCATATCGCGCAACGGTCATCCGCAGCTCGACTACGCAAACGAGAATTACTCGTTCTTCGTCCAGGACGACTGGAAGGCCCATCCGCGTCTTACGTTGAACCTCGGCATGCGTTACGACGTGAGCACGGTCAGCCGCGAAGCCGATGGACTTCTTCAGAATTTTGACGTCAGCACTCTCACCTACACGCCGATCGGTCAAAAGATCCATGATGCCGACACGAATAATTTCGGTCCGCGTGTCGGATTTGCGTTCGATGTGTTTGGAAATCAAAAGACCGTCCTTCGCGGCGGCTACGGAATTTTCTATAACCGTGAGCTACCGGCAAGCTTCGGATCGCCGCACGCGAACACATTCCATCCGACATCGGTTAACGTTTTTGAATGGTTGTTCTGCGCTAACGGCGGCCCGACGTTTCAGTACCCTGTTGACGACCGTATCTTCAACTGTGGAGTTCCAGCCGCATTTGCAATCGAAAAGGACTTGCAGACGGCAATGGCCCAGCACTGGTCGCTGAACATCCAGCAGGATATTGGTATCGGCACACTTCAAGTCGGCTATGTCGGGAATCACGTTTCGCACCTGCTGACTGATGGCGTCGTTTCTCCGCGGAACATCAATCGCGCAAACCCCGCAGGCGTTCGCCCTTTGACGTCGGCTTACGGTGATATCTTCGCTGTCGGCGGATATCCGGAGTCGAACTACAACGGCATGCAGGTTACGTTTAAACGTAACCTGACTAGGGGGCTGCGATTCAATGCGAACTACACTTGGTCGCACGCGATCGACAACGTGGCCGGATTCTTCAAGGACTATCAGGATCCGAACAACATCGCGAACGACCGTGCGAGCAGCGACCAAGATGTTCGGCACAACTTTTCGCTCGATGCAGGATACGAACTAGCGTTTCGTGATTGGTTCGGTGACGGACCGCGTTGGCTCGTCGACGGCTGGAACGTAAACGCGATCGCACAGGCCCGCAGTGGCCTGCCGGTTAACGTGACTGTTTCAGGGGGCGTCTTTGGCGGATTCTCATTCCGTCCCAATCTTGTTCCCGGGGTTGATCCGTACTCACCTAGCAACGTTCGGTGCTCGGGTCAAAGCCTGCCGGAGTGTCAGTTCAATCCGGCCGCGTTTACGAACGCGGGTAGCGGAGTATTCGGGAATGCGGGACGCAATATATTACGCGGACCGAGTTTCGCGCAGGTCGATCTTTCTATCGGAAAGCTGACGCGGATCACTGAGACGACGACGCTGCAATTGCGGATGGAGATCTTCAACATTACGGACAGGGTCAATTTTGCTGACCCGTCAGGTGGTTTGATCTGTTCGGACAACAACACGTTCAACCCGTGTGCATTCTTCGGCCAGAGCAACGCGACGGTCGGGAACCAGCTCGGCGGACTGTTGGGGTTTGGCGGGCCGCGCCAGATACAGCTCTCTGCCCGATTTAGCTTCTAGGATTATCAACGAGCGAGGGCAGACAGATCGAGGGAAAGCATGCGCAAGACAAGAGGTCTATTTTTGGCATTTTATGTTTTGGGAACGCTGCTTTCCCTCGATGTTATTGGACAGGGCAAGCTCCCGGCCAGTCCGATAAAAACGATCTACGTCATTCCGTCGTCGCACTACGATTTCGGATTCGTCGAGCCGCCGAACGCGATCCGCGAACGGGCGGCGCGGCACATAGACCAAGTCATTCGAATCGCGGAAGCTAACAAGGATTTTCGTTGGACGATCGAAAGTGTCTGGCAGGTGAACGAGTGGCTGAAGCGTCAGAAAAAACCGGCATCGGTCTTGCCAAAAGACAAAGAGAAGATCACCCGGCTGATGAATCTGATCAAGTCCGGACAGATCTTGCTCTCGACTGCTTGGGGCAGCATGCACACGGACTATATGGGCGCCGAAGAACTGAATCGGCTTAACTACGATTTCGTTCGGTTGCAGAAGACCTATGGCATTACGTCGGAGGTCGCGTACATGAACGACGTGCCCGGGCATCCCATGCCGATCGCTTCGATGCTCGCGTCGGGCGGGACGAAATACATGGTCACCGGTGCGAATACGTTTATTGGAAACGCGACCGACCTTGCTCCCGGAAAGGTTCCGTTTTATTGGGAGGCTCCGGATGGGAACAAGGTGTTGCTCTGGATCAGCCAGGGAAACCGCGGAGCTTATGTCGAAGCGTTCACGCAGTATTACCTCGATCCATACTCGCTGGATCCTTACACCGATAGAAAGCCGTTCGACATGTTCAACCCCGAGCTCGCCGGGAAAAAATCGGATATCGAGATGATGGAGATCGGCGTCACCGATCTTCTCAACAACTACAACAAAGCGGGCTACAAATACGACGCAGTGATGGCGATGTACGCGCATGATTTCCTCGAGCCGGAAAATGTACTCAATCTCGAACGCGCTGCGAAGATGTGGAATTCGAAGCACGACGAGGTGAAGATCAAGAT
>JANPJL010000104.1:0-7016 GCA_031425495.1 Acidobacteriota bacterium
GGTAAGTGGTAAGTGGTAAGTGGTAAGTGGTAAGTGGTAAGTGGTAAGTGGTAAGTGGTAAGTGGTAAGTGGTAAGTGGTAAGTGGTAAGTGGTAAGTGGTAAGTGGTAAGTGGTAAGTGGTAAGTGAAAGATGCAACGGCGTTCTTCACTTACCACTTACCGTTTACCACTTACCACTTCCTCCCGATTTTCGCTGCAAGTTTTCGCGCGTGGTTGCGAGCGATCAGCGGGATGCGTTCGTCGTTCGCAAGTTCATTCAAGAGCGGACCCATTTGTGATGGGTCGGAGATCTCGTTTCGCCGGATCAACGCATCAAGGGCGTCGAGAAGTTTTGGAGCTTCAAGCGGCTGATTTTCGCGGGCGACGGTTATCTCGAATATCCAGATGAACTGGTTGCTGAGCTTTCGGTATTCATCCAGGAGCTTTTTCGCTTCCTTGTTGATCGTGTAGTTGAACGTCGCGGTTCTTTGTTTCGCAGCTTTCTTCAATTTAAACGTAGCGACACCGAGGTGCGAATAATCTTTCTCGTATTGATAGTTATCGGTCGAGTCGAGAAAATTTAGCGCGTCGTATGCGCCGTTGATCCGCTCCATCGCCGCGGTTGAGACTTGCAGCGGATCGGTTTCGGTAACGCTAAACATCCTCTTCGTAAAAGTGATCGTTCCGCGCCCTGTCTCGTCGTGCTGGATAATTATCTTACTGGTATCGAAATCCGGCTGCGAGAACTGGTAGAAGTACGGCTGATCCACAGCCGCCTGCTGCACCGTAGGCGCCTCTTTTGTTGCAGCTCCCCTAGCCGCAGGTCGCTCATTCTTTTTTGGTTTCGTCGACACAACGGTCGGTTTTTCCTCGACCGCGACCGATGAGGGCGAGGCGACAACGGCGGGCTTCTTAACTACCGGCTTCGTCCGTCGCTTCGTCTGAGCGTCAACCGCCGCTGTCAGGCAAACCACCGCGAGCGCAAATAAAATGATCGATCTCGGAAAATTCATGTAAGTCTGTTCTCGTGTATTTGTATGTTCTAAATATCGCGTTCCTTTTCGTGTGTTTCGTGTATTTCGTGGTTCGGATTGAAAAAAAAGAAAACCACGAATCACACGAAACCCACGAAAAGGAACACGAAACAAGACGACGAACTCATACAAGTGATAGACGCTGAAATCACGAAAATGATATCAGACGGTCAGCGAGTTTGATGAAAGGATCAAGTGAAAGGTTTGAAGCAGCTTGTCAGGTGAGTATGGCGGTAGGTCTGAGAGCATTCTTGATTTCTTATCCGCTTCGTGTATTTCGTGGTTTGACTTAAAAAAAGAAAACCACGAAATACACGAAACACACGAAAAAGAACACGAACGAAACCGAAATCACACCAACCTGCTATTCGAATTTAACGGAGACGACTTTCGACACGCCGGCTTCCTGCATCGTGACTCCATAGAGTGCACGTGCGGCTTCCATCGTTCGCTTGTTGTGCGTGATAACGATGAACTGTGTCTTTTCGGACATGCCGGCGATCTTGTTGACGAAACGGCCGACGTTCGCGTCATCCAACGGAGCATCGACCTCGTCGAGCAAGCAGAAAGGTGATGGGCGGTATCGGAAGATCGCAAGGACGAGTGCGATCGCCGTCATTGCCTTCTCACCGCCTGAAAGCAGCAGAATATTCTGCAGGCGTTTCCCGGGCGGCTGTGCGACGACCTCGATGCCGGCTTCCAGAATGTCCTCATTCTCGAGCAGCGTCATCTCGCCCTTACCGCCGCCGAATAACTCATGGAAAAACTCTATGAAATTCGTGTTTATCGCCTCGAACGCATCGCGGAACTTGGCTCGCGATCGCTCCTTGATCTCTCGAAGAGCCTCTTCGGCCGACGCGATGCTATCGATAATGTCCTGACGTTGCGAGGTGAGAAATAAGAGACGTTCTTCAGCCTCGGTAAGCTCCTCAACTGCGAGCATGTTGATCGCGCCAAAACCGTCGAGCTTGTTGCGGAGATCGTCCACGTTCTCGCGACACGCCTCGAGATCGAACTCATCGGGCAATGCTTCCGACTCGATCAGAGCGGCGAGTTGCGTATTAAGATCCTGCGAACATTTTTCGTTTACGTTCTTGAGGCGCGTGACGGCTTCAGTCTGTCGGACCTCAATCGCGGCACGTTCGTTCAGAGCGTCCGCGGACCGGTGATTCAGATCTGCAAGCTCGGTCGACATTGCATCCGCCGTTTGTCTCGCGTCCGTAACCTCGGCGATTGCCGTTGCGATCTCCGTTTCCTCAACCGACTTCTGAGTCTCGGCACCGGCAATTCGATCGGCGATCGACGCGGTCGATTCTCTTAGTCCCGCGATCTTCGCATCAATTTCCGTGAGCTCCAACGTCTCGAGTGCGGAACGTGACTCAAGTTCTTTTTGCTCGTTCTCCACTCGGCGAAGCGCCGACTGAACCGAGCGACGACGCTCGCTCGATGTAGCGGCGAGAGTGCGTTTCTCATTCACCGCTGCATTTTCTTCGTCGGATTTTGCTCGCGCTGCGGCAAGCAATGCGTTGATCCGTTCGACTTCATTGTGCGAATCGTTTCGCAGACGTTCTGCCTCGCTGCGATTCTCCGCCGCTTCTGCGGTCCGTACGCGCACTTGCTCGAGCTCTTCGACGGTTTGTCGTTGCTCTTCGGCGATCACCTTTTTGTGACGGTCGGCTCGGTCGATCTCCTGACGGGTAGTTGAGCGTTGGATATCGAGGCCATGCAGTCCTCGCTCGACCTTGATGATCAACGACTGCAGGTCTACCGTTTTCTCGTCGAACGACGCCAGGACGCGACCGTCTTCGTCCGAAATTGCGCGGGCCCGTTGGATCTCTTCATCCAACGCGATCAACGTAGTTCCCAATCCTGACAACTCACGTTTGAACGCGAGCAGCGACGCGTTCGGCTGATCGCCCGTCACCTCGCGGCCGGTGATGAAAAGTCCCGCCGGCGTAATTACACTGCCGCTGAGCGTAACGAATGTTTCGCCTGATGTAAGATCCGCGTCGCGAGCCTCGTCGACGATCCTTGCAGACATCTCTCTCGGGAAGACTTCGTTAAGCTTCGCGAGTAGATCGTGCGGCACACCGAGAACGTTCGCGACGACGGGATCGAATGCCGTCTGCTGGGACCTGGCTCCGCTTAAAGACGGTGCCGCGAGAATCGCAATACGTCCGATCGCATTTTGCTCGAGCCATGCCGTAACGGTTTTTGCGTCTTCGATACTGTCTACGAGTACGGTCTGAAGTCGGTGACCAAACAAACTCTCGATCGCGAGTTCGTAGCGTTCGTCGACATTGAGGAAATCCGCAAGCACGCCGGCGAGACGTACCCCGATCTGTTCCTGCGCAGCAAAGAGCTTTTGTATTTGCGGAGCGTAGACGGCACGGTTCTCGTCGAGCTCGGATAATGTGTCTCGTCGGTTCCGTGTCTTGAGCTGTTCTGCCTCAAGGTTTCTAAGCGATTCTTCGGAACCGCGCAATTTTTCGCGGGCCGCTGACGTACCGGCGATCAGCTCGGTCTTCTCAACCTGGAGCGACTCGAGCTTTGCGGTATCGGCGATCTGGCTCGCCTCCAGTTCGCCTGCCTCTTTTACGAATGCCTCGTAAGCTTCTGCGGCTCGTTCCGCTTCCCGCTCAAGTCCGTGGAGCCGCTCGGTCAGACGTTCGGCATTTGCTTCAAGCTGACGTGCAATTTCATCGAACCGCCCTACGCCTGCGGTGTGTTTCATCAGATCGGCACGATGAGCTTCGAGTTCGTCCTCGATCCTGCGGGCGTCATCAAGCTTTAGCGCGTACTGCTTTTCCGCTTCGATCAGGATCTGCCGGGACGCATCCGCTTCGGCACTTTCGGCTTCGTCTTCTTCGTTGAGCCGTTCGAGCTCGGATTCGATCAGCTTCAACCGCTGCTCGATCGCTTCGATCTCACCGCCGAGCGACTCGGCTCGATTGTTCAGATTGACGATCTGTTCTGCCTGATAACGATGCTCCCGCTCGGCACGATCGCGCTCGAGCTCGTTATCCGCGTGCTGACGGCGAATTTCGGCGAGCGTTTCCTCGACGAATCTCGCACGCTGGGTCGCCTCGCGAAATGCTTCTTCCTGCTCTGCGACTTTTATCGTGAAACTCTTCTCGAGCTCTATCGCCTCGGTAAGCTGCTTTGCAAAAGATTCTATTGCCGTAGAAAGATAGCTTCCCTCGGCGGCGAAGAGCTGGCGGAGGAGAACACGGAACTCTTCCTGAAGGACGATGTAACGACGGGTCTTTCCAGCCTGTCGTCGAAGTGAATTCGCCTGCTTCTCGATCTCGGAAACGATATCGGAAATACGGCCGAGATTTGTGCGGGCGGAGTCGAGGCGGGTTTCAGCCGCACGCTGGCGTGTCCGGAATTTGGAAATTCCGGCAGCTTCTTCGATCAGATTGCGCCGATCAGAAGGTTTGGCAGAAAGGATCTGGCCAATGCGGCCCTGTTCGATGATCGCGTAGTGTGCCCCTGAAAGTCCGGTCCCCGCAAAAAGGTCCTGAATGTCTCGTAGCCGGCAAGTCTTTCCGTTCAGCTCGTACTCGCTCTCGCCAGAAAGATATAGCCTACGAGTCACGGAAACCGCCTCGCCGGGGGCGAAGTCGAGGGCAAACGAACGTGGGCGCCAATGTCGTTTCGTTTTGATCGTCCGCTCTACGGTTTGTATTGATCCGACTTGCGCGGCCTGTACCTTCTCGACCTCAAACTCATCTCCAATGCGGATCGCGGATTGCGGATTGCGGATCTCTTCGCCATCCACGACCGCCAACTCCGCCACAACCTCGAGCGATTCTGCGTCCAACGTGTCGGCCTCGAGCGCGTCAACATCAACGGCGGATTCATCGAGAGCACTGAGTGTCTCGTCTA
Source organism: Acidobacteriota bacterium (assembly GCA_031425495.1). Taxonomy (GTDB): domain Bacteria; phylum Acidobacteriota; class Blastocatellia; order Pyrinomonadales; family Pyrinomonadaceae; genus OLB17. The sequence goes on from JANPJL010000104.1 coordinate 4,906, forward strand.
TGTCTTCTAGCTCGTTCTCGTCGATGTCGAATGTTTCGTCGTCGCGAACGAGATGAAGCACTACTTCAGCCATACCGCCCGGTTTACGGTTGCGAGATCCTTGAAAGACCACGTCCTTCATCTCACCGCCGCGCAGCGATTTCGCTCGCTGTTCGCCGAGGACCCAGGATATGGCGTCGGAGACATTCGATTTCCCGCAACCATTAGGGCCAACGACGGCGGTTATGCCGTTTCCAGTGAATACGATCTCGGTATAGTCCGCGAAGGACTTGAAACCTGTGATTTCTAAACGTTGGAGCTTAAACATTCTATAGTGCTTGGGGAAGCGAGGTGCACTATATTTTGGGGTAAATGGGATTTTAAGTCAAGAAGTTAGTCAGTCGTCGGTTGTCAGTTGTCAGTTGTCAGTTGTCAGTTGTCAGTTGTCGGAAGCCAGAGCCAGAAGCCAGAAGCCAGAAGCCAGAAGCCGGCAGTCAGAAGTTTGAAATCTGAAATTTGAAATCTGAAAGGCAGAAGCTGCAAGTGGAAGTCGGAAGTCGACCTCCAAAAGCCTGCCTTCTGCCGTCTGCCTTCTGCCTTCTGACTTCTGACTTCTGACTTCTAGCTTCTGACAACTGACGACTGACAACCGACAACTGACAACTGACAACTGATCACCGACTACTCCAGCTCCGACGCAACGCTGCGCAGGCCTTCCTTCTCGGCACGCTCGTTATCTAGTTCGGTCAGAACGTCTAAAAGAAAGTTGGTGTTGCTGACGATGTTTATGACGACCGGGAACTCATTATCAGAAATGGTGAACTCGAATGTACCGCTGTTGATCTCGATGATGTCTCTGAATGCTCCGTGGCCGTTGTGACCGTTACATTCGGCGTCTACGATCTTGCCGTCGTTAAAGGATACGTTGCCGAGGTGCATGTCGGATTTTACGACGAGCAAGCCCGTCATCTTTGCACTCTCGATGACCTGGACGGCATCGAATATCGTCACGTAACCAAGGTTTCCGGCGAATGTGACGTCGGTTCGAACTTTCTGCGGCGAACGGTCGCGGTTGACCGCGAAGTCCGGCCGCCGGGCACGGCGTATCGCCTCAAGTCCGGGGGCGACCGAGACTCGCGGATCGAGCAGCTTGGCTTCCTGCAAACGATCGTATGCGAGATCGAATTCCTCACGACCGATATAGAGACTAACCAGTGCAAGGCATTGCCTCGCCGCTTCGTTGAGATTCTTTTGCTTTATGCAGATGTCGCGAAGCTTCTCGCGCAGGGCGATCGAGCGCGGGCTACGCTCCAGCGAATCGTGAAGCAGCTTAAATGCCTTTTCCGGTGAACTGTATTTGACGAAGAGATCGGCGTCGAGAAGAACCGACTCAACTGAAACTTCGGTGAGCACCCCTGTGCTCTCTATTGCGTGGCTCATAGGTGGGCGTGAACAAAGATGTTCAACACACCAAAGTTACCACATTTGAAGCGGGCTAGTCACCATAATTCTCATGTGTCGCGATGGCAGTTTAGCGTCGGGATTTCGTGTCCGCGACGCCAAACGCCAGCAATCCAGGGCGTTTCGTGTCTACTCTTATAAAACGCCCTCTTGTTTCCAATCCTGGCTCAGAAATCGAACCTCAGACCCAACCGAATTTGCCGGTTCCTCAGGGTGCGGGATGGGACGAGAAATTCCTGCTGGAAGCTCGCCACCTGCTCGGTGTTCGTCGGATTGAGATTTATGAACTCCGCTCCGAACGTGAATACCGTGCTGTTGAAAACGTTCCCAACCTCGACGCTTGGCCGGAGGCGGAATCGTTCGGAGAACCGAAATTCGCGCGTAACATTTAGATCGAGCAGAAAAAGCCGCGGCCCTTTGCCAGCGTTTCTCGGGAGATCGCCGGCGCTCCCGATCGGAGCAAATGTGAACTGATCGAATACCGCCTGCGGAAAAGGTTTACCGCGAAGGCGCCAGATAAGGGAGCTGAGATCTCCGCTATAGTTCGGACGATCGGTGGATACCTCATCGAGGTTGCGATCGTTTGCGGATCCGGATCCGTTCGAGATATTGAATGGTGCTCCTGACCCGAGCCGCAGAACAGGCGATAGACGCAGACGGCCCAGCCACCA
>JANPJL010000105.1:0-7390 GCA_031425495.1 Acidobacteriota bacterium
CGCGTTGCTCGCTAGGAAATTCGGGAGCCTGCAATGGATCGCGGAGATAATTTACGGGAAACCCGCCACCGAGATTGATGTGACCAAGCTCGACTCCGGTTTCGCTGCGGATGTGGAGAAGCGAATCGAAGAGAGTGGCAAACGCTTCGGCGTACGCTTGCGGTTCGGGGTTCTGCGAGCCGATGTGGAGATGGATTCCGCGAAGAGCGATGTGCGGCGAATCTTTGTATTGACGGAAGGCGTCGAACGCTTCGTCGGGCATCATTCCAAACTTCGACGTTAGCAACGCCGTCTGCAAACCTGAGTGTGTCCCCGTTTCGATCTCGGGGACGAGACGAAGGCTGACGTTCGCACGCTTGTTCAATCGCCTGGCGGTCTCGTCGATCAGCGAAAGCTCGTACAGAGAATCGACTTGTATCGCGTAGATCTCTGCGTCGATCGCATTCTCGATCTCCCAAACTTCCTTGCTTGTCCCGTTGAAGATTATCTGCTCGCCAGCGAAACCGACCTTGAGCGCTTTCCAAAGCTCGCCGCCGGAGTTGACCTCGATATCGATACCCGCATCTTTCACCGCACTCAAGATCCCAAGCGTCGACATCGCTTTCGCCGCGTAACAGATCTTTAGCGGGCAATCGACGACCGATGCGCTTTTCTTTAAGCGTTCGATGTTGCGACGGATCCGAGCTTCGCTGTAGACGAACAGCGGCGAGCCGTGCTCGCGTGTAAGCTCGACGGCGTTGACGCCATCGATGTGAAGTTCGTTATCGCGAACGTCGAGAAAATTCTCTATCTGCCAGGAAGGTGTCATTCGGTTACGAATTGTAATCGGGGAGGACGCAAATCATTTCGTGCGATTCGTGTGTTTCGTGTGTTTCGTGGTTCGCTTTCCTTTCCTAACAACGAGTCGATGCGATGTGAGGCTGGAAAAAGCATAACCACTAAACACACGAAACAATCCGCAACCAAAAAACCTTATTGCTTCTGTAGCTGTATCCCCGTCCCCCGCGGATGCAAACCCGGCAGAGTGATCGGGAGTTTCCCAGTGATGTCCTGCGTTCCCATGATCGCCCTCGCCGCGGCGCGTTGGAGGGAAGGCATGTCGCCGTAGGCGACAAGATAAGTTCTCATTTCAGGAAACGCTCCGAGTACGTAGGGATTGCCGAAGCTGATGCCGATCACTCGCTTGTTCGCAGCAAGCGCCTCACGCAAGATCGCGGCGCCATTCTCGGGGACGCCGACACTGTTCTTTGCTCCCGAACGCACGCGGCCGTACAGGCCGACGATAACTACATCCGCCTCGCTCACAACTTTTCGTGCAGTGTCGATTTGTTGCTGCAGCGTGTTTTCCTGAATGTACGCAGACGTGAATCGCAGCCCGTTCGATCTCAACCCGCCAACAAAGCTATTCATCACGCCAGCGTCAAAGCCGTTCGAAATTCCGATAACGGCGATCTTCTTCGCACGGTCCAGTGGAAGGTCGCTGGCGTCGCTGCGGACAAGCGTTAGAGCTTTTGTCGCAATCTCGTCCGTGAGTGCGATCGTCTCAGCATTCGATACGATGCGGTCGATCTGATCGAGCGGCGTCATTCGCTCCTTGAACAAACCCAGCTCGTGTTTCCACGCAAGCTGACGACGAACCGAATCGTCGAGTCGCGCCATCGGTATCCGGCCTGACGCGACCGCGGCTTTTATTCCTCGAAGCATGGCATCGACATCCGCCGGCTTTTCGAGAATATCGGTGCCGGCGAGGAACGCACGGACGCCTGCTTCTTCCTGTGTGAAATAGATGGTCAGTCCGCTCATGCTCATCGCGTCGGATACGATCAGGCCCTTGAACTTCATATCGTTTCGCAACAAGTCCGTCTGCACCTTTGCCGAGAGCGTCGCCGGTATTGTGGCCGATTGATTCACGATCTCGGCTCCGTGCTCGGCATCGCCTTGGATAAAGTTCTTGAGCGGTTTAACTTCTTCGCCGTCGATCTGCGGCAGCGCGATGTGGGCGATCATGATCGATCCGATACCGGCATCGACAGCTTTGCGAAACGGAACGAGCTCTGTCTGTTCGAGGCGCTGACGCGAGTAATCGATTATCGGCAAGCCGCGGTGAGAATCGACGGCCGTGTCGCCGTGACCGGGAAAATGTTTGGCGGTTGCGATCACGCGTTGGCTCTGGATTCCTTCCGCAAAGGCGATGCCGAATCTGGCTACGTCGTTCGGATCCTCGCCAAAGCTGCGGACGTTGATCACGGGATTGGCGGCATTGTTATTTACGTCGAAGACCGGTGCGTAGACATGCTGTATCCCTATCGCTCGTGCCTCACGTCCCGTCACGACACCCATCCGACGCGCATATTCCGGGTCGCCGGTTGCCGTGACGGCCATCGCCCACGGAAAGTTCGTCGCGTCCTCGAACCGCATTCCGATACCGGTCTCGGCATCGAGCGACATCAGCAAAGGTGTCGCGGCCGCTTCCTGCATACGGTTGGCGAGGTGCGTCGTCTCATAGATCGGTGCACCAAAGAATATGACCCCGCCGATCTTGTTCTCGACGACGTGACGTTTCAAGTCCTTGAAATACGCGCTCTCTTGATTCGTGAACCGTGCATTGATGCCGATGTGAATAAGCTGTCCGACCTTCTCATCGACGGACATTTTCTTGAGGTGTTTCTCAGCTTGCTTCAACGACTTTTCCGACGGTTCGAGGCGAGACGTCTGCACGGGAGCTGAACCGCCGAGACGCGGAGACGCGGAGATACCTACTAGAGCGACCTGCGTTATGAAAGTCAGCAGCAGAGTGGCGGCGATCGTTTCCGTGTACTTCCGTGTATTCCGTGTTTTCTGTGGTCCCCACGACGATGACCAGGGAGCACACTGAATGAGAGAGGAAAACACGGAAAGAAATAGATGATGAAAATTTGATTTACTCACGATTATTCAATTTCAGATTTCGAACTTGGAATTACCAGGGTCGCGATGAGAGCGACAGTTACCGTGATCATGCTTCCGATCAATGCGTACCATGGCCATGCGATCACGGGACCTGGGACGAACTTATTGGATGCGAGAAGTATGTAGGTCATCACCAAAATACTGACGATCATGCCGGTCAGTGCGTGAACCTCGCGAGCTCGTTTTATGAATGCTCCGACGAGGAACACGCCGAGTATCGGGCCGTTGATCAGCGATGCGACCGCTAGAGCGAGACCCAACGCCGAACTGTTCACGTCTTTCAATCCAACGGCGATCGCGATCTGTACGAAGCCGACTACGACCGTCAGGATCCCTGCGATCCTCATCAGATGTTTGTCGGTTTTGTCCTTTGCGAATGGTTTGTAGATATCATTAACAGCCGTCGCGGCGATCGAGTTCAGCGACGACGAAAGCGCTGCGGCAAAGATCGCTGCGACGACCAGTCCCGCGAGGCCGGTCGGCATTTTCTTCGTTATGAAATCAGGGAACACCTTGTCGCCGCCGGTGAATGGAAAAGCTCCGGTCGCGCCTTCATAACCGGGCAATGCATACGGGGCGTAAAACGCGAAGAGCAGCACGCCGACAAAAAGGAATCCGATGAATTGGCCAAGGACGACGGCTCCGGACGTGAGCAGAGCGGTGATCGCTGCCCGCGGTTTGTCGGTGCAAAGATATCGCTGGACCAGAAACTGATCGGTGCCGTGCGTCGACATCGTCAGGAAACATCCGCCGATCAGGCCGCCCCAAAATGTGTAGGTCTTGGCCATGTCCCATGTGAAGTCGAAAACGTCGAACTTGTCGAATTGTTGCCCGATCGCAACGGCTCCACTAAACCCACCATCGATGTTCTGGATGAGCACGACCGCGGCGGCGATCGCACCACCGATGTAGATCACGAGCTGGACGACCTCGATCCAAATGATCGCTTCCACTCCGCCGTAGAACGTGAAAATGATCATTACGACGCCGAGCAGAACGATCGACCCGACTATTACGGCGGCAGGATCGGTGCCAGGTTGAAATGCTGTGTAAACCGCTGCGAGCACGATCGCCGTAAGCAAAAGGCGAATGCCATCAGCGATGTTCCGCATGATTACGAACAAGCTCGACGCAAGTAGTTTCACTTTACCGCCGAACCTTTCGCCGAGAAGTTGATATACCGTCTGAAGCTCGCCCCGAAAATACATCGGGATGAACACAAGCGAGATCACAATTCGCCCGAGCATGTAGCCGAGCACGAGCTGCAGGAACTGAAAGTTTCCCGCTTTCGCGAATGCGTAGCCGGGAACGGAAATGAACGTGATCGTACTTGTTTCGGTTGCGACGATCGACATCGCGATCGCCCACCACGGCACGTTTCTATCGCCGACGAAATAATCTTCGGTCGTCTCCTGTTTACCGGCGTACCAAATACCAAAGGTAGTGATGCCTATCAGGTATCCGAAGATGATGATGAGATCGAGTGTTTGCATTATTCAAACGCCAATTACTTTCGTGTGATTTCGTGGTTACCGCACTTGAGCACCGAATCCTGGAACTACGAAGCAATGAAGTCGCTCTGGATTTAAATCTTTCCTATTTCGTGTTCATGTTCGTGTGTTTCGCGTGATTCGTGGTTCTCTTAATTTAAATCCAAACCACGAAACGCACGAAACACACGAACGAGCCCGACATTACAAACAGTACGACTCACACGAAATTACACAAAAAAGTAGGTTGCCGTGTCCCGCCGCGGGCAGTTTCGAATCTGGTCATCGACACCCTGTGATGCACAGTCACGGGGTGTTTAAGTCCGCGATTGCCTCATCAATCACAAAATGATTCTTTTCGAGAGACGATCGCGCGGTTGAAGCGCTTGACGCGGATCGTTGCATGACCAGCGCGACGCGCAAATCACCAGCAGCATCTTCCATCAACTTCGTAGCCATCGCTTCCTCGATATCCGCCTCGTCCATCAAAATTCTTACCGCGCGATCTTGCAGCTTTTCATTCGACGCCTTCATGTTCGTCATTCGGTTTCCGCTGACGTAACCGAGCCGGATCATCGCGACTGTGGAGATCATGTTTAATATCAGCTTCTGCGCCGTGCCGGCTTTCATGCGGGTCGAACCGGTAAGGGCCTCGGGGCCGACGACGGGAACGATCGCGATCTCGGCTGCATTCGTAAGTTCAGAATCGGGGTTACAGACGATGCATGCCGTGAAGCAACCTAGCTCGCGTGCATATTTCACGGCACCGATCGTGTACGGTGTCCGACCCGAAGCGGCGATGCCGACGACGGCATCTTGAGCGGTCAAACCTCGGGCCTTCAAGTCTTCTGCACCCTGCTGTTTGTTGTCCTCGCTCGACTCGGTCGCCTTGTGCAGAGCGTCGTAACCACCGGCGATGATTCCCTGAATAAGTTCGTACGAAACTCCGAATGTTGGTGGGATCTCCGATGCGTCCAGCACCCCGAGCCGGCCGCTTGTACCAGTACCGATATAAAAAAGTCGCCCGCCCGTCTGCAGACGTTCGACGATCTTGTCGATTGCAACCGCTACAGAAGGCAGCACTGCCTCGACCGCCGCCGGAACCAATTTGTCCTCGTTATTGATGAGAGCGATGGCCCCGAGAGTCGAAACTTTATCGATCTCGGAAGTTCCCAGGTTATCGGTTTCAGTTATAGAAATCACTTTATGTATAAGAAAATACTTCGGAAAAAAAGGCAAGCGGTTTCAAAGTTAAAAGTTAAAAGTGAAAAACTAAAAGTGACGGAAAGGGGAGCGAGTGAGAGGGGGAAAAATGAAAGCGTGAAAAGGTGAAAGGTGAAAACGGGGCTGATACCGCACTGGACACGGTCGCCTTTTCACTCTCTTTTCACTTTTAGTTTTTAACTTTTCACTTTTAACTTTCCTATGGTGTAGGCAAGTCCAGCTGCGCTAAGGGCGACTGCGGCGCCGGTCAACACCGGGTGCAAACTCGCTTTCGTATAAACACTGCTCTCCGATACGTGTCCATCATAACCTCCGCGTTCCCGCAAGCTTGAATCAGTGGATTCGTAGAGCCCATCCGGCATTTGATCGTCAGGTTTGTCCGACCGCTGCTGACCGAACATCGTCGCGTTCATATACATGTCGGTCAGCCGCGGAGCGAACTTGCCCAGTACCGACAGAGCCTTACCGCCGCCACCGACGAATACATCTCGCACCTGATTCTCTGCACAATGCAAAATCGTTTCAGCCACGGTTTCGGGCGCGTAGACGGGTGGCGGATTCTCCGGTTCGACACCGAGATAATTTTTTGCGTGCTCCTTGTACGGGGTATCGATGGCGGAGGGTTTGATCAGCGTAACGGAGATCGGTGCGTCTTCGGCCTCGAGTTCCATTCGAAAAGCGTCGGTGAAACCTTTGACCGCATGCTTCGAAGCACAATACATTCCCTGAAGCGGGATCGCGCGATCTGACAGCGTGCTTCCGACATTGATGATCGCTCCGCCGTTTGCGCGAAGATGTTCGGCCGCCACCAGCGAACCGTGCACCACGCCCCAGAAGTTTGTCTCGAAAAGCTGCCGCATATCTCCGATCGGAACCTCTTCGATCTTTCCATAGATCGACACACCGGCATTGTTCACCCAGGTGTCGAACCCACCGAACCTGTTCAAGGCTTCGGCTGCGATCTTTTTTACATCGCCCTCGCCTGCAACATCAGCGACAACCGACACCGCGCTCCCGCCGGCCGAGTTGATCTCTTCCGCAAGTTTCGTAAGGGCGTCCTCATTACGTGCAGCGAGAACAACCTTCGACCCACGCTCCGCAGCGAGGCGAGCGGTCGTTAAGCCGATGCCGCTCGATGCTCCCGTTATCACTACCACTTGGTCTTTAAGACTTTTCAGCTTTACTGCCATTACCGATCTCCCTTATGTTCTGCTCAATTATTTCGAACGAGCCGAAGAGTTGGTCAGCGAATTCGGCGCGTCAAGATGGGCACCATCGTGGACACCGACGCCGAGACGCTCGACCAACTCGCCTCCGAGCCATCCTCCGAACGCAGCAAGACCGGCACCCAGAAGTGACAATATGCTCGCCAGCATTTCCGGTCGCTCGGGTTGATCGTTTCTGAGCCACCAGCTTCCCGCGAACAACAACAAAGCTGTTACGTTTCCAAGCCCGTGCATCAGTCCGATAGTTTTCGCACGCGTGCCCGACGGTATTCCGAACCAGTCGATCCAACCGAACGGCGCCGCGATCAAGCCTCCGACCAGACCCGCGGCGATCATCCAATAGGCCACGCCAGCCATGTTCGGGTTTCCCCAGATAAGGTAGATGACGTCGAAGATGACACCGGTCGCCAGCAGACCGAGAGGGAAGACGATCAGGATCGGATGTATCGAGTGGCCGAGAAACTTTGCTTTGCTTTCCATTTCTTGCTCCTTTTGAGTTGA
>JANPJL010000106.1:0-15718 GCA_031425495.1 Acidobacteriota bacterium
AAAACCCGGAGCATTGACCAATACGGAGATCGTCACCCAGCTAAACGAGTTTCTCTTAGTGAGCGGTGTCAAGGTCCGAGTAAACGATGCGGGTCGAGAACACGGTCAGATCAGAGCTTTCGGAAATGAAGAGGCGGATCCAAAGACTACTCTTCCGACCGTGGTTCTGCGGAACGAAGACTACGGCCGGATAACGCGGCTCCTCGCGGACGGATCTGCCGTCACGCTCGAGTTCGATATACGGAATCGATATTTTCCGGAAGGGAAAACTTCCTACAATGTCGTCGCGGAGATCCCGGGTTCGGATAAGAAAGACGAAGTAGTAATGCTCGGCGGACATTTGGACTCCTGGCACGCTGCGACCGGAGCCACCGACAACGCGATCGGCTGCGCCGTGATGATGGAAGCAGCTCGCATCTTGCATGCGATAGGTGTGAGGCCGCGCCGCACGATTCGCGTCGCTCTTTGGAGCGGTGAGGAGCAGGGACTTCTCGGCTCACAGGCATACGTCAAAAAGCACTTTGGATCAGCGGAAGCTCCGACTGCGAACTACTCGAAATTTGCAGGGTATTTCAACATCGACATGGGAACGGGCCAAGCCCGCAGGTTTTCGGTTTTCGGTCCGGCGGAAACAGCGAACGTATTAAAGGCCGTCGGAGATCCATTCACAGACATCGGTTTCATCGGGGCGACCGCAACCAGGAATCGCGGGCTCGGCGGATCAGATCACACATCGTTCAACCAGGCTGGTCTGCCCGGGATAAGCGTTAACCAAGATCCCATCGAGTACTTCACACACACTTGGCATACAAATCTCGACACGTATGAACGGATCATTGAAGACGACGTGAAGAAGTCGGCGATCATCGTGGCGGCTGCCGTCTATCAACTCGCGATGCGCGAGGAAATGTTACCGAGATTCAAAGCAGGGGAGATGCCGGTGCTTCCGCCGACGGGGAACTAGGGAAGGCGAAAGGGGAAAGGCGGAAGGCGGAAGGCAATAGGCAGTAGGCAGTAGGCAGTAGGCAGTAGGCAGTAGGCAGTAGGCAGTAGGGTAGGCGGTACGTAGTCGCGCGATGCTTACTGCTTTCTGCTTACTGCCTTCAGCTTACCGCTCGTGCCGACGAAAATCTCGTACGACGGACAAAGGTCCGCGAGGACGCATTCGGTGCATTTTGGTTTCCGGGCCTGGCATATCTGTCGACCGTGAAAAATGATCCAGTGGGGAAACATCACCCAATGTTTCTTTGGAACAAGCGCCTGGAGATCGAGCTCGATCTTTTCAGGCGTTTTTTCCGTTGTGAGACGGAGTCGCTGCGAGAGTCTCGAGATGTGCGTATCAACAACGACGCCTGACGCGATCCCAAAGGCGTTTCCGAGCACGACATTCGCCGTCTTTCGTGCGACACCCGGGAGAGAAATGATCTCGTCCATCGTTTCCGGAACGTGACCTCCGAATTCGTCGATGATCCGATTCGCAGCCCCGCGAATACTCTTGGCTTTGTTTCGGAAGAAGCCTGTCGAATGAATGTCCTGTTCCAACTCGTCCTGGGCGACGTCGGCAAAATCTTTCGGGTTCCGGTACTTTCTAAAAAGTGTCGAGGTAACGATGTTGACGCGTTCGTCAGTGCACTGAGCAGACAAGATCGTAGCGATCAGCAACTCGAACGCGTTCGTGTGGTTCAACGCGCAGTGAGCTGTCGGATATGCTTTCTTGAGTCGTTTAATAATTTCAGCAGTGCGAAGAGATTTGTCTCGAATCATGCCGGTTCAGGCTAAAAAAGAAAGACTCAAAATGCAAATAGTCCCCGATTTGGTTAGAATCAAGCCACCGAGCACACAGAGACTTTTTTGATCGTCTATGTGTGCTCTCCGGCAAGTACATGAAAGTTCCTTTACTCGACCTTTCCGAACAAAACCTGTCGTTACGTCCTGAGATCGAGGCTGCCCTTGGGCGGGTGCTGGATACCAATGGATTTATTCTCGGCGCCGAGGTAAAGGCGCTCGAGGAAGAGCTGGCAGGTTACTGCGGAACGAAGTATGCGATCGGTTGCGCGTCGGGGAGCGATGCTCTTTTGCTGGCGCTAATGGCTGTTGGCGTAAGCCCGGGCGACGAGGTGATCACGACTCCGTACAGCTTCTTTGCATCCGCTAGTGCTGTAACGCGGCTCTCTGCAAGGCCGGTGTTCGTTGATATCGACCCTGCGACTTTTAACCTGGATGTTTCGCAGGTAGAAGCGCTGATAACAGAAAGGACGAAGGCGATACAGCCCGTTCATCTCTTCGGCCAGTGTGCGGACATGACGCGGTTAAACGTGGTCGCCGGCAAGCATGGAATCCCCGTTGTCGAAGACGCGGCCCAGGCGATCGGTGCCGATGAAGATGGAGTTCGAGCCGGAGCGATGAGCGCGATCGGCTGTTTTAGTTTTTATCCATCCAAAAATCTTGGCGGTATGGGTGACGGCGGTTTTATGACTACCGATGATGATGATCTTGCCCGCCAACTGCTCGCTCTTCGCGTTCATGGTTCCGAGGAACGTTACTATCACAAATGGGCCGGTTTGAACTCGCGCCTCGACGGATTTCAAGGTGCTGTGCTGAGGGTAAAGCTTCCCCATCTGGACACGTGGTCGGATAAGCGAAAGGAGAATGCTGATCGTTATCGCGCGATGTTCATGGATGCAGGTCTGGCTGAAGAGGTGACGCTGCCAACCGAGCGTGAAAACTGCCGTCATATTTACAATCAGTTCGTGATACGAGTGACCGCCAAGCGGGACGACCTCCGCACATTCCTCGCCGAAAACGACATCGGCACGGATATTTATTACCCGGTGCCGCTTCATCTGCAGGAATGTTTTGAGTACCTTGGCTATCGCGAAGGTGAATTTCCGGAATCGGAACGAGCCGCACGCGAGTCGCTTGCGCTTCCGATATATCCTGAGTTGGGTGCGGATCAGCAGGAATTCGTCGTCCAGAAGATCGGTGAGTTTTTCGGTCGAGAATGAAAGAGTCTCCATTAATTGTCCTCGAATCTAAAAGCACTCGGGCCAGGATCCTGCTCGGTGCTGTAATTATCTTTACATTGCTTTTTGTCTGGTTCGCAGTCCGTTGGCAGGTTGGGAATATGCTCGCCCAACTTACGCAGCCGAACCAACCGGATGCGTCAGAGGTTGCAAAGCTTGCGATCCGCCTGGCACCGGACGATCCGCGGACGAGATGGCTAGCCGCAAGGGCGGAGAAGGGAAACTTCTCGCTCGAGAACATTGAAAGTACGGTCCGACTTTTCGAAGAGGTGGTCCGACGATCGCCAAACGACTATCGCTGGTGGATCGAGTTGGGCCGTGCATACGAACAGGCAGAGCAGCCGGCGAATGCCGAGATGGCATTTCAAAGGGCGGTCGAGGTTGCGCCCACCTACACCTTTCCCCACTGGCAGCTTGGTAACTTTTATCTCCGTCAGAATCGAAGCGAGGAGGCGTTTTCGGAGCTCAGAAAAGCTACCGAGCGAAGCGTGGTGTATCGAGAGCAGGTCTTTTCGCTTGCGTGGGATTACTTTGACAAGGATCCACAAAAGGTCGAAGAGTTGGCGGCGGACACGCCCGACGTCCGTGCCACGCTCGCCTTGTTCTACGCGGCCCGCGGAAGTGCCGATAACGCGCTTCGTGTCTGGAATACGTTGGGAGAGGAAGATAAGGCGAAGCACCTGGATACCGCAAAGAGGATCGCACACGGACTATTTGAAAAGCAGCGATTTAGAGAGTCACTTGCGTTCGCAGTTCAGACCGGGATCGACGCGGAAGCGAAGGCAGAGACTATATCGAACGGCGGGTTCGAAACATTTATCGGCGAGCATGAAGACACGATCTTTGGATGGCGAATTCTCCGCGGCGAAGGTAAGGTCGATATCGCCCCTGATGCCGGAGTAAAGTTTCAGGGCGCCCGCAGCCTCCGAGTTACTTTCAAGGGCTACGCTAAATCCGAACTCCACAATGTCGTCCAATTCATCGCAGTCGAGCCTGGGGCCAGATACCGGTTGTCGTTCATGGTGCGAACTGACAATTTGCGAAGCGGCGGACCGCCTTTAGTGCAGGTGATCGGTGGACGGGATAATGTTGGAATCGTCGCGTCGGAGCCGTTTGCGGTCGGTTCGATGGACTGGACTCCGGTGAGCATGGAGTTTATCGCACCGCCAGATTTAGATAGCGTCCATATCCGGACGGGACGTCTCTTTTGCGAGCAGTGTCCGATATCCGGGAGCATTTGGTACGACGACTTTGCGCTGACAAAGCTATGACCTGGGCGAATAGGTTCGGATTTGTTTTAATTGCCGTGATCGTGATATTCACGACGGTCGCATACGGAACTGTGCATCAACCGGTCCTCGCCGCGTTTTACTTCATGGTGGCAGTTGGGGTCTTGCTTTGGGCGATCGATTGCTTTGTCTCCGGCGTCGTACGCGTTAGCCCGAACCTCCTTCCGCTGGCCTTACTCGCGGCCGCGATCTACGGGTTCATCCAAGTTATTCCCTTCGGAACTTTTGTTGGTACCGCTGCCGTTTCAGACGTTCCGCGTACTATCTCGCTCGACCCCTTCGCAACCCAGGTTACTGCCATACATTTCCTCGCGCTGTTTCTGCTTTTTTCAGTGACGTTGGTCCTACTTGATTCCGCGTCCCGCATCCGGAAGCTCGCGCTGGTAATTGCCGTCTTCGGATTTGCGTACGCGTTTTTTGCGATCCTGCAGTCAGTCCTTAGCCCGCTCAAGATCTATGGTATCTACGAAGCGGGTGCGCCGTTCGGTTCTTTTGTGAACCGGCACAACTTTGCGGCCTACATGGAAATGGCAATGGCATTGCCGTTAGGGTTGATGTTCGTCGGTGCGGTCACGAAGGATAAACGGCTGCTATACATAACCGTCATCGGATTAATGGGCATGGCGCTTTTGCTTAGCGGATCGCGGGGCGGGCTGGTCGCATTTGTCGCCGAGATCATATTCCTCGTAATGCTGACTGCCGGCTCGAAGGGCCGTTCACGATTAGGACTCAAACTCGCATTAGCGGTGTTGCTGTTGGGTGCGGTAGTCGGAGGAGCAGTTTTTGTCGGCGGTGAAACATCTCTTACGCGGTTGGCGGAAACAGCTGCCGCAGATGATCTAACAACCGGGCGCAGCAATATCTGGCAAGTAACTCTTCGGGTCATAGCTGGGAGCATTCCATTCGGTGCGGGTTTCGGTGCGTACGGTGTCGCCTATACGGCGCACGATTCGATGAGCGGGCTTGAACGCGTCGAACAGGCGCACAACGATTACTTACAACTGCTTGCCGATGGCGGCTTGGTTGGGCTGATCATCGGAGCTTTTTTCCTTTGGCGCCTTTTCCTTCTTGGTCGCGGAGCAGGTGGAATAAGAAATACGTATCGTCGCGGGGTAGCGATAGGTGCACTCGCGGGTATTTTTGCAATACTCGTTCACAGCATATTCGACTTCGTACTGCACACGACGGCAGTCTCCGTCCTCTTCGTTATGCTTCTCTCGCTGCTGATCTCAAGTCGCTTGTCGTACGAAGACGATGTCGCGGAAGAGAGCTCGCACGAACGCTCGGTACGAAGATCAGGAGCCAAAGTCTCGTCGATCTCCACTGCTCGCCAGCGCACACGCGGGCGATAAGCTCAATTTAATTAAAATCGGGATGAACTACTCGACGCCTTGTTCCTGAGACGCCGTCTGCCGGCGTGGACGGATCGAGGTCAACAGGTACCAGATAACGCCATGGGAAACGTATGCGGCGGACAGGATCAGAAGCACGTACTGCGAATAAAGCCACATCAACATTCCGATCGCGGCAATAACCAGAACTAGGTATAGGTTACGTCGTCCGGTGCCGACCGTCTTCATGCTCGAGTATCGCAGGGTGCTTACCATCAGAACGCCAAGGATCGCAATGAGGATCATTACGAGGTAGGTGTAGAACCGGGCGAGACCTTCGCCATGAAAACTGAGCGGGAGCGGAGAAAAATGAACGAACGAAGCGAGGAGCCCGGCCGCCGGCGGGATCGGTAACCCGACGAAATTCTTTTTGTCGATCTTGGGTGTGCCTTCCTGAAGAACTCGCGGCCGGGTCGCTTGCAAATTGAAGCGCGCCAGTCGAAACGTTCCACACATGAGGTACATGAAAAGAAGGAATACGCCAAGCCCATGTTCGGAGCTTTGCGCGTCGAATGAAGCTCCAATGGCCCAGCTATAGATCAACGCTATCGGGGCGATACCGAAAGTCAAAACATCGGCAAGGGAATCGAACTGCACCCCGATCTCGGTAGCCGTCTTCGTCATTCGGGCAACTCGCCCGTCAAGCGTATCAAAGAGGATCGCTAGACCAATCGCGATCGCGGCGTAATCGAAGTATCCGGCGGCGATCTCAGGATGCGTCTTCACCACCTGGAAACCGCGGATCGAATAGAGCACTGCTAGGAACCCCATCGCGATATTAGCCGCCGTGAACGCAGTAGGGATAACGTAAAGTCCTTTCTTTATTCCGCGGTGAATGGTTTTGGGTTCTTCGGTTTCCATTTTAGGGGAGCTTCGCAATGATCGTTTCGCCGCCAACGACGCGCTGTCCGATCGTCACTTGAACCTCGACTTCTTTTGGCATAAGTAGGTCGGTCCGCGAGCTGAATTTTATCAGCCCGTACTTCTGGCCGATCTCAACAATGTCACCCTCCTTGTTCCAGCAAACGATCCGGCGGGCTAAGATCCCAGCGATCTGCGTACAGACGACTGTCATTTTCTCGCCGGTTATCGTTATCGCGTTACGCTCATTAACAAAGCTGGCCTGGTCGCTCGTGGCCGGGATCTTTTTGCCTTGAATATAATCAACCTTACTGATACGGCCCGCGATCGGTGCTCTATTTATATGCACGTCTATAGGAGATAAGAAAACACTTACAAGTTTTCCTCCGTCGCCGTCCTCGATCCTCGTCACCTTTCCGTCCGCCGCAGATAAAACGATATCGGGGTCACCCGGAATGTTCCGGTACGGATCGCGGAAAAAATACGCCATGAATAAGGCAACAGCTGCAAAGCCAGCTGCGGCTAACCATATCCCGAAAAAGCCGAAGACAAGCGCGATGATCGCTGGAACAATGACAAAGGGGAGCCCCTCTTTAACCATATAAAAATGCCGGTTTAGACAGCTGAAAGTTAGCAAGACACCAGCATCCGGGACCCGGCGTGTCTGCCTATCTTACTGTAGAATAGCCGCTTTTGAAAACTACGAAAAAAAGCCCGATGCCGGTAAGCATCGGGCGAAAGGAGGATTGTATGAAAGAAACTCTAGCTTCGTATCGGATTGTCTTTGGCGTAACTGTACGCACACCACGCGGAGATCAGATGGACGACCCAACCTAGCAACCCTGCCGAGCCTATCCATGATATACCCGTTAGAACCAGCCAGACCACACCGATCACAATTCTGCCGTTGTATATCTGACCAACGCCGGGTATCAAAAGACTCAGTATTCCTGCAACTAATGGTTCACGCATTGTCCTTATCACCTCCGCAAATCAATAACGCTATTGTCTCGTGGTTTGTTGCAAATAACTTTAACCGGCCTACGCGGCCGTGGATCAGTGATCGCCAAGTAGGCTGTGCACGAGCAGATTAATGCCAAAAAAGAGGGCTACGCCCGCGAACACTGAGATCGATACCAGCGGCCGCTTTCCCCCATGATGGTTTACTTCGGGGATGAGATCGCTTGCTGCGACATAAAGCGTGACGCCGCTGGCGATCGGAAGGGCATAAGCAATAGAAGACTCGAAACGCGATCCGACAAACGCAAAAAGCAGTACACCGACGAGTGTCGCGAGTCCGATTATCGACGTCGCGATCACAACCTCTCGAAATCCCTTTCCCGCAGCGAGTAGCATAGACGCGATCGTAAAACCTTCGGGAAACTTATGCAGGAAAACGGCGATGAAAACCAGAAATCCGATCCGTACATCGATCTGAGATGCCGCGGCGATGGATACTCCGTCAAAGAACGTGTGGATCAGCAGCCCGCCGACGCCCGTGTACGCGGATGACGTAGAAAGAGTGTTACCGGAGTCGATCTCTTCGCCAAGATGAAAATGCGGGGCGATCGTGTGCTCGAAGAACTGGGTCAGCAAATAACCGACCAGGATCAGGGACATCGGGACGGAAAGGTCCCTGTCCGATGACGGCGACATCTTATCCCAGATTAATATTGTTTTTGGGATGATCTCGTAGAACGTTATGGCGAGCATGAAACCCGCCCCCAGTGCCAGAAGGTACTTCAAACTCTTTTTATACGTGAGGTGAAGCTTACCGGGAAACAGTATCAGGCCGCCAAGAACATTCGCCAGGGCGGCGAGAAGGCCAAAAATCAAGAGTTGTACGGATAAAAATTCCATGGATTCGATACAAAGCCTACACTTTACCGTATACGCGCAAACAAGGGAAAAGGCTTGTAATTGAAGGCCGGCGCGGGCGAGTGGAGTTTAAGCACGTGATTAACAGAAACCTTAAATTAAATCTTGACAACGATTCTTCCTTGGACGTAATATGCATATCAGCACTCGGCATCGCAGAGAACGGGCTGCGGAAAATGCCGACAATGGTAACATAAGTGTTTAAGTAGTTAAGCACTAACAGCAGTACCAACCCCGGACACTCAAAGCGGATTTTATCTGAATATTTTCAAGTGGAGCAGTTTCGGTCGACTGAGATTTCTCACGAACTAATCCGACAACAATTCTGATGAAAATTGGCAAAGACGGCATTGATCCGTCGGAGTAGAAGTGTGTCTCCGCTCTTTGAACATGCCGTCTGAAAAAGCCGAAAACATACATGCATCGGTACTTCCGGACGAATCCGTTGACATCTTAAACGCACGTTCCGGCGGCACCTTCGTCGACGCGACCCTCGGTTTAGGCGGGCATTCTGCGGCGATCCTTAAAGCGTCGGATGGAAATCGGGTCGTCGCCATGGATCAGGATCAGGATGCGATACGACTCGCGACGGACCGGTTGAAAGACTTTGGCGACAGGATCTCGATCTTTCACTCAAATTTCTCCGAGATCAGGAGCGTTCTCGCTGAAGCCGGGATCCAGACGGTCGACGGGATATTTGCCGACCTTGGAGTGTCGTCGCTGCAATTCGATAGTGAAGAGCGGGGCTTCAGTTTCCGCTTCGACGCCCCTCTCGATATGAGAATGGATCCGACATCGGATGACGCTACGGCCGCCGACCTGCTGGCGACGCTTTCGGAATTCGACATCGCAGATGTCATTTACAGATACGGCGAGGAAAGATCCTCCCGCAGGATCGCCCGGCGGATAGTTGAAAAGAGAGACGCGGGTGAGCCAATTACGACAACGGGCGAGTTGGCCAGGCTGACAGAACGGAGCGTTCGCCGGAGTAAGAAGGATAAACTCCATCCGGCAACGCGGACATTTCAGGCTCTGAGGATCGCGGTGAACCGCGAGATGGAAGTTCTCGAAAAATTTATTGTCGAGGCAGTTTCCAGTTTGAAAATCGACGGACGGCTGGCGATCATCAGCTTCCATTCCCTGGAAGACCGGATCGTTAAGCATTCCTTTCAAAGAATGGCAGGCAAGTGCATTTGTCCGCCGAGAATACCGCAGTGTGTATGCGGAGCAAGAACAGAAGTTGAGATCCTCACACGAAAGCCAATTATTCCAAACGAAGCTGAAATTGCGGAAAACATTCGATCGCGGAGCGCAAAATTAAGAGCGGTAAGGAAAGTGGCGACGACCCAAATTAGTTAACGGAGTGACCCCGATGCAAAACCCAAGCGCGATTCGAACCAGACCAAGACGAACAGCAGCCGCGAGCAGAGAACTCCCATGGACATTCGTTCTCCTCGTCATTATTTGTGCCTGTGTTGTCGGGACCGGTTTCTTCTTCGCCGCACGCCAGCACTTTAACTCGATCGATTACGGTATAAAGAATTCAAAGCTCCGCGATCAGCTCCAAAACCTCGAAGCCGAGAAGCGACGCCTGTTGTTGGCTCGGGAGGTTGCTCTATCGCCAGTCGCGATGCGAAAAGCAGCACGTGGACTCGGTCTAAGGGAGGGCAGTGAGATGGTCCAGGCCGTGACCGCTTCAGTCAAGGCTCCGGCAACGAAAGCTAGCGTTCCAAACGCCGAACTCACACGAGCAAGGATCGCCACCGCTCGAACGGTTGAGCCGGCGCAGACGATCGTCAAAACGGTCCTGAGCGTGCCTGCCGGAACACGGCAGTCTGGAGAAACGCGAAGCCGCGTCGCCGTCGTGCAGGGTACAAAAAAGGAAAAGTCCGAAGTCGCAACACTTATAAAGTTCAAATAATCCGCAATGGCACAACCGGCGAAGAGAAAAACAAACGTGAACCTCAAGCAGATCGCGTTTACGCGCTTTATGCTTGTCATCGCAGTTTTTGTTCTGTGGATCGGTGGCATCAGCGTCCGCCTTGTTCATCTGCAGGTTCAGCAGCATGACTGGCTGAAGGAACAAGCACAGGGGAATCGCCGCGATGTGAAGAGCACGAAGCATCTTCGCGGAACGATCTACGATCGCAATGGCCGCGCACTCGCGATAAGTGTGAACGTGAAAACGTTGTATGCCGACGCGACGAAAGTCGTTGATGTGAAAGCCGCGGCGAAGGCGGTTGCAAAGGCGCTTGGGCTGAACGAAACAAAACTCGCAGAGCAGCTCTCCGATGCGAAAGCCGCTGAGCGTCGATTCGTTCCTCTGGCAAAGGGTTTGGACGAGGAGACTGTCCAGCGGGTTAACCGCTTGCTCGAAGATCCGCGGGCCGCAAAGAATGACGCTCCGAAATTTCACGGACTGCATTGGCGGGAAGATCAAAAACGAAGTTATCCGTACGAAACCCTCGCTGCACACGTGATCGGATTCAGCAACGTGGAAGGCAACGGACAGGCAGGGATCGAGCAGTCGAAAAACGACGAGCTTTATGGCGCCGTAATCAAGAAGCTTCAGGAACGGGACCGCCTTGGACGGGTGTATGACGAAACGGTCACGGAGAAAGAGCCTCCGAAAGACGTTACGTTGACGATAAGCGTACCGATACAGTTTGCGGCCGATCAGGCGATAGAGAAACGCGTCAAGGAAAGCGGATCGCGAGCAGGAACCGCTGTGGTCATCGACAACCGGAGCGGGGAGATTCTCGCTCTCTCGAATTATCCGACGTTCGATCCGAATAAACTTAACGACATCAACGCCGAGAATCTTCCGAACGCCGCGATTCAGAGCAACTACTCGCCGGGATCTATCTTCAAGCTCGTGACCTACGGATCGGCCCTCGACAAAGGCCTGATAACGCCCGACGGAATGATCGACAGCGGCAACGGGACGATCGAGATCGCAAAGCACAAGTTTACCGATTCGCACCCCATCGGACGTGTAACTTATACGAAAGCTCTCGCGCACTCGAGCAATGTTTGCGCGATCAAGACGAGCATGCGGGTCGGCAAGGAAGGATTTTTTAGCTACGTGCAAAAGTTTGGTTTCGGTAAACCGACGGGTATCGAATTGCCGGCCGAAACCGGCGGCATCGTTCGCTCTCCCGAACGTTGGTATGGCGACTCGCTTGCGTCGATGTCGATCGGCTACGAAATTGGTGTAACGCCATTGCAAATGGCAAGTGCTTTTGCGACGATAGCGAATGACGGCGTCCGAATTCAGCCGCACATAATCAAAGAAATACGTCAATCGGATGAAAGCAGCATCCCGCTCGCTAAACCGGAACGAACACAAGTCGTTAGTACGGACACGGCGCGGAATCTGCGCACTATGCTGCGCGAAGTTGTCGTTGCGGGTACGGGGCGACGTGCGCAACTTGATGGTTATACGTCTGCGGGAAAAACGGGAACGGCTTGGAAATTTGACCCGGCGATCAAGGCGATCAATCGAGCAAAATATGTCTCATCGTTTATTGGTTTCGCACCGGCCGGGAATCCTGCGATCACTATCGCGGTCGTCATGGACGAGCCGAAGATCGGTGGGCGCGACGGTGGCGGTGCGGCCGCACCGGCGTTTCGCGAGATCGCCCAAGCGGTGTTGTCGGAGTTGAATGTTGCTCCCGACCTGGAAGGTGCGACGACCGCAGGTGAGACGGAGGATATTCCCGAAGCTCCGGGTGTCGAAGACGTCGACCCGGTGATCGATACCGCCGAAGCAGACGAGCCGAAGCCAAGCGAAAAAGAAACACAGCGTCCGAAGGTACTTGTGCCGGACACGAAAAAGCAGGTAGCAGAAACGCCTAAAGCTAAGACACCGGAACCGGTACGTAAGGTTCCAATTGATCCCGGAAAGAAGACGGAAAACCCGAAGGGGCAGATAAAGAACAAGTCATCGACGGCAAGGATGGAATACAGGACTTGAAACTCAGCACCGTAATTGAATATATGAACGCTGCGGCGCCGACATTAGATCCCGCCCTGCCGGAACGTGAGACCACGAATTTTGCGATCGACTCACGCGACGTCAAGGCGGGTGACGTCTTTTTTGCACTCTCGCAGCCCGATTATAAAAATAACGGTTTCAATGGTGAGTTCGATGATGCGACGACGTTTGTCGTATCGGCGTTCGATAAAGGTGCAGTGGCCTGTGTCGTTCGGTCGGACCGCTTTGACGAGCACAGGTCGTCGCTTGGAGCGTTCGAAGACCGGCTGATATTTGTGGATGACACGATCAAGGCGCTTCAGCAGCTTGCTCACGGCGTTTATCTCGAATGGAACAGACCGGTTGTCGCGGTCACGGGAAGCGCTGGAAAAACTACGGCGAAGGAACTGACGGCGCATGTATTGGGATCGAGCGGGCGGAAGATCCTGCGCAACGTCAGGAACTACAACAATGGGCTTGGCCATCCGCTGACGGTTTTGAATCTCGCTTCCGATAATACTTATGACGTAGCCGTTCTCGAGATGGGAATGTCGACTCCGATGAACGAGATCGAGCGTCTTTGCCGGATCACTCCGCCGGATATCGCTGTCGAATTGAATGTCCTGCCGGTGCATGTCGAACATCTCGGGTCGATCGAGAATGTTGCAAAGGCAAAGGCCGAGTTGGTAGAGGGAATGAAAGACGGGGGAACCGCCGTTCTGAATGCAGATGATCCGCGAGTGCTCGCGATGCGTGATCTGAGCCGCGGGAATACGCTTACATACGGGATCGCGGAAGCGGCCGACATTACAGCGTCGGAGATCGCATTCCAGAATTTTGGCAACACGCGTTTTATTTTGACGACGCCGTCAGGGACGGCACCTGTCGAGTTTCCACTGAACGGGCGGCACAATATCATGAACGCACTGGCGGCCGCCGCCGTAGGCCACGTTTTCGAAATGACCCCCGTGATGATAGCGACCAGCTTGGCGAGCGTCGAACCTCCGCCCCAGCGCGGAGAGATCCTGCGGTTCGCGAAAGGCTTCACGGTGATCAACGATTCGTACAACTCCAACCCGGACGCGCTGATCTCAATGGTTAAAACGCTCGTTGAGGGTGGGGCAAAGGCAAAACGCAGGATCGTCGTCGCCGGTGAGATGCTGGAACTTGGAGATAACGCACACGCGATCCATCGGCAGACCGGCGAGACGCTCGCGACGATGGGGATCGATATGATTATCGGTGTGCGCGGATTGGCTGAAGATCTTACGCGCGGAGCAGAGACGCAAAATCTGAAGGCTACCCATTTTGCGACAGACTCGGACGCCGCGGGAGCATATCTTGTGACGGAGATCCGCGAAGGGGATGTCGTTTTGGTCAAGGGTTCGCGCGGTGTGCGAACGGAGAAAGTTGTGGAAAAGTTGTTAAGCGAATTCCAGCTGGAGGGAAATGAGCTTTAAGACCCGCCCTTAGGCGGCATCGGAGGCTAATGGGACCGCGTCGGGGCGGAACCCAGAACACGATGCTTTATTACTTCCTCTATCAAATGTTATTTCGCGAGTACGGCGCGGGCTCGACCGACTCGTACCTCTTTAAAGGGTTGAACGTCTTTCAGTACGTCACCTTCCGGACGGCTTGGGCGACGATCACGGCATTGCTGATAACGCTTATTTTCGGAAAGCCCGTTATCCGAAAGCTTGCTGAGCTAAAGTTCGGACAGGAGATCCGCGAAGAGGGACCCGCGTCGCATCACGAAAAACGCGGTACCCCGACGATGGGCGGCATCTTGATAATCGGGTCGGTCTTTGTTTCGACGATCCTTTGGGCCCGGCTCGATAACGTTTTCCTCTGGCTTGCGCTCGGAGCGACGACGCTTTTTGCCGCGGTAGGTTTTGCTGACGATTACATCAAGATCGTAAAGAAACGCAGTCTCGGTCTGACCGGAATACAGAAACTGGCGGGGCAGCTAGTGACCGCGATCGCGGTCTGGGCGGTCCTGTACTTTTTGACAAATTATTCCTGGAACTTAAGCATCCCGTTTTTCAAAGCTACGGCGGATCCGAATCCGTTCACGAGTATCAGTTATGTCGGCCCGTTCGTTTATCTGTTGTTCGTTGCCTTTGTGCTCCTGGGCTCGTCGAACGCGGTGAATCTGACCGACGGTCTCGACGGTTTGGCGACAAGCGTGACCTTCGTCGCGATGTCCGCATTGACGGCCCTGACGTACGTTGCGAGCGACCGCCGTTGGGCCGAATACCTGGACATTACGTTCAATCCGTCTTCCTCGGAACTAACGGTCTTTTGCGGTGCGATGGTCGGAGCGAGTCTTGGCTTTTTATGGTACAACTCGCCGCCGGCGGAAGTTTTCATGGGCGATGTCGGTTCGCTGGCGATCGGCGGAGCACTCGGTACGGTAGCAATTTTGACAAAGCAAGAGTTCCTGCTGCCGTTCATCGGTGGTGTGTTCATCCTCGAAGCCCTTTCGGTGATGATGCAAGTCTCCGTTTTTAAGTTGACCAAGCGAGGCGGCCAACCGGGCCGACGAATCTTTAAGATGACGCCGCTGCATCACCACTTTGAAATGACGGGCTGGAAAGAGCCGAAGATCGTGTTCAGATTTTTGATCGTGGCGGTGCTGTTTGCGTTGTTGAGTTTATCGACGTTGAAATTGCGTTAAGAATGGGCTTCGGTCTTTGGCCTTTGGTCTTCGGTCTTTCTCGACAGCAAAGACCAAAGACCAAAGACCCAAGACCCAAGACCAAAGACAATGAATCTGTCAGGACGAAAATCATTAGTCCTCGGTGCCGGCAAATCCGGGATCGAATCCGCAAAGTTCCTGGCGGACGGCGGGGCCGTTGTCGCCTTGCATGACAGAAGGCCGACCGAGGAATGGAGTGAAGCAGCACGATCCCTGAAAGATTCCCATAACGTCGGGCTGATGTCGGGTCAGATCCCGTCGTGGCTTCTGGATCAGATCGATCTTGTCGTGATTTCACCCGGCGTTCCGACGAACACGATACCGGCCCGCTATGTAGATCGAAAGGACGGCGAAGTGATCGGTGAGGTTGAGCTCGCTTTTCGTTTCATGAAAGGGCGTATCGTGGGGATCACCGGTTCGAATGGAAAGACCACGACGACAACGCTTATAGGCGAGATTTTGAGTAACGCCGGAATTCAAACCCAGGTCGGGGGCAACATCGGTACTCCTCTGTTGAGCTTGGCCGCGACCACTACCGACGACACATGGACGGTTGCCGAACTGTCGAGCTTTCAGCTTGAGACGATCAAGGAATTTCGTGC
>JANPJL010000107.1:0-2901 GCA_031425495.1 Acidobacteriota bacterium
AGCCTGAGATGAATGTATCCGATTGACGGGAGACGAAGCAGTTCACGGGCCGTCGCAAAGTTTTCCGCCGAATGCGGATCAAGCACTGTCTCAGTGCGGATGAACTTTGTTACTTCACCGTAGGCTCCGGCGATGTCCAAACCGTTATGAAACCACACCGACTTTTTCTCATCACTTATCTCACCGCGGATCTCGCCAAGTGTTCCGGCAACCTCCCTCGGATCGAGCGGCGGATCGTACGGCCACCGAGGCGGCTGCAGCGATTTGAACTCACTTGCCGACATCCGTCGCGCATCGATGTCGCGCCGTGCGGCTTCGCGTCCGATGCCACCATCAGAGATCGCACGAATGACGTGGTTATCGCTGTCCGTGACCAATAATTCGCCGCCTGTGCCGACCGCGAGACCGGAGGGACGATTGAAACGTGGTCGCACGCCGTCGACGTATCCTCGCTGGTCACCGGCGATCGTCTCGACAAATGGAAAAGCGCGTCGCCCGATCACGCGGATCGCGTTTCCGTCCGCGACAAAGATCGCTTCGCCGTCCGTCGCGATGGCTGTCGGGCTTACGAAGCCTGCGTGTGAAAGCGGGCCGTCGAGCAACTCATCGTCACCTATCCCGGCGAGCGTCCAGACATCGCCGTTGGCTTCGACGACACGTACCCGCCGGTTCGCTGAATCGGCGACGAGCAGTTTGTCATGCCATACGGCGAGGCCGAGAGGCGTGTCGAATTTTGCAAAGGATGATGGACCGTCTGCGAATCCGCGTCCGTTGCCGCTCAGGGTCGAGACCGTTCCGTCCCGGATTACCCGGATTCGATCGTTATAAGAATCCGCGACGTAAATTGTGCCGTCACCGTTCACCGCAAGTCCGATCGGCCCGTTGAACGTCGCCGCATGCGCAGATCCGTCTTCGGATCCAACAACATTCTCTATGCCCGCGACGATGGAAACCTCGCCGGATGACGCGACTTGTTTTATTGTGTGCGATCCGGTGTCAGCGACAATAAGATCGCCGCCCCGCAAGAAAGCGATCGCCGACGGAGTGTTCAACCCGGACGCAAAGACCTGGGACGTTCCGTCAGGACCAAGCTTCAGGATCGCTCCGGCTTCGCCATCCGAAAGGTAAACTTCGCCGTCACGGACCGCGATGCCGAACGGTTCCCCGAGCTTTTGATCCGGCCCCGCAAAAGTTGAAACAGATTTGTATGCCAGCGGTTCACGATAACGTCCCTCGCCCAACATAAAGCACCCTGACAGCGTGAGCAGACCCGCGGAAATAGTCAGGAACGCAACGACGCGAGATAAGGCCGACGACATTTTTTTGAATTGGATGCAGGAGACTCTGATAGGATGATTATACCGATTCGAACACGGAACTACTTACGAGAGGAGCGCAGAGTTATGTTTTCACTACAAGATTTGCTGGGTCAGCAACAGGGAACCGAAGCCGTCGATCAGATCAGCCAGAACGTGGGTGCAGAGCAATCGGCTGTTAACACTGCGATACAGGCGGCGTTGCCGATGATCCTAGGCGGTCTCGCAAACAATGCCGCAACACCGCAGGGTGCCGAGAGCTTGAATACCGCCCTCGAACAGGACCATGACGGTAGCATTCTTGGTAACCTCGGCGGACTCGGCGGCATGATCTTTGGCGGCCAGGAGGCCGCTCCGCCCCGACAAGCGGACGCCGGCGGAATACTGGGTCATATACTGGGTGGCAACCAGGCACCCGTTGTTCAGGAAGTAAGCAATCAATCGGGTCTCGGAGGCGGACAGGTCGCACAGATCCTGATGATGCTGGCCCCGATCGTTATGGGTTATATCGGTCGGCAGAAACAGCAGCAAGGCGTCGGTGCCGATGGCCTCGGTGGATTGCTCGGCGGACTGCTAGGCGGCGGGCAGCAAGCGGCGGCCGCTCCCCAGTCGTCGGGAAATCCGATGATGGATATGGCGTCCAGCTATCTCGACAAAGACGGCGACGGAAGCTCTATGGACGACATCGCATCGATGGCGATGAACTATATCCGGAACAAGTAACGCTGGACAGTGTCTGCCTTTCTTATTCCCTGTCTTCTCCGTGTTTCTCGGTGTATTCCGTGGTTATCTTGCTGGGCAAGAACCACTGAATACACGGAAAAGAACGGAATAACACGGAACAAGAATCAGCAGTTTTTTAAGTGAACACCCACTCGATAGCAGTTATGAACGATAAGGGACTTAAAAGAGGGACCAAATGGGCAAACCCGCACCTTCGCTATGTATCAGAGCTTTGCTATTGTTGACGAGTTTAGAACAAGTCTTTAGACTTATCGTCTTGGAGTGGTGAGTTACTGCAACTTGCGGCCACTTAAAACAAACCGCTAAACAGCAAGAGGCTAATTCTCGTTGAAGACTCTGTGCTTGTTTGGCATAGGGTCTTTTTGGTTCTTGATCGTTGTTCGTTGTTCGTTGTTCGTCGTTGTTAGGATGACGTCACTGGCAACGATCAGCGATCCACGATCCACGAGCAACGAACGACGAACAACGAACAACGATCTACCCGTTCTATGAACAACTTTCTCGACTTACTAAAAGAAAAGATCATCGTCTTCGACGGTGCGATGGGGACTTATCTGCAGTCTCTGAATCTGTCGATCGACGATTGGGGCGGGCCGAACTTTGAGAACTGCTCCGAGAATCTTCTCTACACGCGTCCCGACGCGATCGAGCAAGTTCATACGAGTTTTCTCGATGTCGGCTGTGATGTGATCGAGACAAACAGTTTCGGCGGAAGCGAGATCGTATTGACCGAGTTTGGGATTGCCGAGAAGACGTACGATGTAAATTTCAAAGCAGCACATCTGGCTAAACGGATCGCGAGCGATTATTCAACGCTTGATAAGCCGCGTTTCGTCGCCGG
>JANPJL010000108.1:0-6276 GCA_031425495.1 Acidobacteriota bacterium
TGGAAAAGGCCCGACGCGTGATGACGTCGGTAGCCAAGACTGCCGTCCGGTAGTGCTCCAACTCGCCGGGAAGCCGAGTATCAAAAAACTCTGTCAGGAAGTCAGCCGCCGGAACGAATTTTTTCTCGTTAGAGGGGCCAAGAGTTTCGGCAAGAAACTTATAGCCATCGTGTGTTAATCCGCTCTGCTGGCCGCGCGATCCGCCGATGTTAAGACCGATCGTTTTCGGGCTCCGGTCGTCGACCAGTTTTTTTACCACGGCCGCCATCTCGTTCCGAGGGGGATTTATCAGCGTGTAGTGATTCTTCAGCCGCTCTTCGACGTAGCGGACTACGGCGTATCGCTCGAGCTTGTCGCCTCGATCAATGAAAATGAAAAGGTCACGCCGCCCGACGATAGGGATCGGAGGAACGATATGTTCTGTTACCGGATCGCTATGAAATTCCTCGTTTACGACGATCCACATATCGAGGCCGCGGCGACGCATCATCGGAAGAAGCATTGAATCGAAACGCTTCTTGAGCCATGCCTCTCGAACGTCCATCTGCTCTCGTTGCGAAAGCAGTTTCGGCATTGCAGGGATCGGTTCGTTCGATCGGTTCTGGGGGAGTACTCCCACGACGAAGGCGATTAAAAAAACTAAAATTCTAATTGTTTTCATGTCTACATCTAGTGCAAATATCCCAGCTTCCTTCGCGAACTCTGCGAGCTTTGCGTGATAGGCGTATTTCACGCGAAGCTCGCAGAGTTCGCAAAGAGAATCTGTAAGCTTCGTGGACGAGGTTGCTAATGGTAAACTGCTCGTTCGGATTTCGACCTGAATTTTATCATACACAACATTTAGCGAGGATATTTAACAACCGTGATCGAATTTGAACTTACCGAAGAACACATAGCCCTGCAGAAAACAGTTCGCGAGTTTTGCTCCGGCGAAGTCGCCCCGTTCATCAAAGAGTGGGACGAGAAATCGCATTTTGAACGGAGCGTCTTCGACAAGATGGCGGATCTGGGATTGCTTGGCGTTTGCATCCCCGAACAGTACGGCGGCGCCGGGTTCGATTATATTTCGCTTGGTATCGTCTGCGAAGAACTCGAGGCTTGCGACACGTTTTTGCGGGTCGCGATGTCGGTCCACGTCGGACTCAATAGCTTGAGCCTTTACAGTTGGGGAACCGAAGAGCAGAAGCAAAAATATCTTGTCCCGCAGGCGAAGGGCGAAAAGATCGCAACGTTCGGACTGACCGAGCCCAACGCAGGCTCGGATGTCGTGGGAATGAAGTCGTACGCCAAACGCGACGGAGACGATTGGATCTTGAACGGCGAAAAGATGTGGATATCGCTCGGCGACGTGGCGGATCATTTCCTCTTCTTTTGCTGGACCGATCAGGAAAAGCAAAAGGCCCGCGACCATAGCGGTCTAAGCTGTTTTATCGTCGAACGTTCGATGGCTGGATTTTCGAGTGGAACTCTGCACGGCAAGCTGGGGATCAAGGCGGGGAACACAGGATATTTTTCATTGCAGGATGTTCGGGTGCCGAAAGAGAACATGCTGGGGCAGGAAGGCGAAGGCTTTAAGATCGCGATGTTCTCGCTTGAGAACGGGCGCTTCACCGTTGCATCGGGTGCGACGGGCGTGATCCGTGCGTCGCGTGATGCCTCGGTTGCTTACGCTAACACACGCGAAGTTCAGGGACAGACTATCGCAAACTTCCAGCTGGTGAAACAGAAGATCGCGAACATGGAAGCCGATTACCAGATGTCGCACCTTCTCTGGTTGCGATGTGGTTATCTGAAAAATGAAGGTTTACCATCGGCTAGAGCTGCAAGCCTCGCGAAGTGGCAGGCGACGGTGCGGTCGGAGACTGCGGCGTCGATGGCGATCGAGATCCATGGTGCGAACGGTTACACGAATGATTATCCGGTGGAGCGATACCTACGAAACTGCAAGGCCGCCGTCATCTACGAAGGGACGCGCGATATACACACGCTGATGCAGGCAGACTGGGCGCTGGGACTGAAAAAAGAGAAAGCTGCCAGAGTTATTTTGCCGCCGTATCAGCCCACCGAGGCCAAGGGGACGGCGAATTAGAGCCACACAAGCGAACGCGGCGAACTCCTCGATCGGATGTTCGCCGCTTTTTTTACGATGCGTACGGTTTAGGGGCGAGGTACTTCGTTTGAGATCTTCCAGGTTCCCCCTTCATTCAAGAATACGATCTTCGTCCAGGTTCCGTAGGCACCGCCCTTGATCTCAGCGACACCTTTATTGCCCGTGATCTGCTCGTTTCGAACCTCCATCTTGCCTTCCGGAAGTTTGTCGTACTCGGTAAGGAACGCAATAAAGTCGGTCTTGCTCTCGTCCTTCATCCCGGCCTCGGTTTCCTGTACAAACTGCTGGGCCATGATCTTCCGTACTCCAGACGCGTCCTTCTTTTTCAATCCGTCGTAATAAGCATGAACGACGGGTGCAAGTGTGGGTGCAGCATTCGTTGTCGCCGCTTCGGGTTTTTTAACTGGGTCGAGCCCCGTGTTCCCGGCCACCGGAGCCACGTTCGTATTTGCAACGTTGGTGTTTACCGTGTTTGTCGTGACTTCGGTGCCGCCGCATCCGGCGGTCAACACCGCGAGAGTAATTAGTAGTGTCAAAAAGATCTTAAATCGCATATTCATATCAGTCCAAATTAAAGTCCAAAGTATAATAAATCGCACGAAGATGGACAAAACCAATCGCACCGAGATACACCGAGCATTCCTGATCGACGGTCTTCCGCAACCCCTTACCCGGGCCAGCGCCCACATACAGATCTTCGATAACTACATCGCCGGCACCCGGTTGCGCCTCCGGTCCGTCCGCCATCCAGAGACGGCGTCATGGACGCGCATTCTGCAACAGCGCTTTCCGGTACAGGATAACGATCTGTCGTCGATCAAGGTCGCGGAGATCTATCTCAATGATGCCGAGTACGCGCATTTCGAGATCTTCGAGGGCTCCGAGATCCGAAAGAATCGGTACTTTCACGAATTCGATCATCGAACTATTAGCTTCGACGTATACCTCGGAACACTGTGGGGACTGAACATCTCGCGAGTTGAGTTTGCATCGGTGGAAGAGATGACCAGTTTCGAGACGCCACCTTTTGCCGTTTTCGAAATAACGAACAACATGTTCTTTGTCGGTGACGAGCTGGTAACAAAGTCCTTTGAAGAAGTGCGTGTAGAGGTTGCTAAATTCGGAGGGCAGCCATCGATAAGCGATCTCCCCGACGAATAATAAAACGAGGAATCGCCTCTTCCCGTGGCAAAACTGCTGGGCCTGCTGTTTAAATTGCCACGACCTTAAGAGTCCGCGTCAAAACTCGAATGCTTAGCGGCGAAGCTGCCAAAAGATCACAGATACTGTCTTAACAATCAAACGGTCAAGCCGGCGTCGGATCGAACGGACGGTTATTTTTGATAACGCCGAAGGCGATGTGAATCAGCTTCCGCATCGCCGCACCAACTACTTGCATTGGTGTCTTTCCATGCTCTTTCAGGCGCCGGGCAAAGAGGTTGATAACCTGGTTGTGCTTAAGGGCGACGATCGCCGGGAAGTACAACGCTTTTCTTACTCGGCCGTTGCCGATCTTGGAAAGCCGGGTCCAGTTCAAAGTGGTTCCCGACTGATGTCTTCGGGGAGTGACGCCGATATAAGCTGCCACAGCTCGGGCACACGAGAATGACCGGAACTCGATCTCGCCGAGCAGCAGACTGGCGGTTTTCTCTCCGATGCCAGGTATCGTCTGCAAGAGCTCACTCTGGTGTTTCAGATCCGGGTTTTTGTCGATGTGATCTTTGATAAGTCGCCCGACGTTATCGATCTCTCGTTTCAGATCAGTGATCACGCGGTTGACGCTCGGCTGAACAGTTACCGGTGCTGTCTCCAGACGGTTGTGCTCGGAAGCAAGCATCTTCTCGAGAACTTCGAGTCGACGCGTTAATTCCTGCAATTGCTTGATCTCAGGAGGCAAAGGATGCCAGTCCTCTGGATTCTTCTCAACGCAGAACTGGGCGATCATGCGTGCGTCGGCCGCGTCCGTTTTGTTCCGTTTGAGCTCGGTCCGTGCAAAGGCCTCTATGCGTGACGGGTTCACGACCGATACGCGATGTCCGTTTTCGTGAAGGAACTCGGCTACCATTTCACTGTACGTTCCGGTAGCTTCCAGACAAGCATGCACGCACTCGATCTTCAAAGACCGAAGCCAGCCCACAAGCAGCTTGATACCTTTCGTGTCGTTGTCGAACTTTTTTACGAACACTTTGCCGAGTGCCATGAGACACACATCCAACTTCTTCTTAGCAACGTCAATTCCGAGAATTGGTTCTGACATGTTGATACGCTCCTTGAAAATCTGTTCGCCAAGCTCAACCTTGTACATCCAGACTCAAACGGTCGTAAGATACTGTCCGGCTTAGGCAGAACATTAATAAACGGAAAAGAGGTCATGATCTATGTTCCAGACTTCAAGAGTACTTTAGCCAGACGACGGACTCATCTTTTCCACAACGCAACTATCAAGCGTCCTTATTAGTTGCAAAGGCGTTCAATTGTCAAGATACAAGCCAGACGTGAAGCGTCTGGGAAACTCGAATCCATTTCCGCACTGAAGGTGCGGAAGATGTGGTCTATCGCCCCTTCAGGGCGGGGTAGTTATATCGCACTGTTCCAGAAGCTTCGCATCTGGCTACGCTCGTTTGGCAGCTTCGCCGCCGAAATTGCTAGTTTGATAAGCCAACTAAATTTTGTGGCAATTCAACAGCCAGCTCGCCAGTTTTGTCACAGTCGTTATGCAGGTCGCTCTGACTTGAGTCTAACGATCGTCTCAACATGATGAGTCTGTGGGAAAAGATCGACGGCGGTAATTGACTGAATGGCATAGCCTCCGTCTAGGAATCGCCGCAGATCGCGAGCAAGAACTGACGGGTCGCACGACACATACGAAATAATTTTCGGTCGCAGCTTTATCAGATCGAGAACCGTCTGCTTCTCTGTTCCAGCACGGGGCGGATCTAGTAGGACGAAATCAGGCCCCGTTCCAGATCTCTTTTCCCCAAGAAATTTCCCGACCGGCTTTCGGATCATCTCGACGTTCGAGAGCCCGGCGGTTGCGATGTTCTTTTCAGCGAACGCCACCGACGGCGGAAAGTCTTCGACCGCCGTTACCTTCCCGAATCGCCGGGCTAGCGGGATCGTGAATAGCCCCACACCCGAATAGAGATCGAGTGCGTGGTTTCCCTTGGTATCGCCGATAGCAGCCTCAACCAATTTGTCGATAAGGTATCGGTTCCCCTGAAAGAAAACGTATGCGGCGAAGTTATATTTCTCGCCGCCGGCAGTAAGACCGATCTCCGCCCCGCCCAGGTCGATCTCTTCGGAATATAAAGATGTCTCCGCCGCGTCACCAGCGGCTGCATCGATCGCGCCCTTCTCCGGCCAGAAACTTGTCCAGTCGATTTCGGCCCGAACCCGCTGCAAGGCGTCGTCGAGCTCGGGCATTAGGATCGGGCAGTGTTCGATCGCGATCAGGTTGCGCGAGTTGCGTTCGTAATATCCGATCTGCCGATTGGTTCCGTCGATATGCCACTGAGCACGGAGCCGGTAGCCGAATTCTTTCGGGCTGGCGATCACCGCTATTTCGTGGTCGTACTCGATCTTCCCGATCCGTTGAAGGTTATCGCGAATAATTCCTACCTTTGCTTCGAGCTGAGCGGCATTCGTCATCTGCTGAAAATCGCATCCTCCGCAGCGCCCGACGTACGGACACGGCGGTGTGATCCGATCCGGCGAAGGCACGATCACCTCTTCGATCTCGGCAAAAGCAGTTTTGCCCTTGATCTCGGCCAGACGAACGACAAGCTTGTCGCCCGCAACGGACAAAGCAACAAAGACAGTAAGGTTCGGTGTGAATGCAATTCCAAAACCACGCGGGACGATCTTCACTATCTCGACCTCGAGGCGATCTCCGACACTGTAGGTTCCCGCGGGCTGGATGCCGCTCTTGTCTCGAGTACCGCGCTCCGTCAGCTTCGCTTCATTCTGTTCAGTATTAGATTTCATGTAAAAGGGACTCAAAACATTTGCTACAAATAAAACAAACTGAGTCTCGGTATTCCCTCTTCCTCACGCAAGCGTTTGAGTAGCATGACGCTGGCGGTCTGCTCGTAACTCTCGGGCGTCATGTCCGATCTATATGGCCGGAGCTGCGCCGCGATCTCTTTCTGGTGTTCGGCCAAACGCAC
>JANPJL010000109.1:0-2844 GCA_031425495.1 Acidobacteriota bacterium
TGTCGATCCCGACCGACGAGGTCTGCGAGAAGTGCGGCTCGGGCATGGTCATCAAGTTTGGTCGCTTCGGACAATTCCTTGCGTGTGCGACGTACCCGGAATGTCAGAACACGCGAGAGGTCGGAAGTAAGAAAACAGCAGCCGATGGCGAGGGAGCCGATGGCGAAAAAGCCGAAGAGGTCCCGGTGTGCGAACTCTGCGGGAGCGAGATGGCCTTAAAGAAGGGCCGGTTCGGTTCATTTTACGGATGCACCGGCTATCCCGAATGCAAGAACATCCGCAAGATCGCCAAGGGTGATCAGAAGCCAGCGGCTCCGCCGGTTCCACTTGATGAGATGTGCCCGAAAGACGGTGTGCATCTTGTTCGCCGGCAGGGACGGTTCGGGGAGTTTATCTCGTGCTCAAATTATCCGAAGTGCGACTATATAAAACGCGAAACGCTTGGCATTAACTGCCCGAAATGCGGTAAGGGCGAGATCGTCGTCAAGAAGTCCCGCCGCGGAAAGGCGTTTTACGGGTGTTCGGATTACCCGAAATGCGACGAAGTTTACTGGGACAAGCCGGCGATGGAGCCGTGTCCACAGTGCGCAGCTCCATACGTTCTCGAGAAGACGACGAAGCGCGACGGAACCGTCCGTTATTGCAAAAACGAAGACTGTGATTATAAAATGGCCGTTGCAACCACGGATGTTACGTCAGACAGTACGGCCGAAACGCAGGCTCCGTCCGTATAGCGCTCAAGGATGAACGAGAACATTCAATTCCTGCAGGCCTTTCTAAAGAATCCTGGAACCGTAGGCTCGATAACGCCAAGTTCACCCGAGCTTGCCCGCCGCATGGTGGCTGGAATAAGGCCCGCGGAAGATAACGTTGTTCTTGAACTCGGGGTCGGTACCGGAGCCATCACGAAGTTTCTGCAGGAGATCGTTCCCGATGATAGTTCTTACCTCGGCATCGAGCTCGATCGCGACCTTGTCCGCTCGCTCAAACGAAACTATCCAGATATGAAGATCGCCCGTGGCAATGCTCTTGACGCCTCGGAGATACATCGCAAGTCAGGTCTTGGAAAAGTCGGAGCGATCATCTGCTGTCTTCCCTTCGTTTCAATGCCAAATGAGGTCGGCGAAAAGGTCCTGCTTGAGATCGATAAGTTCATGAAGCAGGGATGCACGTTCCGCACATTTCAGTACGCACACGGTTATTATTTTCCCTCTGCCATCAAGCTTCGCGAATTTATGCGCGACCGGTACGGCAAGTCGAAGCGGAGCTCACTCATCGTCAAGAACGTTCCCCCCGCCTATACGTTGACCTGGTTTACGCCTGCATAGGATTTCGCTGGCAATTCGTCGAGGCAAATTATAAGGCCGCGCCCGAACCACACTGCCCGCATCAAAGATTAACCATCGCAGAGATTCCAGCTAGAAAGATGACAACCCGACCAAAGTTTTGTTCGAAGGAGAAAGAGAGAATGTTAGGACGTAAGTTTTTGGTTGCGACCTTAGCCGTCGCGCTATTGCTGCCCGGAGCCGGTTTAGCTCAGATCGGCGACATCGGTAAGAGCACCGCCGCGAGCGCACCGAGCGCGAAAGTTTATTCGGCACCGAAGGCGACGATCGATAGGATCCGCGACGAAGGTATGAACAGGTCGCAGGTGATGCAGACGCTTTCGTATCTCACTGATGTGATCGGCGGACGTCTGACCAATTCGCCAAACATGAAACGCGCTAACGAATGGACGCGCGACACGATGGCAAAATGGGGAATGCAGAATGCGAAGCTCGAACCATGGGGACCGTTCGGACGCGGCTGGTCATTGAAGAGTTTTTCGGCACAGGTTAATGAGCCGACCATGTTCCCCGTGATCGCGTATCCGAAAGCCTGGTCTCCGTCGACAAAAGGCGCAGTCACATCCGACGTGGTTTATCTTGACCTGAAAACCGACGAAGATTTTGCAAAGTATAAAGGCCAGCTCGCCGGTAAGATCGTTTTCATGTCTCGCGTTCGCGAACTAAAAGCGGATTTCGGCGGCATGGGCGAGCGTCACTCAGACGAAGCTCTTGCGAAACTTGCTGCTGCTCCGGCTCCCGTCCCTGCACCGATTGCGGCACCGCAGATCACCCCGATCCAACAGACGCCGGAACAACAGGAGCGGTTCCGTCAATTCCAGCTTGCGCAGAAAGCGGTCTCGTTCGTGTTTGACGAAGGTGCCGCCGTCGTCGTCGACAACAGTCGTAACGGGACGGGAGGTACTCTCTTTGTGCAGAGCGCAACCGTCGCGCCCCTATCAGTTGCTGCGACATCTTCGGAGGCTCCGGCACGACGCGGGCTCTCGTCGTATCAGAAAGAAAGTGAGTCGCGAATGGTGCCGCAAATGACGATGGCGAGCGAAGATTACAATCGCATCGTCCGGATGATCCAGAACGGTGCGAAACCGCGAATGACGGTCGACATCCAGGCCCAGTATCACGACGACGATCTGATGGGCTACAACACTGTTGCTGAAATCCCCGGTACCGATCCGACCTTGAAAGAAGAGTTGGTAATGCTCGGCGGACATCTTGACTCGTGGCACTCCAGCACCGGTGCGACTGATAACGCCGCCGGTTGTGCGGTCGCGATGGAAGCGGCGCGGATCCTGATAGCCTCAGGCTTGAAGCCGCGTCGAACGATCCGAGTTGCTCTGTGGAGTGGCGAGGAGCAGGGACTGCACGGATCGCGTGAATACGTGAAGCAACAATTCGGCGAACGGAAGCGCAGCGAGAATAATCAGCCGGGCGAGTTGGTGAAGACCCCGCAATACGACAAGCTCTCGGCCTATTACAATCTCGACAACGGCACCGGAAA
>JANPJL010000110.1:0-11296 GCA_031425495.1 Acidobacteriota bacterium
GAGAGCACTTCTGCCGAGAGGCTCTCGGAGATCGTGCGAAGATTTTCGTCGTTGTATTTTCGAATGAAGTGTTGAGTAAGCTGAAGAACATCTTCGGATCGCTGTCGCAGTGGCGGCAGCTCGATCGGCACAACTGACAGACGGTAATAAAGGTCCTCACGAAACGCTCCATTCTTGACCGCTTCCTTCAAGTCGACGTTCGTGGCGGCGATTATCCGGACATCGACCTTGGCCGGAGTCGTATCGCCCAGCGGAGTGAACTCACGTTCCTGGATCACACGAAGCAGCCTTACCTGGGTCTCCGGCCGGAGATCGCCGATCTCGTCGAGAAAGATCGAGCCTGTGTCGGCGACCTCGAACAATCCCTTCTTCGCCGCGACCGCTCCGGTGAACGCGCCTTTCGTGTGGCCGAAGAGCTCGGACTCGAGAAGCTCCGATGGAATGTTCGAACAATTAACGACGACGAACGGAAAATCGGCACGAGGACTTGCCTCGTGGATCGCCTTCGCCATCAGCTCTTTCCCTGTTCCGCTTTCCCCAGTGATCAAAACCGTAGAGCGTGCCGGAGCGACGCGTTCGACGAGACGGAAGATTTCTTCCATCTTCTCCGACCTTCCGATGATCGCGTCGCGCCTGACCGACCGGGTCATCACCTGCCGAAGCGTCTGACGTTCTTCTTCCTTCCGGCGCTTCTTGATTCCCTTGGCGACGAAGGCAAGAATCTGTTCGTTTTGGAACGGCTTGCGGATAACCCCGTTCGCTCCTTTCTCCCAGGCAGAGATCGCGGTGTCGAATGTGGCGTACGCGGTGATCATCAGGACGACCGCTTCTGGATCAACCTTTATAAGTGATTCGAGCGCTGTGAGACCGCCCATACCCGGCATCGATACGTCCATCAAAACGACGTCGTACGCCTTTTGCGTATACTGCTCCAACGCTTCCTCGCCCGTGCGGGCAAGGTCGACCTTGTAGCCCGCTCCCGAGAGGATCGTCTCGAGAACGTCACGCATTATTTCTTCGTCGTCACAGACGAGGACCGAACCCTTCTTAGCCATACACAGGTCAAACCGCCTCTAAAAAGTTAAGATTATAGACGCTAGGATGCCGAAACGCTAAGTTACGCTGTGTCGGACATCAATTGGATCAGATGACCGAGACCGGGAATAAGCAGTTCCATATTGGCTGCCAGAGTTGGCAGTACGACGACTGGATAACGAAAGCGGGTGGCGATACCGTCTTCTATCCCCGGGGCACGCGGCCGGCGGATATGCTGTCGATCTATTCCGAAGCATTCGACACGATCGAGGTCGATTCGACGGCGTACGGAACGCCAGCCCGATCGACGGTAGACGGATGGATCGATTCGACGCCCGATGATTTTCTTTTCAGTCTGAAGGTTCCTAGTCTAATAACTCATCAGTTCTCACTCAGTCCTCGGGCGTTCGCAATGTTCGACGAGTTCGTCGAGGCCGCGCGTTGGTTTGGTGGAAAGCTTGGTGTCGTCCTGATCCAACTGCCCGCCGTATTCGAAGCGACGAAGGAGAACGGACAAAACGTACGTGACTTTTTATCGCGTCTTCCCGACGACATTCGCTTTGCTATCGAGTTCCGACATCCCGGGTGGTTTGTTGAATGGACGTTCGAAGAGTTGAACGAACGCGGAGTCGCTCTCGCTCTCGTCGCGGGTAAATGGATACCCGCGGAGACCGTCACCGCGGCGTTCGTAAAAACGAAGACACGGGTCGGCTATGTCCGGTTCATGGGGATCCGCGATCTTCCTAGTTTCGAACGCGTATCTCGCTCACGAACATCGGAGCTAGAGACGTGGGCAAGCCTCATTTCGACACTAGCCGCGAACCAGATTTTTGCTTACGTCGACAACTACTTCGAAGGCCACGCACCGGCAACCGCGAATAAGCTAAAAGAGGTCCTTTCGCTTCCCGCCGTGGACCCGGAGAAGCTCGACGCTCAGGCATCGCTCTTCTAACAAGCTTGGTCATTCTATTTTCCGACATTAGACTTTCGACCAAACCTTTTGCGCCTTCTGAACGTAAACCACTCCGGCTAAATAGCCGAACGATTATATAAACCTGAGTATTTGATCTACTTTTAAGAAATGGCAATGTCAAAAACATCGAAGGTTCTGCTGACAGTCGGCGGGATCCTTTTCGCCCTCCTCATCGTCGGCGTCATCGCAATTATCATCGCGGCAGCGTCAATGGGGCAGCCAAGCGTACCAAACAATAGCGTTCTCGTTTTAAGTGTTTCGGGCGACCTTCCTGATTACATTCCCGAGGATGAGCTGGCAAAAGCTTTCGGGATCAATCAAGGGCAATCGTTTACGGGTCTGCTTACCCAGCTCCGCAAGGCGAAGGTCGACGATCGGATCCAGGCAATATTGCTCGACATCAGCTTTCCAGGCATCGGTTGGGGCAAGGCGGACGAGCTTCGTGACGCGATCAAGGATTTGAAGACAAGTGGGAAACCTGTCTACGCATACATGGAACTCGGTATGAATCGCGAGTATTACATCGCGACCGCCGCCGACAAGATCTTCGTGCCGCCCCCCGGTGATCTTTATATCAACGGGTTCGCCGCCGAGGCGATGTTCTACAAAGGCTCGCTCGACAAGCTTGGGATCGAAGCCGATGTCATACAGATCGGACCGAAGTATAAGAACGCCCCCGACCAATACACGAAGAAGGAAATGGGCGAGGGTCAGCGCGAGGTTATCAACGCGGTGCTTGACGAGTACTTCACACGCTTCACCGGAGGCATCGCTGAGTCGCGAAAGAAATCGGTCGAGGACGTGGCCGCTATGATCGACAACGCCCCGTATAACGCCGGCCAGGCGAAGGAACTCGGTCTGATCGATGAGGCGTTTTACCGAGAGCAGGTATACGATGAGCTGAAAAGCCGACTCGGTTACAAGACAGACGAAAAACTGCGTACGATTCGCGGCGGCGAATATCGCGAAGTCCCTTCGGACTCGGTGGGCCTGAACCAAGGTGAACGCGTCGCGGTCATTTATGCATCGGGTGCGATCAACATCGGCCGCTCGAACGACGGCCCTTTCGGTGGATCGATGGTCGGATCGGACACCGTGGTCGCGGCGGTCAATGACGCGGCCAATGACAATTCGATCAAGGCCATCGTGCTCCGTGTCGATTCGCCCGGCGGATCGGCTCTCGCGTCCGATCTCATGTGGTACGCACTCGAGAACGCGAAGGCAAAGAAGCCGGTCGTAGTCTCGATGTCGGACGTCGCCGCGTCAGGCGGATATTACATCGCGTGCAACGCGACAAAGATCGTCGCGGAGCCTTCCACCATTACAGGTTCGATCGGCGTCTTCATGGGCAAGCCGGTCGTGAAAGGTTTGTACGATTGGCTCGGCGTTTCTAACGAGTACGTCATGCGCGGGAAGAACGCAGGCATATTTCGCGAGACTGAAAAGTGGACACCCGAAGAGCGAGCGAAGATGGAAGAAGGTGCGAATAACATCTACTTCAATAACTTTATATCGAAGGTCGCAAAGGGCCGGAACATGGACGCCGAGAAAGCGAACACACTCGGCCAGGGACGTGTTTGGACCGGCACCCAGGCGAAGGCAAACGGCTTGATCGATGAATTCGGCGGGCTCGAGAAAGCGATCGATGTTGCAAAACAGAGTGCCGGCCTGGCGGCGGACAAGGATGTCCGGCGTGTCGTGTTCCCTGCGCCTCGCCCGTTCTTTGAGACTTGGTTCGGCGATTCGGAGGAGACCCAGACCAGTGCAGAAAAGAAAGCTCAACAGGCGCTCGTAGAATCGCTACCCGAAGACGTGCGACGCATGTTTCGGTACGCGGAACTCTTTGATCGAATGAAACGCGGCGAGGCGATGCTAATGATGCCGTTTGAATTGGAGATCAAATAGTCAGTGGTCAGTTGTCAGTGGTCAGTGGTCAGTTTGGAGAGAGGTGGTGATCTATTTGAGGTCGCCACCTTTTATTATTAGGCAGTTAGTGCATGGCACCCCGACGCTTGGATGCATCCTCCAAATCACGATGCGTTTTACCGCACCGGC
This sequence comes from Acidobacteriota bacterium, assembly GCA_031425495.1. Taxonomy (GTDB): domain Bacteria; phylum Acidobacteriota; class Blastocatellia; order Pyrinomonadales; family Pyrinomonadaceae; genus OLB17. The sequence goes on from JANPJL010000110.1 coordinate 4,064, forward strand.
TTCGAAAGCGAACCAAATACGGTTTCTGTCAAAGTTTCTAAACTTGGCGTGTCTAAGAACTAATTGCACGCGAGGATTTCTGTGATCACGCCGCTCCTTCCCCGTTACCACAACGATCACGACACCAACATGATCAGGATTATTCGCAAGCTCCGCAAAAAAGCTATCCAGCCGCGCCCGTTTGTCATTGGACGAAATGGAGTCAGCCCACTCGTCAATCGGCTCGCCGATTGGACGCATTGCAATGAGGGCCATTTCCGAAAAAGCACTTGGGCACCGAACATCAAGTCCTTCAATCCGGACGGTCGCAGTTACATTTGATCCCTCCATTGCACCAGACGTCGAAACGGTTACTGCCGGGCTTCCTTGACCTTTGATCATATAGCCCGCACTCACCGACCAATGGTATTTCAGATCGGCCGTTCCGCCTTCAACTGTGAAGACCATTTCGCCACCTGGATCAGTCAAGCCGGCGGGGCCAATCACGGAGATTGACGGACATTGTGCGAACGCCGCGGTTTCGGCAATGAGCAAGAGTAGGAATGTTAACGCGAGCCTCACCATATGTGACATTGCAGTATACGCCGGAATCGAAAACGGGAAAAATTAATCCGAGACATGCATGACGACCGTATCCTTCGCAGCACCAAAGGTGCGAGAGTAATTTAGCCAGGGGCAACGCCCCTGGAACGGCGAGATAATGCGCAGCCGCAACGCGGCGAAGTAGCCTCGCACCCTTACGACGCACCGTTGGTGCTTCGGTTCAAAAATGACCATTCCAGGGCCGCTGGCCCTGGCTACATTACTTCCGCACCTTCGGTGCTACCATTCACCATTTACGTTTCACTACCTTTTAGCCTATACTCGCCCGGAGTTCACCAAACAGACCACCGAAAACATAACTAGGACAAGGGGAGTTTCATATCTTCGCTTGTCCGTTTTTTATTTGGAGGAATAATGCTGAGAATAATTCTTGGAGTAATTGCCGGGTTCGTCGCCTGGTCGATCTTGTGGGTCGGGAGCGATCAGGCATTGAGAGCTTTCTCGCCGGACTGGTATGGTGCGCACCAGAGCGCGTTTGAAGGCGCGATCAATGTCAGGACCGCATTCACGCCCGATTCCATGATCTTGCTGATGCACCTATTCCGCGCAGCGATCATTACGATCATTGCGGGATTCGTCGCCGCGTTCGTCGCGACCGAAAATCGAAAAGCTCCGCTCGCGCTCGGGATACTTTTACTCGTGGTCGGAATTATGTTCGAAGCGATGGCGTGGAGCTATTTACCGATCTGGTATCACCTCGTCTTTCTAGCTATCCTCATTCCGTTGACCTTAGCTGGCGGAAGAATGAGACAGACCGCATAGTACGACGGACTGTTAGTCCGTCGGCGAGGACGAACTAACAGTCCGTCCTACCGCGACCGGCAGAGGCAACCACGTCGACGCCGTTCTGTAAGTAAGTTCGTTTAGATGTTCCACCAGGCCTTCATGTTCGGCGAGTAACTTGTCGGGCGGGAGGTCTTCTTTGTTTTCGTAACACGCGTGAGCGATGCACGGCAACGGCTTGCCGCGCTCGTGAACGAGGCATCCGACTCCCTTTTCGAACAGTGGACACGCATAGGTCTTCAAGAACGTGTCGCCCTCTACGTCCAGTTGAAACGTCGCGATCGTCCGTTCCACTCGCTCTAAGATCTCGTCGCGTTTTCCAGTGGGAAGTTCGTCGATCACATTTCGGATCGCCCTTGCCTCGAGCTTTGTTATATGCACATTCACAAAATGCGCATCGAGGCAGCACGCTCCCCGCGTGTCGCACGTCGCGCAATCTTTCGCACGGTGCTCGTACTCGGTTCGAATCCGCGCGGTAAACCGCGTTTTCAGATCATGGAGAGTTTCGAGAGCTCGTTTTTCGCTTAGTATCTTCATGACTGGCGGATGATCGAGGATGCCGGAGGTCCCGTCCGCGTGTTACAATTTCAGCATTTCGATCTTACATTTTTTGGAGGTTTATGCTCAAAGAAGGCGACAAGGCACCAGACTTTAACTCGAAAGATCAAAACGGCGATCCCGTCAAACTTTCCGACTACACAGGAAAACGTGTCGTTCTTTTCTTCTACCCGAAAGACGACACACCTGGCTGAACCAAGGAAGCATGTTCGTTCCGTGATGCGAACGACGAATTCGAGAAAAAGAATATTAAGTTACTAGGCGTATCGGTGGACGATGAAAAATCCCACCAGAAGTTCCGGTCGAAGTACGACCTGACGTTCGATCTGATATCCGACACGGACAAGCAGGTCGTTGAGGCCTACGAAGTGTGGGGCGAGAAGAGCATGTATGGGAAGAAGTACATGGGCATTAGCCGCAAAACATTCCTGATCGACGAAAAAGGGACGATCGCGAAAATATTCGACAAGGTAAACGTAGAGGAGCACGCCGACGAAGTGCTCGAAGCGTTCGGCGAAAAGTAAATATTTATGAGTTACAGAATCCTGAGTTTGTTTTTCATGGCCGTCATACTTGTTGCGGCGTGTAACGATGCTGCAAAGCCGCCGGTCGTCGTCAAGAGCACTCCTCAACCTGCGACAAAGCCGGCCGCATCTACGGGCCACAACCATGAAGAAGAGGGCCTCAAAGACGCCGCCCGGATCACGCTTGCGGATGCGAAAAAAGATTTCGACGCAAAGAGCGCGGTCTTCATCGACACACACGCCCCCGAGCAATTCGCCCAGCGCCACATCCCCGGCGCGATCAACGTACCGGCGAACGATCTGGAGCCACACGTTAATAAGATCCCAAAAGGCAAAAAAATAATTGCCTACTGTTCCTGAGGAGACGAACACTCCAGTGCCAGTTTGGTATCTGCTTTAAAAAAGAAAGGATTTGAAAATGCTCACGCTATGCTCGGAGGAACTCGCGCCTGGGTCGACGCCGGTTATCCGATGGAGACGAAGTAGGACAGACTGTTAGTCTGTCCTCCTCGGTGATTCGACAACTTAACCTTTGGACGGACTAACGTCCGTCGTACGACTCTCTCCCATATGTCGTACGAATATAAACAGTTCTATCGGCGGAAACTTCCGCACATCCACTCACCCGGCTCCACTCTCTTCGTAACTTTCAGACTGGCCGGATCGATTCCGAAGACTGTCCTGCAGCAATGGCTCGCGGAGAAGTCACTGCGAAGCAGGAAGAAAGTGAACGATGAGTCGCAGATCGAATTCGGACGTCGCTGGTTCGCTCGCTTCGAAGACATTTTGCATCAAGCTAAAACCGGACCGATCTGGCTTGCTAACCCGCACGTCGCAAAGATCGTTTCAGATGGTTTGAAATACCGGGACGAGCGGGTCTATCGGCTTCACGCATTCTGCATAATGTCGAACCACACCCACGTCGTATTCACTCCAAGGCTTAATGACAGATCGATAGTTGAAGTAAAGGATTCAAACCCGTTGCGGTTCCTAAGCGATGCTCCCACGCTGGGAGCGATCATGAAGTCGTTGAAGGGATACACCGCTCGCGAGGCAAACAAGTTCTTGAATCGACGCGGCTCATTCTGGGAAGAAGAGAGTTATGACCATGAAATTCGCAACGAAGATGAGTTTGGCCGGATCGTAAAATATGTCCTAAACAATCCTGTCAAAGCCCGACTCGTAGAGAATTGGTCGGACTGGCCGTGGACTTACTGGACTGGAAGCAAGAATCGTAGCGGGAACGAATAACGGAAGTTCCAGGTTCCGCGTGATTCGAGAAGGTCGAAGGGGACGGACTAACAGTCCGTCCTACGTAGGACAGACTGTTAGTCTGTCCTAGCTGGGTAATCAACAACTTGGAACAACCGCGGTTTCAGGTTGCTCGATGATTCGAGAAACCCGAGGGGGACGGACTAACAGTCCGTCCTACGCAGGACAGACTGTTAGTCTGTCCTAGCTGGGTAATCAACAACTTGGAACAACCGCGGTTTCAGGTTGCTCGATGATTCGAGAAAGCCGAGGGGGACGGACTAACAGTCCGGCCTACGTAGGACAGACTGTTAGTCTGTCTCAGGTGGTTGCTCAACAACCTGGAATAACTGCGGTTGCGGGGTTCTCGGGGATTCGAGACCGTCGAAGGGGACGGACTAACAGTCCGTCCTACGGCCTGCGGCCTATAACCTCACGATCGTCGCCTTACTTCCATTCCGCACCGACTCGTCCAATGCATTTCTTGTATCGACGATCAGTCGCGCTTTTTCGCAGATGTTGTGATAGTCGACACCGGAGTGTTCGGTGCAGATGATCACACAATCGGCGCCCGCAATCATCTCGTCGCTTAGCGGAGTATTCGTAAGGGGCTCGGCATCGCCGATCGTGTACGCGTGATCGAACGTAAGCTCGGGAACGAACGGATCGTGATAGCAAACTTCGGCACCGCGGGCCCGGAGGAGGTCGATGATCGAGAGTGCCGGAGATTCGCGCATGTCGTCGATGTCCTTTTTGTATGCGACCCCGAGAATCAAGATCTTCGATCCGTTTACGGCTTTCTTTTCGTTATTAAGTGCGGTCGAAACCAGCTTGACGACATACGCCGGCATACCGGAATTCACCTGCTCGGCCAGCGATATAAACTGCGAATCGAATCCGTGTTGCCGTGCCTTCCACGAAAGGTAGTGCGGGTCCAGCGGAATACAGTGTCCGCCGATCCCCGGCCCCGGATAGAACGGCATAAAGCCGAACGGTTTTGTTGCGGCGGCGCGAACGACTTCCCACGTGTCAATGCCCAGCGTGTTGCAAAGCCGGGCCATCTCGTTCGCCATTCCAATGTTGATCGCTCGAAATGTATTCTCCCAAAGCTTGCACGCTTCGGCGACCCGGGCGGACGACACGGGATGCACCTCATCGACGATCTCGAAGTAAAGCATCGCCGCGACATCGGTAGAATCTTTCGACACTCCGCCGACAACTTTCGGGATGTTGTGCGTTTGAAACTGCGGGTTGCCCGGATCGACACGCTCCGGCGAAAACGCGAGCAGGAAATCTTCGTCAAGCGTGAACCCTTTCTCCTCGAACATCGGTAGAAGTACTTCGTCGGTGGTGCCGGGATACGTCGTCGATTCCAGTATCATCAGCTGTCCCCGCCGCATGTATTTTTGGATCTCTTCGCCGGCCGCGATGATGTAGGACATGTCCGGGTCCTTTGTCTTTCGCAGCGGCGTCGGCACGCAGATGATGACCACGTCGCATTCGGCGATCTTGCTAAAATCCGTCGTCGCCGAGAGGTTTCCTTCTGCTACGCACTTCTGAACATTCTCGTCGGGAACATCGACGATATATGAGCGCCCGCTATTAATATCCGCCGCCTTCTTCTCATCAACCTCAAAGCCGATGCCGTGAAATCCCTTCAAACCGAACTCGACTATCAGAGGCAAACCGACGTAACCGAGGCCAACGACGCCGATACGGGCGCGCTTATCTGAGATCAGTTTCTGTAATTCGTTTCTTATCATTTTTGTCCGAGACACGGGGGCTAATATATGAGGTCTATATGTGCCGCCCGCTGCAATTTCAGCAAAAATTTAAGGTAAGGTAACCAAACTCCGTAGTCAAGCAGGTGTCCGTCTGTGCTAATATGAAACACGCGGCCGCACCAAATCTTGCCGCCCTCCGAGAGAAGCTTCCGGTCAGTTCCCAAATCCCTTATCAACATGAGTTTCGTAATCGAATCGGCAAATCCGGTCGTTAAGGCAGTAATCGAAGGCACCGCTCCGCGTCCGGCATGCCTCGCCGCGGCCCGGGGGGTATTGCCGTTGCCGCAGCTGGACCTGATCGAAGTGCTCGTTGCGTTCGCTACGTCCGAGGACGGAGAGCTGGCTGAGCACGCGCGTGAGACCATTCGCAACCAAGACACCGAAACTCTGACTACACTTGTCCGGTCAGAAGCGATCTCCGTTCCGGTTTTGAATTATCTAGCTTCGTTCGGCGAAATACCGAGAGAGGTCCAGGAGTCGATAATCGCGAACGTCCGAACGCCGGTCGAAACCGTCGTAAAGGTCGCGGCTGAAACGAAGAGCCTGGAAGTTATTGATGCGATATCGCTCAATCAGCAACTGCTCGTTCAGGCGCCGGCCGTGATCGATGCGATCCTAAAGAATCCGATTCGTTCGTCGGAAGCCGACCGGCGAGCGACCGAAACCAAACGGGAGTTCTTCGAGAAAGAGCGTGGACAACAGCAGATCGCGGACGAGCTGCGTGCGCAAGGCAAAGACGCGGCTGCGGAGTTTATCGAGAACGCGCAGTTCGACGGTCTTAGTACCGACGATGCGTTGTTCCTGGCAGAACACATCGTCATCCCGGATAGTGAAACGGATGACTCCTGGCTTGGCCTGGAATACTTGGAGGAGATCTATGAGGAAACTCCGGAGCAGCGGCAGGCGATAGTCAATAAGATACTCGCCGAGCTTAAGTCGGAAGACATGGACATGCCGAGTGAGCGGGTCTCGATCCTAAACCACATCATGAAGATGGGTATGAAAGACCGTATGCGTCTTGCCATGAAGGGCGACCGCGAGGCGCGGAACATTCTCATCCGCGATCCGAACCGCATTGTCGCTCAGGCTGTTATGAACAACCCTCGCATAACCGAACAGGAAGTCGAGAAGATAGCCTCCATGCGAACTGTCAGCGAGGACCTCCTCAGGCAGATCGCCATTAGCCGGCACTGGTCGCGGTGCTACCAGATCGTTCACAGCCTTGCGAAAAACCCTCGCACACCGATCGCTAACGTCCTCAACATACTTTCCCGGCTTCAGCTCAAGGATCTCAGCCTGCTGTCGAAGAACCGAAACATATCCGACGCCATCCGTCGTCAAGCACAGCGGCTCTCGCAGATGCGATCCGGGAAGTAGTGGTGAACGGTGAACGGTAAGTGAAGAACGCGGTTGCATCTTCCACATACCACATACCACTTACCACATATCGTCCAGCCCGTTTCGGGCCGTTCTACTTCCTACTAACTACTGCCTACTACCTACTAAACGCCCTGGATAGATTCAATCATCCAACCTTAGAGTTTATCCCCTATTTTTACCAGCAAAACTGACTTCATGTATAAAGGCCTCCTGCATCTTCACAACATAATGCGCTGGGTGATTTTACTTCTCCTTATCGTAGCAATCGTCCGTCACTTTGCCGGGTTCTCCAATAAGAAAGCATTTACGGCAGGCGATAAAAAGATTGACCTGTTCCTTATGATATCTGC
>JANPJL010000111.1:0-22016 GCA_031425495.1 Acidobacteriota bacterium
CGTATGCGAGTGGCGTCAGCAGCAGCAGTAAGCAGATTGCGAGTTTCATATGCGAGACCTCCGTTTTCAGAGATGTTAACACGGATCAACTTCCGGCTTGGATATGCTCGTCGGTCCCATCGATATCGCGCCGTGTTCGGGGTGTCAACGCGCCCGGGCTATTTACGATTTGCGATTCACGATTAACTGATCACATGCTAACCTGTGAATCTTTATGAAGCTTCGCTGGCGCTTCGGCATCGTCGCCGCTGTTTTCCTTGCAATTTTTTGTCTCTACCCGCAGCTGAATATGTTCTATCTGCGCGGGTCGGAGTGGAACGGGCATTACGCTTACAACGACATCGACGAGGTCGCGTATGCGTCGTACATTCGTGCGTTGATCGACGGCCGGCCTCGAAAGAATGATCCGTATTCGGGCCGTGACGATACCCCCGAAAAACCTCAACCGGAGTCACTCTTCTCGATCCAGTTTGCTGCTCCGTATTCGATCGCCATTCCCGCGCGTATCCTCGGAATCGGCACGCCATGGGCCATGACGCTGTCCGGCGCCATCGCGGGATTTTTGGCTGCGCTCGCCGCGTTCTGGCTCGTTGCCCGTATTAGCGGCAGCAACTGGTACGGCATGGCCGGCTCGCTCATCGTGTTTGCCGGCGGAGCTCTAGCCGCGGGCGAAGGCGCAATGCCCGAGATCTTTTTCGACGGTTTCTCATATCCTTACTTTCCAGGTTTTCGGCGCTATATTCCGGCGATGGCGATAGCGGCGGTGTTCGCGTTGTTCGCGGTGGTGTGGAAGCTCGTAAGTGGTCAGTTGTCAGTTGTCAGTGGTCAGTTGTCAGACGCAGAGGGAAGCGGGAAGTCGCATTTTAGAAATCAGCTCTTGCTCATCCTCGCCGCGGTTGCTTGCTTCGCTTACACCGTTTTTTCTTACTTCTATATTTGGACTTCCGCTGCGGCGTGGCTCGGTTGTCTATTCGCGGTGCTTCTCATCGTCCGGCCTGATGGTTTCCGGCGAGATCTGAAACTACTTGCCGGCATCGGAGCAGGCTGTCTACTCTCGCTAATACCATACGCCTGGCTCCTCTCGAAACGTTCGGAGACAATGGACGACGTTCAATTGTTGGTCTACACGCGCGTGCCGGACCTGTTGCGGGTGCCGGAGTTCATCGGCATTGCCTGCCTATTGCTGATCGCCATCGGTGTGACCCGGAAGGTCATCGATCTGAACGATCGATCTACCTCATTCGCAATTTCGCTGGCACTCGTCCCGCTTGTGGTTTTCAACCAGCAGATAATAACCGGGCGTGCACTTCAGCCGATCCACTACCAGGTATTTATCGGAAACTACGTCGCGGCACTTGCTCTCGTTGTGACCGTCGGGTTGATCCTGCGCGAAAGATTGAATTCCGTCGGGCTGCGTCCGAAGATCGTGTGCGGTTCACTCGCCATGCTCGCGATCCTCTGGGGGTTCGTAGAGTGCCGCTACACGGTTCGCGTTCTTGACGACGCAAATATCGAACGCGATCTCGCGTTGCCGGTGGCGAAACGTCTAGAGGAACTTGCGCGTGAGAGCTATGCGCCGCACCGAGAGACGGTACTCGCATACGACATGCTCCAGTCCGACGACTTGCCGAGCGTGATACCCCAGAACGTACTTTGGGCACGGCACCAGCATGTATTCGCGGGTATGACCTGGGCAGAGAACAGGGAACGTTATTTTCAATTTCTCTATTATTTGAATGCTGACGAACGAGCTTTGGATTACGCGCTGAAAAACGATTTCGTTGCGCAGATCGCTCTTTTTGGCTGGGGACGGCACACCGGCCGCCTGAGCAGCGAAGCAAAACCGCTCACGTATGGAGAGATTGCGCATGCGGTTGAGGAATATCGCGTCTATCGTGAAACCTTCAATGCAGCGACAGCTGCGAACCCGATTCTCTCGTACGCGGTCGTGAATAATGAGGCGGGGACCGATCTTAGAAGACTCGACGATTGGTACCAGCGAGATGATGGGGAAGTCGTTGGCAAGTACACAATTTATAGACTAGACCTTCGAACGGAATCTGCCGGACCATCCGAATAAAACCGGGTAGCCTAAGCAACAAAAAAGCCGCTTCCCAAGAAGCGGCGTATGTATTGCAAAATATAAATACTTCTATGCGGCTAATAAATCGTTTGACGTCTCGGCGAAAACCCGCCTGCCGTTCAAGGCATCGTCAATAATTTCGCGAACTGCCGAAGCATCCGGATTCACTTCCATACGTGCGCATGCACGAAGGTGCCGGATAATGCCCTGCGTCGCTATTTCCATCGCGTCTCCGGTCAACTTCGAGTACCGGCGCGCTTGGATGTGATCAATTTGCAGAATCCTGTCCTGCAATGTCATAAGTTTAGCTGCTGCCACTTTTTACTCTCCTTACTGGTAAATTACCCCTTATAAAATTCCACTGTTGGAACGCCTAATCGCTCGGAAACCACAGTAAAGCCCGCAAATTCCCAAAGTTTAGTTGAAAAATTCAGCTTCAACGTTGCAATAATGAGGGGGTTCCAAACGCTAACCAACTTTGTAATGGAATATTAACAGAAGGGTCACTCGTTTGTCACTAAAAATTTTGGAGAGCCCTTAAAAATCAAGATCCGGCCCCATGAGAGATGGCCGGATCATCAACTAAAAATGTTGATCTCTTACTTTCCGACGGCGTCTTTCATCGTTTTTCCAAGACGGAACTTTACGGTCGTCTTAGCAGGAATATTGATAACAGCACCCGTTGCCGGATTGCGACCTTCGCGAGCTTTCCTTGTAGCTTTTACAAGCTTGCCAAAGCCGGGCAGCGTAAATTCGCCGTTCGTTCTAACTTCGCTAACGGCTAGCTCGGCGATCGCGTCGAACATGCTTTTAACTTCCGCTTTTTTCATCCCCGACGATTCCGCCAAAGTGTTAACGATCTCCGATTGAGTCATACGAGCCATAGTTTATTAACCTCCAGAGTGATTGTGTGATTATGAATACTTTCTTTCTGCGAACAGATGTCTGCCGGAAACAGCAGCAGAATGGAATGATCCGATGATCGACCCGCTTATGGTCGGGGCGGCAAGATTCGAACTTGCGGCCTCACGGTCCCAAACCGTGCGCACTACCAGGCTGTGCTACGCCCCGTCACATTTCAGCTGAGAAACGGTTCAAGTGTCGAATTTTACTGGCGAAAAATGTTTAGGTCAAGTCAAACCGCGATAAAATCAGGCAAATATCGCATTATCAGCTTTGCCGCCCTGGATCGGTGACTGATCTCCCGTTTCACACTCCAGTCCAATTCACCGAATGAAAGATCAAAGCCGTCGGGGACAAATATAGGATCGTAGCCAAAGCCGCCGGCGCCGCGTGGACTAGTCGCAATAACTCCCGGGCACACTCCCTCCGTTACGCCGATGAGCTGCCCTTTCGGATCGGCGATCGCCATCGCGCACACAAACCGCGCTCTCCGTGCGGCGTCGCCCGTCGCATCGAGTGCGTCAAGCAGTGTCGTCATCTTTATATGGTAGCCTACGCCTTCTCCGGCATAACGAGCTGAATACACACCGGGTGCACCACCAAGACCTTCGACTTCGAGACCGGAGTCGTCCGCTAGCGCGAACTCGCCGGTCTGCATGGCGTAACCGATCGCCTTGAGCTCGGCGTTTTCACGGAATGTGGTACCCGTTTCTTCAACTGGTGAAAGGTCCGGGAAATCATGCAGGGTCCGGATCGTTATGGGAAGACCGGCGAGGAGATGCTGCATCTCACGGACCTTCCCCGTGTTTCCGGTTGCCAATAATAGAGCTTGTATATCGCCACTCATACCTAACCATCCCGAAGATCATGCGGCCCTGCCGCAGATAATTTCTATTGCTAATCTACTGCTTTTAATTGTATAAAATAGCTAGCGAATTTGTTCGCTGCCCGCCTTAATCTTCAACCACTAGCGAGGAAACCCCAGTTGGAATTAGCTTCTAATCAAACTCCGCTTTTTAACCCGGTAGCACTGTTCTCGGATGCGGGACACGAAGAGCTGCAAGAGTCGTCGATAATAGCTGTCTTCGATCCTGAGGAGCTGTCTTTCGAGCTGGGCGTCTGGCTCTCCGGCCTCGACAGCTTTCTGGCCACCGGCGGGAGTGCGTTCGCCGGTAAGAATCAAGCCGGTTCGGCGCTCCGCAGTTGGGCGCGTGAGTGTCGTCTAACGCGAGCCGCGCTGCTCCAGAGCTCGAAATTGAATTTCCGGCTGCGGAAAGCCGTCGCCGGACATACGCTGGACGAGAGAACAGATGCTTCGAGCGGAAACACATTCGCGGCGGCAGATCTCGACTCTTTCGCTCTGGTACTGCGTGACGTCATCGTTTTGAATGAGAGTATTTTGTCTTCCGGCGATCTTAATTTTGGCGATTGGCGAAGCTGGAGTTCCACGCTTAGCGACGCGCTAAAGTCGTCGCCCGTCTATCAAAAGCTGATCGACGGTGTTCAGGCGATGGGCGAGAATTTTCTCCCGGCGGACCTTCGGCGAATGATGTCGGATCCGGCGATACCATTTGCGGATCAGGTCGACCTCAAAGTGATCCTGCCACAGTTCGGTACGATCCTCGGGTTACTTGGTGTCGTGCAGAGAATGCAAAAAAACGATGAGCCGCTCAAGCCTGCGCTTTTGATCTTTTCCCGGGTGTACGACCAAACGCAAGGTCTGATCTCGCACATGAACAACCGGCTTTCCCGCTTTCCAGACGAAGAGTCTGCAATGTTCGATTCTCTCGACAGTGCCTCTTATACAGCCGCTCTCGAATTGAAGAAGGTTTACACGCAAGAGCTGACCGGCTTGGTCGCTGTTCGCCCCGTGCCTTCGGTCTTCGCCCGAGTCGAAACGGCATGCGAACTGTTGAGCGACAGCTTCCGCCAGATACTCGCCGATTTTGCTCGCGTCATCGATGCGGATATAAAAACAGCCGATCTCTTTCCCAACTTCAGGGCAAAGCTTGAACAATCACTGCAGCTCCGTCAGCATTTATGGCAGGTGATTCAGGCCGTAAAGGCGGCGGAACAAACTCCGGATAAAAGGCAGCTCACAAGTGTTACCGCCGATCTTCGCGAATTTCTCGAGCGGACGGTTTCGTTCCTATTTCATAAAGACCGTGAAACGCTTGAGCGGTTCGCCGAGGAGATTTTTGTCACGACGGAAAAGAAGGACATCGTACCTATCCTCCACCGCTTTGGAGCCTATCTTGAGACACTGAACAGCCAGGTGAATATGCGCACGGTCCTTGCCGGCCATCCGTTCGACCCGAAATAGATCGGAGCAATGCTATTGCGAGCGGAGAGTTGCAAGCGGCTTGCGAAAGAGAACGTCAAAACTCGCCGCGGTTCCTACCAGCATTACAAGTACCACCGTTGCTAGAATTCCAGTCAACGTAAGCAGCGGCTCAAATTCCCAATCTATCTGTAGAATAAAACGGCTCACCGCGAACGACATCAGTACGGCAAAACCTGCACCGATCAAACCGGAAAGCAGGCCAAGCAATCCGTATTCGAAAAGCAGGATCGCGGTTAGCGTCGGTCGTTTTGCACCGAGGGTCTTCATGATCGCATTCTCATAAATGCGTTGTGACTTTGTAAGGGCGATCGAACCGATCAAGATCAGTATCCCGCTCAGGATCACAAAGCTTCCGACAAATGAGATAGCAAGAACGAAATTGCCTACAAGCTTTTGTACGGTCGCGACGATGTCGGCGACGTCGAATATCTGAACGTTCGGATATGTTTCCAGCACCTCTCGCTGTAGCCGCTGCCGGTCGGTCGCACCGACGCGCTTTAGAATTGTCGCAGCGAAAGTCTGCGGTGCCTTTTCGAGTACGCCGGGCCGGAAAACGAATACGAAGGCAGTTCGTGTGTTTCGAAGATCGAGCTTGCGAATATTCGCGACGCGAACGCTGATCTTGCGGCCGGAAATATCGAACGTCATCGAATCGCCCGGACCAACGTTCAGCCGTTTTGCCATCTCTTCCTCGACCGAAACCTCGGGCACTTCACCCGGATCCGCCGGCCACCAGACTCCGCTGATCACCGCTTCGTTACTATCCAGGTTCGGTCTGTAGGTAACCGCAAACTCGCGCCCGATCTGGCCCTGCTGCTGACGTGTTTCGCGGGAGCCAAAATCGAACGGCTCGCCGTTTACGTGCGAGATACGAGCACGGACCGTCGGTATCGCCTCGGCCTTTTCTCCGATCCGGGTATCGATCATCTGCCCGAGATTCTCGATCTGGCTTTTTTGAATATCTACAAAGAACAAGCTCGGTAGTCTTTGATTGCGCGTAAAGTCGAACTCTCGCACCAGGTTGGACTGCAGCGACTGCACCGCGAGAACGACGAAGGCTCCGAGTCCGACCGCGAGCAGAATGGTACGCGTTTGATTCCCGGGTCGATACAGAGAGTTGATGGCCTGACCGAGGGCGAACGGGCCGAAGTTTCGCAGGCGGCTCAAGATCTTCGTCAGGATCAGCGCCGTTACGTAGAGCACTCCCGATGAAGCGGCTAGCCCTACCAGAAAAAAAGCTCCGATCCGTAGCGACCCGGCCTGCCAGACAGCGAGGCCGAGGAGTCCGAGAAGCGACACCGCGCCGAAGATCCATTTCGTGAGATCGAGCTTGCGGATGCTCGTGTTGTTCTCATCACGAAGAAGCAGCTTCGGCTTGATATTCCGGATCTGCAGCAGCGGCAGTGCAGAGAAAAGCAGCGAGATCATGACACCCAGGATCATCCCCTGCGAGACCGTCGAAGGGTTTACCGAGTACGTCATGTTCTCGGGCAGCGTTTCGACAAAACGCCATCGAACGAACCACAGTGCGAGTTGGGCGAATAGGACGCCAAAGAGACTGCCGACGAGTCCGAGCGTGAGGATTTGCAGGAGGTAGACCGTGATGATGCGGCCTCCGCTTGCTCCAAGGCACTTGAGTACCGCAACCGTCCTGCGCTTTTGCTCGACAAAAGCGCGGGCAACGTTCCAGACGCCGATACCGCCGAGCACGAGGATCAAAAGTCCGGTCAGGGAAAGGTAATTTTCCGTTCGAGCGAACTGTTCTCCGAGGTTCTCCTGAGTCTCCCGGTACGACTGAACGTTGATCGTCGTCCCCTTCAAGGTTTCGCGGAGCTTCCGCACGAGCTCGGTCGGGTTGTCCGTCGTGCGGTAAAGAATGCGGCGTCGGACACGGCTTGCATTTCGGGTTATGCCCGCGTCGTCGAATGCTTTCTTCTCCATGAAGACTCTCGCACCGAGTCTGAAACCGCTGGTGCCGCCGGGCTCCTGATCGAATACGCCGCGGATCTGAAATTCACCTTCGCCTATCCGAATGCGGTCGCCGACGCCGACGTTCAGGTCCTCAAGCAGGATCCGAGCAACGACAACTCCTCCATCGTCGAGCAGGGAAAAATCGAAGGGCGTTCCATCCTCAAGCTCAAACCTTCCGACCAATGGGAACGGAGGTTCGATACCTTTCAACTCAACCAGCCTTACCGTCTGGTTCTCGGCGTCCGTCGGCCGGGCCATCGACGAGGTTGTGATCGCTTCGTTGCGGCTGTCGACGATCCCCGAAGCCGAGATCACAGATTCGATGTTCGAGACATCTGTCGGCGTAAAGTCGTTGGTCGAGCTTACCTCGATGTCCGCCGTCATCAGGGCTCTCGCATCGGTGCCGACCGCCTGCGTCAGATTCTGTATCAACGACCGGAGTGCGACCACAGACCCGACACCAAGCGCGATACACAAAAAGAAAAACAGGAGCCGCCGCCATGAGGAGCGAATTTCGCGTCGGGTCAGATTAAATATGAAATACATATTGGCAGCACCCAGCGGGCTGGCTTCGACGGTAATTCTTATCCGTTCTTATTCCTCTTATTCCTCTTGTTCCGTGGTTAAAGAAAAAGAGGACCACGGAATAAGAGGAATAAGAAGGAAGGAACAATAGAAAGAGAAGAGGCCCTATCCGCCATTGGACTCATCGCTAACGACCCGACCGTCTCTCAGGACGATCCGTCTTTGTGCTTCGGACGCCAGAGCCTGATCGTGCGTAACGAGTACGAGTGTCACAGCACGCTGTTTATGAAGGTCCGTCATCAGCTCGAAAATATGCCGACCATTCTTTGAATCGAGGTTGCCAGTCGGCTCGTCGGCGAGAAGAAACTTCGGTTCGTTCGCGAATGCACGTGCGATCGCAACCCGCTGCTGTTCGCCGCCGGAAAGCTCTGACGGATAGTGATGTCCCCGGTCGGTCAGGTCCACATCGCGGAGCAATTGCCGTGCTCGATCCTTCGCACCGCGGACGCCTCTGATCTCCATTGGTATCAGGACATTTTCGAAAGCGGTCAAGCTCGGGATAAGGTGAAACGATTGAAATATGAACCCGATCTTCGAACTTCGGATCTCGGCGAGATCATCCTCGCTCATGCTCGTGATCTCATCGCCGTCGAGTGCGATCGTTCCCGATGTCGGAGCGTCGAGCCCCGCGATCAATCCGAGTAGAGTCGATTTTACGCTGCCGGAAGCACCGGTTAGGGCGACGAACTGCCCCTCGGCTATGTCGAGCGACACGTCGGACAATATCGTAAGATCTTCAGTCCCGGACCGAACGGTTTTTGTAACTGAGTTCAGTTGAATCATATTTAACTGTGAACGGTGAATTGTGAACTATGAACTGTGACGTTCACCGTTCACCGTTCACAGTTCATACTTCACACTTAAAAGTTGCATCCAAATCTTACTAAATCGCGTAGCATAATATTTATTGAGAATGAACCATATTATTCGAAAGACGGTACTACTTAGTTTCATGTTTTCAGTCGGGCTACTCGCGGCTTGCGGCGACTCAAGACGTCCGGACGGGCTCAGCCCGGATCCGACGAGGCCGCTGAAAACTCCGCAGATCTCTGCGACACGCCCAAAGATTGTTGCGTTTGGCGACAGCTTGACGGCGGGTTTCGGGCTCACCGAACGGGAGTCATACCCGTACCTTCTTCAGGAACAGCTCAAGGCGGACGGCTACGATTACGAGGTGGTGAATGCGGGTGTCTCGGGCGATACGAGTCTCGGCGGAGTGGAACGCATCGACTGGGTACTCGA
Source organism: Acidobacteriota bacterium (assembly GCA_031425495.1). Lineage (GTDB taxonomy): Bacteria > Acidobacteriota > Blastocatellia > Pyrinomonadales > Pyrinomonadaceae > OLB17. Next base: position 9,129 of record JANPJL010000111.1, read on the forward strand.
ACAGGAAGGCGTCGAGATATTGGTTCTCGAGTTGGGTGCGAACGACCTTCTCCGCGGACTTTCGGTTGCGAAGATGAAATCTAATCTGGACCAGATCATTCGCAAGGCAAAAGTAAAAAACGTGAAGGTACTGCTTTGCGGGATGCTCGCACCGCCGACAATGGGAGCGGAGTATCAAGCCGGTTATTCAAACGCGTTTCCGGATCTCGCAACCGAGCACAAGATCGCCTACCTGCCTTTCCTTTTGGAAAACGTCGCTTTGAAGAAAGAGTTGAATCAAGCGGATGGAATTCATCCGAATGTCGAAGGAACGAAAATAATGACGGCGAATATTTACAAGGAACTAAAGCCTCTACTGTAGGCCTCGCAGGTGAGACCCGGACCGCTCAGCTTGAACCATATGAACGTTATACATCTCGAATGCGCCCTGTGCGGACTCAGGCATGAGGCGCGAACACTTCAAAACCTCTGCGTCGAATGCGGCAAGCCTTTGCTTGTGAAGTACGATCTCCAGAAGGCGGCAGAGACATTGACGCGGGAATCGCTTGCGGGACGCGTGTCATCGCTTTGGCGTTACCGCGAAGTTTTGCCTGTCGAAGATGCGGACAACATTGTCAGTTTCGGTGAGGGGTGGACGCCGCTCCTGAAAGCCGACACGCTCGCGGCCCGGCTTCCGATCAAACTAGATCTGTTCATCAAAGACGAGGGCCAGAACCCGACACAGTCCTTCAAAGCCCGGGGCATGACGGCCGCGATCTCAATGGCTAAAGAGCTCGGCGTTAAGAAGGTCGCCGTTCCGTCTGCGGGGAACGCAGCAGGCGCGATGGCGGCCTATGCGGCGCGTGCGGGAATGGAGGCGTATATCTTCATGCCATCGGACACCCCGCGGGCGAATATAGTCGAATGTGAGCAGACCGGAGGGAACGTGACGCTCGTCGATGGACTGATCACGGACTGCGGGAAGATCGTAGCCGAGAGGAAAGAAGCCGAGGGCTGGTTCGACGTATCGACGCTGAAAGAACCGTACCGCGTTGAAGGGAAAAAGACGATGGGCTACGAGCTTTTCGAACACTTTCAGGAAATCCAAAATCCAAAATCCAAAATCCAAAATCTCCCGGACGTCATTATTTACCCGACGGGCGGCGGAACGGGATTGATCGGAATGTGGAAAGCATTCGATGAGATGGAGGAGATGGGCTGGATCGACTCCAAGCGTCCCCGCATGGTGACAGTGCAGTCCGAGACCTGTGCCCCTATTGTGCGTGCGTTCGAAAAGGGGGAACGGTTCGCAGATGAGTTTGAAAATGCGTCGACCGTCGCGTCGGGCTTGAGAGTTCCAAAAGCGATCGGCGATTTCTTGATCCTGGACGCGATCCGTGCTTCGGGCGGAACCGCTGTTGCGATCAGTGACGAGGATCTTGTCAAAGCTGTCGGCGAGATCGGGGCAGCCGAAGGTGTTTTCGCTGCTCCGGAGGGAGCCGCCTGTCTGCCGGCTCTGCGCAAACTTATCGCAGATGGTCTGATTAACGAAGGTGAAACAGTGGTTATTTTCAATACCGGCTCGGGTATAAAATATCTGGAAGCTTTTGGTTTGACGCATTAGTCGAAAACAGAGACGAGGGAGGTCTCCGAAACCGAAAATCCTAACACCCTGGGGAACATGTTTGCGATCGCCCGTCTTACTGAATAGCTTTCGTAATGGTTTAGCTCGCGGCGTTAGCGATACGATAGCGAACCGCGCTTGATCCGGCTAGATCACTTGCTGCGCGGTGTAACTTCGTTTCAAAGCAGGCAGCCACGTTATCCAAAGTTCCAACAGGAATAAAGGGACAAGCGAGAAGAACCATTCTCTGACGATCCCTTGCTCTGAGGGTGATTCGACCATGCCGAACAAGAATCCCATCGGAAGACGGACAAATACGAAGGCGAGAGCGCAAACATAGCTCCGAGCCATGAACTGTTTATGGCTGGTGATCTCATAGCCGCGAATCGAATAATATGCCGCTGCGGTAAAAAATATGAAGAGGACGGAGAGCACGAGTAGTGAATAGCGACAGGCCTGACAGCCGTTAAGCACAGAAAGTCGCAATGCCGAGACTCCTGCCACCAGCGATCCTACGATATAGACCTTTCCCAAGACGCGGTGAATTCCTATATACCGTGTGCGAAACCATGTCCAGAATTGGATAGGGCCGAGAAAAAGGGCACAAGTGCCGCCGGCCATATGGATTACGAAGAGAAGTTGGTTGGTAAGAAGAGTATCGCCGAATCGTTCATTGCGATAACCGAAAAAATAGGCGACGGCATTGTCTAGATAGAAGTGAATGGATACCAGGATCAGAGCGGCCCAAAACAGGAATAACAGAGATTTACGCAGGAATGAGCTATTCATACTAAATCGCGTGAGAGGTAGGTGCACAACGGGACCATGGCAGCACTAGTGAGAGCTACTAATGATCGTTCACATGCAAAGCTAAACAGGGAATGCGGTGATCGATCGGGAGTGTAAGCGAACGAGGTCGCCACTTGCTGCATCATGCATGGTGATATGGAATATCTTAGCTCTTCGGCCGGGTCCTAAGCACCGGTACCGTTTCATTCGGAACAGGAGCGATCACCCCGAGAACGATGTTCCACTTCTTCTTTCGCAGCTTCCAGATGTGGACACAGTTTCCCATCACGACGCCTTCATTGCTGTTATCAAACTGGCACGGATTCCAGGTATAGGCCATGTCCGCCGACTGGAATAACGCAACCTTTGTCGGAAACGCGATCGAGAGGTACTCATTCATTTCTCTCACGACGTTTTTCCTACCGATGATCGGCGGAGACGCGTCGCGCAGCAGACGCACATCATCAGCCGCGAACTTTTCATAAGCACCGCCGAGGCGTCCACTGCCCATGCTTGACCGGAGAAAATCCATAGACGGATCGGCCGGTGACCGGCCGCGTTTGTTCAGATCACGAGTTTGCTTCCGCCGGATGGGGCGATCCGTCTCCGAAAACGGCAACTTGTCGTGCATCACGACGACGTCAAGACTCGCGTAAAACTTCCCATCCGCTCTCTTCTCCCAGATGGTCACGTACTGGCCAAACTTCGCTAATCCCTCGGACTGTCCTTTTTGATACGTTCGCCAGTTTCCCGTCGTGTAGCCAAGCAGGCCGCTAGAGGAAATATCGGCGTACGTCAGATTCCTTACGAGAAGCGTCGACGGATCATCATAGCGCGAACTCCAATACTGCTTTCCATTGATCGGGCCAGGCCGGAAAATGATCGCGTCATCGCTCAGAAATTTGAGAAACGCGGGTTTGAGACCACTTTCGGCCGCGGCGTTTGCGAAGGCCGTCTGTGTCTCGAGAAGCGGGTGCAACTCCGGCTGTGAAAACGCGGAAACCGTTGCAAGCAATACAAAGCTGAGCAGAAAAATCCTGTGCATGTAATGTAATCCTAAAGGCTTAGTCTGGCAGTTGCAAAGTCGGGGTTCGGTAGGGCGAATTACAATGACCGCCGGGTAACCCCGACGAAAGGACTCGTAATAAAGGGCTGAATTTGTTACTATTTTCCCGCTGGCACACCTCTCGTATATCGATAAACATTATGTTCAGTGACAATTTCCGACGCGGTGAAGGTAAAGGAAACGGTAAAACCGGTTCGAAGGCTGTTTCCAAAATAGCCGATCTCGGTTGGAAAGCCTTTCAAGCAGTGAACCGGGCGGTCCCGGAAGGCGAGTCGATCCAGCCCTCATGGGCTGCCGAGCCGCTTCTCAAATCGTACGAGCGAACGGCTCCGCCGCTCGGATTTCCGCGTGAGACCGATTCGTTGTGTCCTTCGTGCGTCAAGTCGGTCCGCACAGGAGTGATCTCCGGCGACATTCCGCTGAACATCTTGATAGACGCCCATCCCGGCGAGATCAAGGCGCAGATCGTCGAAGAGAACGGTCAAGTCTTGATGCGAAAGACCTGTCCTACGCATGGCGAATTTGTCGACGTTCTCGCGACCGACGCTGAATTTCTACAACGCATCGAATCGCTCTTCTTCGGACGCGATTTCAAAGCCGCCGAGGACAAACACGTTCACCATCACGGAACAAGCGATATCAAGTTTGGCCGCGGAGCCGTTCTGACCGTCGACCTTACGAACCGCTGCAACATGATGTGCAACCCGTGCTTCATGGATGCGAATCAGGTCGGTTACGTACACGAGCCGACTTTCGAAGATACGAAAGCGATCCTCGATCGAGCGGTATCGTTCAAACCAAAACGTCAGATCATCATTTTGTTTTCCGGTGGCGAGCCGACGCTCTCACCGTACTATCTCGACGCTGTCGCGTATGCAAAGAAGATCGGTTTTTATCGGATCCTCGCGGCGACGAACGGCATTCGGTATGCCGAGGACATCGAGTTTTGCAAAGCCGCGAAAGAGGCCGGGCAGCACGGCGTCTATCTGCAGTTTGACGGCACGAACGAAGAAGATAATAAACACCGCGGCGTCGGAAATCTGTTTGACGTCAAGCTCAAGGCGATCGAGAACCTCGCTTCGGTAGGGATCAAGGTCACGCTCGTGACGACTATTGTGAATTCGTGGAACAACGGCGGGATCGGGAGTATCGTCAAGTTTGCCGCTCAGAATATCGACAAGGTCCAAACCATCGCGTTCCAGCCGGTTTCGTTTACCGGCCGTGACGAAGATATTTCTGACAAGGATCGCATCGCGCAGCGCTACACGCTCGCCGGTATGACGCATGATCTGAAAGAACAGCTCGACGGTGTACTCGAGCCGATGCGCGACTGGTTCCCGCTCTCGAGTTATTCGGCGTTCACGAGTGTTATGGACATGCTGCAGGGAGCCGATGCCCCCTGGGGATGGTCGTCATGCAATTGTCATCCGAACTGCGGGATCTTCACGTTGATGGTCGTCAACAAGAAGACCGGTCTAACGAGATCGCTGTTCGAGTTCTTTAACTACGAACGATTTATGACGGATGTCGCGACTATCACGGACACAGCTCGCGGCAAGAAACTTACGATGGCCCAGCTCGGAATGGCGATCATGCGGAACTACGACGCATCAAAAGCTCCCGACGGATTTCCGATCTCGCAGATCATCAATCTGTTCAAGCCGAGCTCGGCGACTTCGAACTCTGACCGCAACGACCGGATGAAGGTCGAGAAAGCGGACGACGATGTCTGGCGCGTGCTGTGTGTCGAAGGAATGTGGTTCCAGGACCTGTTCAACTACGACTTCCGCCGCACAGAAATGTGCGTGATCCCGTACGGGACGCAAGAAGGCGAGATCTCGTTCTGTGCGTACAACACCGGCGTCGGCTGGCGGCAGATAATCGAGGAAATGCACAAGACCGCTTCACTGAGTGAGTGGTATCAAGAGCACGGCCGCCACGCGGTGTACGCGAAAGGAAAAGAAGTCCCCGGGATCAAAAAAGTGCGTTCGCTATCGCTGCCTGTGATCGCGAAGGTTTTGGAAGAAGATATCGATAAACCAGCCGTCACTCCGTACCTCGTTGAAGAGGACGAGACGGTCGGGGTTTAGGTAACCTACGAATCGATTAAAGTACGGGCTTCCCGAAAGGGGAGCCTTTTCTGTTTTTAAAGAATTGCCTCCCGCTTGAGAGTCCGTGTCAAAACTAGCGATTTCGGCGGCGAAGCTGCCAAACGTCTGGGAAGCTCGAATGTCATTTCCGGGTCTCTCGCCCCTTCAGGGCGGAGCAGTTATATTGCACCGTTCCGGTAGCTCCAATCCTGGGGTTCCCCGACTCTGCCGTGCTCGCGACGATGGGATGGTAACCGTGTCCGCCCTCGCCACCAGCGTCTCAAGTTTTCCTCAAGCGATTCTCAAGTCCCCTCGTTTAAATTGATGACGTTCAGAATTTTCACCGGTCCGGGGAGGTCTCGTATATGATTCGTCAACATTTTTTCAAGTCGCTTTTGGTATTTGTGCTCATGTTTTCAATGGTCAGCCCGGGAGTCCTGGCCTTGGCTGCCAACGAAGAAGCTCCCTCTCAGCGGCCTAACGAACTAGACGTTCGGGGCGCTCATGGAGTGCCCAAGGGCACCGCGCTTCGAGCTCCGACGCAAAGCCAGCTAAAAGCACTCGAATCGCTCCGTGATGCGATCGGCTCGCAGCCGCAGGTGCGGTACAACGGTTTGACCGCGACCCCGCGGCACCTCTTCAGCCACGACGGTTACCTTTCGGCGGCTAGCTCCGCGGCTCCGGAGACGATCGCACGAGACTTTCTGCACCGCTGGCGTGGGATCTTCCGCCTAAGCGACGACGATCTGCGGGCGTTACGGCTTCGCAGCCGCGCATACGTTTCGGATCTGGGCACGACCGTGATGGTCTTTGAGCAGCGCGTGAACGGGCTGCCGGTGTATCAGGGCGAACTTCTGGTCAACATCAATCGTGCCGGCCAGGTTATCAGCGTTGGTAGTGAGAGCTTTCCGCAACTCGTGGTGACCAATTCACAGGCGATCTCGGCCGGGCAGGCTATCTCAGCGGCAGCCACTTCAATGGGCATCACCGGATATTCGCCACAGTCGCTCGGAACAACGCGCGTACTGACGACCTACGGCGATCTTCAGCCCGAATACGTAGACGCTCCGAATTTCAGCGGTGGCGGTGTCTTCGCCGATGAAATCGCAGTCACCAAATGCATCTTCCCGCTCGGCGACACGGGGCGGTTCGCATACAAGTTCACGCTGGTTACCCCTCAGTACGAGGGCATCATGTGGGAGATGGTAGTTGATGCGCAAACCGGCGCGGTGCTGCGTCGGCTAAGTCTGACGGCGTTCATAGGCGAGCCCGGCGGCGGCATCGGCACGGGACGCAAGACGACGTTGCGGCCCGACCTTCAGGATACGGTAGAGCGGTACAACGCGGCCGGTACGGCTCAGGCGAAGGTTTTCGACGCTCTGCCAACGACATTCTCCGGTCGCTTCGGATTCGGTCGCCCCGCGGGACCTGGAGCCGCACCCAACTACGCGCCGGAAAACACGACAGTGCGAAACAGCGGCCGCGGTTTCCGATTCAGCTTTGTATCGGCACGTAACGAGAATCCTCTTTTCTATACCGGCCCGTTCTCCCAGGTTCTGCGCGGGACGCCTGACGCCTCTAACCCGACGCCCGAATCGCCGTTTGGCTGGTACTACCTTCCGACCGATAACGGTGGCGGGATGATCAACGCGTCAGACAACAACCGCGCCGCGACCAATGCATTCGGCTACACCATGTCGTCCGAGGCCCGCACGCGCAATGTCGCAGTGAATTCGCCCAACGGCGACCAGAACCAACCTTTCTCGGCGGCACTGACCTCGCTCTCGTCAACCGTCACGCTCCGCGACGGCCGGTCGCTTTCGTCCGTCTTTCAGTCGAACTACACCGAGGGCAACAACGTGCTCGTCGCCGACGACCGTGCAAACGACAACGAGACCACGCACGGCATCCGCGGCTTCGCACTGGGACGGCAGTTCACACAGAACTATTTCGATTTCACAAATGCCTATGAATTCGGCGGGGCCGACGCGGTAGCACCCGCGAGCGGAGCCGTTGTCTATCCGGCGAGTGCCAATGCGGACGTTTACTCGGGATCGCTGACCCTCTTCCAATTCAACAACCTGATGCACGACTACCTTTACAGCATCGGTTTTACGGAGAGTCTGTGGAACTTCCAGCAGGATAATTTCGGCAAGGGTGGCACCGGCCGCGACGCCGTCAGCGCCCAGGTGCAGGATGGGTCGGGAGTCAACAACGCGAACTTCGGCACGCCGGCTGAGGGCGGGCGTCCGCGGATGCAGATGTTCTTGTTCACAGACGGTACGTTCCACCGTGCAGACGGCGATTTCGATTTCGACGTCGTTGCGCACGAGTATCATCACGGCGTTTCGAACCGCTCGGTCGCGAAGGGCAGCACCGGCGGTCTCGGCTTGACGCTTGTCGGTGAGTCCGGCGGTCAGGGCGAAGGCTGGTCGGACTACATCGCAGCCACGATGAGCGATGACGATGCAGTGGGCGAGTATGTGACAGGCGAGTTCGACGTAGGCATCCGCAGAATGCCGTACACCAATTTTCGCTGGTCATACGGTTCGATCAACCAGCGCGTCTTGAACAGACGTGACCAGGCCGCACCGGACATTGACGGCGGTTCCGGAACTCCCTTCGCGGTGCACCGTACAGGCGAGGTGTGGTCTGCCACACTTTGGGACATGCGTGAGATGCTAATCATGAAGGACCCGAACGGGATCTTCTTCGACGGCAACCGCCGGCTCGGCGGCGGCTCTAGCTACTACATCGGCAACCGCCAGGTGCAATCCGTAGACTCCAAGCATCCGGTCGACTACCGCAGCTCATTTAATACTAACGACGCGGCGACAATACGTGCCAACGAAGCGATCGTGCGACCGGGCTTGCTGGCCAACGAGATCAGCCTGCTTGGCAATCGTCAGGGTCCGCTGGCTTCGGCAGTTACGAAGGGTGCGAAGCTGTCCGACACACTCGTGCTCCGGGGGATGCAGCTTTCGCCGTTGAACCCATCGATGGTCGACTCACGTGACTCAATTCTGCTCGCCGATCGCGAGCTGACAGGCGGTGAGAACCAGGCGATCATCTGGCGTGCATTCGCGAGCCACGGAATTGGACTTGGTGCTGAATCGACGAGCAATGATGTCGGGACACAGTCGGCACCGGTCGTGGTCGAGAGTTTCGCCGTGCCGCAGGGCGTCGTGGAATGTGAGCAACAGGGACCGCTGGCGCCGCCGCCGTTCACCCTGTCAAACACTAGAGAGAACGCTGTAACCGTGACGATCAACGGTGGGCAGCCTGTCGCCGGAGCATCCAGCTACTCTATCTCGCGTGCAGAGCGTGCGGACGGACCGTTCGTTAAGATCGCGACGTTGCCGGCGAGCCAGACAACATTCGAGGACAACGACAACGGGCGCGGCCTGGATGGCGGCGAAACGTTCTACTATCAGGTCCGAGCTAGTCGCAATAGCGAGTGCACCTCGAGCGCAGGTGATGCCCAGAGCATTACGGTTTCCGGCGGCCCGATCGTGAACCCCCCGGTCTTCGCTGGCGTGGGAGAGGTCTCTGACGCTTCGTCGTGTACTAGCCTGACGCTGAGTTGGAACCCTGCAAGCTCCAACAATCCGCAGGCCGACATCGTTTACGACGTGTATCGCGTCGACCGCGTCGCGCATGGCGATGGGACGCAGGAAGCGAGCTTTGAGCCGACCGCTGCGAACCGAATAGCGACAAATATTCAGACTGCGTCGTTCACCGACAGCAATCTTATATTGGGTCACGTCTACTACTACATCGTTCGAGCCCGCGACAGGCAGAGCGGCAGCACGGACGGTAACCGCATAACAAAATTCAATGCTCCTACGTCCCGAACCGTGAAGAGTACACCGGTATTCGCGAAAGAGAACTTCGAAAGCTCATCGGCGAATACACGCTTCACTCCGCTGCTGGTCGACTCCGGCAACGATCCGAACGACGCACTCGCGACATTCCAGCGGGTGACAGGTATCAACACCGGAGAGAGCCAGACGTCGTCGATGATGTATGGTCCCGACTTCGACCCTGTACCAACGGGGACCACGCGCGGAGCGCAGAGCGACTTCGCTGGAGTGATCGGTCCGCTGAATCTGAGCTCATCGTCGATGATGGAGTTTGACCAATTCTTCAACACGGAGGCGAACTTCGACGGTGGCCAAATCGAGATCGCCGTCGGCTCGGCGGCCACTTTCAACGCGACGCCGTATCCGGACAATGTGACCACGTTCGAGGCGAATAATTACCTCGTCGAAGGCGGCTACAACGGCCGTCTCGACGGAACCCTCTCGGGCGTTCCGCTGTCGGCCCTGATCAATCGGCGGTCGTTCACCGGAAGCAAGAATCTGCACCACACGAAGCTTGCACTAGCAACATTTGCTCCGGGAGGTATGAACAATCCGCAAGGTTTGCCGGTCTATCTCCGGTTCAGAGTGACCTCGGACGCCAGCACGGTGCCGGGACCGAATAGCGGCTGGTACATCGACAATGTCGTGATCAACGACTTTGAGGCCTGCCGCCCACCGGTCATAACGGTCACTACGATCGAGGACAACGACTCGAGGGTCGCCTATTCGGGCGGATGGCACCTGGTCAATGACTCGAACGCCAGCGACGGACATTTCCGTATGAACAACGGTAAAGACCCGGCGCACTTCGCGAAGCTTAGCTTCGACGTGGAGGGCGAGAGCGGTGCGATCACGTATCACTACGCAACCAGCACAAAGGGCGGAAGCGCCGATGTCTATGTCGACGGCGTAAAGCGAGGAGTGATCAATTACAAGGGCTCGCAGGGGGCAACCCGATCACCGGTGTTCGGGCCAAGCGTCCGCTTTGAGAATCTCGGCAGCGGGCCGCACACTCTCGAGTTGCGGGCGATCAAGGGAACCGTTTACGTCGACAAGTTCACGCTGGAGAGCGCAAGCTCAAGCGCGAGCCCGACCTCCGGTCCCGGTCAGACGAGCAATCAAAGCGGCATGCTCAACGTCGGCCAGGAACTGCTGGGTGAGATTAACGTTGCACCCGGGACGACCCAGCTTTCAATGGTCGCGGAGGCGAGCAACAACATTCCCATCCAGCTCGTTTTGATAGACCCGAGCGGCGCAGTGCTGCGGCTGGCTGACTCATCGGCCGGCCTGGCGGTCATCAATCAGCAGGTCACACAAGCGGGAATCTATCGATTCAAGGTCGTCAACATCGGGCTAGGACCGGTGGAAGTCTGGACGGCATCGACGCCATTGACTAACAGGTGACGTTGAAAGGAAACGAGGCTGTCCGGTAATGTATATTCCGTACAGCCTCTTTTATTTCGATGGAAATGGGAGATTGATCCGGATGCTTCTAACCAGGCATCCGGATTTTTGTTTATCCAGCCGCAAGTGCATCGCGGATCAGTCGCAATCCTTCGTCGACAGGTCCGCCGACATGAACTCTCAACGCCCGACGTTCCCGATCGAGCAGCACCTGGAAGTCGCCACGGGCCTGTGCGGTCTTCACCACACTGAAAGAGTACTTCTGTCCGGGAACCGGTAGATCGAGTTCGTCGTCCGCGGTGATCTGCAGGAACACTCCGTTGTTCGCTCCGCCCTTGTAGGCCTGTCCGGTCGAGTGTAGGAATCGCGGACCGAAGCCTAGACATGTCGCGGCGAGGGTCCGTTCGAGGACGATCTCGCGAATGTCTTGAAGCAGTTTTTCGTTTTCCGGATTCATCTCGATGTAGGCGAGCAATGCGAAATAGTCCGTCGGTCCTATGCGCGAGATGTGCGCCTTCAGATAGGCTGCGAAAGAACGCGTGTCACCGGCGATCTTGTCCAGTTCGGCGATGTTGGTGTCGTCGCTGAACAGGCCGGTCCCGTCCTGGTCAAAGAACACTTCTTCGGTCGGAAATGTCCCCGTCCTTTCGAATTCATCCGTGATCTTTCGCGCTTCGATCTTCGCCGATTCGACATCGGGCTGGTTGAAGGGGTTAAGGTGCATCACCGAACCCGCGACGGCTGTCGCGAACTCCCACCGGAAAAATTCCTGCGAGATGTGATAGATGGTCTCGAGCTCGATCCGAATGACGGGATGCCCGGCACGCTCGATATCTTCGAGCCGCTGGTAGACGCCTTCCTCAGTCGCCGCACCGCGAACCGCGACATGGACAAAGACCCGGTCGTCGTAATAATTGTCGGCATCGATCATCGGCTCACGATCGACGGGGATTATCGCGACACCGTTCTTGCCCGTCGATTCCGCGATCAATTGCTCTAGCCACGCACCGAGATCGTGAACCTCCGGCGACGTAAATATCGTCAGCTTGTCGCGTCCCTGTGAGTGACAAACACCGAGTACGATTCCAAGCAGAGCACCCGGATTCTCGTTCGGATCGATCGATCGGCACGCCTCAACCATCTCAGCCGCCCGTTTCAAAATGATTTCGACATCGAGTCCCATCGACGTGGCAGCGACAAGACCGAAAGCCGACAAGGCCGAAAAGCGTCCGCCGATCTCAGGTTTGCCGTAGAAAATGCGTCGAAAACCGTCGGCCTTCGCGACCTGTTCCATCTTCGAACCGGGATCCGTGATGGCGATGAACTGATTGCCGGGATCGTCCGAGATTCGCGAAACGCGATCGAAAAAATACTGCTTGAAGCAGTTTGGTTCGAGCGTCGAGCCCGACTTGCTTGCGACGATGAAGAGCGTCTTTGCGAGATCGAGTTTGTCGTCGACAGCCTTCACTTGGGCAGGAACGGTAGAGTCGAGAATGTGAAAGTTTGTCTTCCCGAACGTGACCGCGAGAACTTCGGGACAGAGGGACGATCCGCCCATTCCCATCAGCAGAACGTCAGTTAATCCAGACTGTTGAATGTCGGCGGCAAGTTCTCTGTACTTGCCGAGGTCGGCGAGTTCCTCGTCGACGATATCGAGCCAGCCGAGCCATTTCGATTCATTGTCACCTGTCCAGATCGTCGCGTCTTTTGCCCAGATACGCGATACGCGTTCTTGAGCGGTCCACAGTTTCGATTCGGCGCGAACGACATCCTCGATATAGGAGGGAAGGGAGTAAGAGATCGGGTTGAGCGACATATTGTTTGAAAACCATTCTCACGCAAAGCCTGCAGGGAAAGCAAAGTACAAACTGAGCGAAGGCAAGGGCCGGACACGATGCAAAAGCCCGCGCGTAAGCAAGGGCGATATGCTCAATGCTGGGAAACGTTCAGACGCGCCCCACGCGACATTGCAAGAACTTCCTGATACCGCCCTCGCTTACGCGCGGGCTTTTGCATCGTGTCGTAATCGCCATGGCACCCCGGTATTGAGCATGTCGCCCTTGGTTACGCGTG
>JANPJL010000112.1:0-2492 GCA_031425495.1 Acidobacteriota bacterium
TGATCAATACAAATTTCCCTCGCGTTTCCGTCCCGTGTAGTCGACGTATACGACTTTCATCTCGGTGTAGAAATCGAGCGAGGCGGATCCCTGCTCCCGAGCCCCTAGTCCCGTGTGCTTGATCCCGCCGAATGGGATATGTGCTTCGCCGCCCGTCGTCGGAGAATTAATATGCGTCATGCCCGACTCGATCTCATCGACGAATCGATACACCAGATTCGTGTCGTTCGTGAAGACCGACGACGATAGACCAAATTCGCTATCGTTCGCCACACGCATTGCCTCTTCAAAATCTTTCACACGCAAGACCGAAAGGACCGGTCCGAATATCTCTTCCTGGGCGATACGCATATCCGGCGTCACCCGATCGAATACCGTCGGCTCAATGAAGTAACCATTTTCAAGGCCATCGCCAGTCGCTCGCTTCCCGCCGCACAACATTTCGGCTCCATCTTCACGTCCGATGTCGATGTATTTGAGAACTGTGTTGAATTGCCCCTCATCCACGGACGGTCCGATCTCGTTCGCAGGGTCATCGCCCGCACCAAGCTTGAAGCTCTTTGCGCGTTCGACGATCTTACGCACGAATTCGTCGGCGACTTTATCGATCACTACCGCACGCGATGTCGCGGTGCAGCGTTGACCGGTTGAACCGAATGCACCCTGCGCCGTCGATTCGACTGCAAGATCCATATCGCAATCCTCGAGCACGACAACCGGATTCTTGCCACCCATTTCTGCCTGTACCGCGACGCCGCGAACTGCGACTTGTGCGTAAAGCTTGAGTCCGGTTTCCGTCGAGCCAGTAAACGATATCGCGCGAACGGCAGGATGACTGACGATCTCATCGCCGGCTTCCGAACCCGAACCCAGAATCATATTCAGGACGCCGTTTGGTATTCCGGCCTCGACGAATATCTCAGTCATTAGAGTCGCCGTAAGGGGCGTCAGCGTCGCCGGCTTGAAGACTACGGCGTTTCCGGCGACGAGAGCCGGGGCAAGTTTCCATGCGGGTATCGCGATCGGAAAATTCCAGGGCGTGATGCATGCAACGACGCCGCGGGGTTCCATGATTGTGTAAGCGAAATTCGACGGCAGCTCAGAAGGGATCGTTTCTCCCGTCATGCGGCGTGATTCGCCGGCGCAAAACTCGACCACATTGATCGCTCGCTGCGTTTCGCCTCGTGCTTCCGAGATCGTCTTTCCTTCTTCGCGCGTTATGGCCGCCGCGAGTTCTTCTTTCCGCTCTTCCATCAGCCTTGCCGCCCGTGCGACTATTCGCCCGCGCGCCGGTGCCGGTGTGTGCTTCCAATCTCGAAATGCGTTGTACGCCGCCTCGACCGCGTGTCTCGCTTCTTCTCTGGAAGCGAGCTCGATCGTGCCGATCACATCGTCGATATTGGCCGGGTTAATATTGGGAGCGGTGCGTCCGGACGCCGAGTCGATCCACTTGCCGTTTATGAAACTACGGTAGGTCGTCATAGAGTGTAACTGTTAGAAAGGTAATGTTTATCGTGGTAATCTTAGTCGACATGTCGCCCAAAAGCAAAGAAAACGTACGCGATCTGCTCGAAGAACGGACCGGCACCACTCCCGAAAAGACATTCCTTTTTTCGGAGGCCGACGGACGCGAATGGACGTACGAGGCTTTCGATCGAACGGTCAATCGTACAGCGAATATGCTTCTGGCGAATGGCATCGCAAAAGGCGACGTTGTAAGTTTGCTACTCCCGAACTCCGCCGAATACATAATTGCTTATTTTGCGTGCTGGAAGATCGGGGCGATCGCGGGACCGGTGAACTCACTCCTTAAACGAGAAGAGATCGAGTGGGTGGTCGCAAACTCTGAAGCGAAGCTGATGTTGGTGGGATCGCAGTACACGTGGGACGCGGCGGCAAACGAGTCAGTACCACCTGCGTCAGCGGGTGGTCGAGCGCCGAGGTTTAGTGGCCGGGATTCAGCATCCGGCGCAGTACCACCCGCTGACGCAGGCGGTACTGACTCGTTCCGGAGGATCGTCTTCGATGACGTATCAGTCACTGACAACTTCTCAGACACACTTGATCCTGTCGATCTCAGCATTCCCGACGAAGCCATTATCATCTACACCTCGGGCACGACAGGAAAACCAAAAGGCTGCCTTCTCACTCACGGCAACCTTATCGCCAACGCAAAACAGATCGCGGAATGGATGAAGTTCACGAATGATGACCGCCTGTTGACAGTGATGCCGCTGTTTCACATGAACGCGGTTTCAGTCACAACGATGACGGCGCTTTATGCGGGCGGCTCGACGGTGGTCTCACCCAAGTTTTCCGCGTCGAGGTTCTGGGACATCATCGACAAATACCAGATCACGTCGTTCGGCTCGGTCGCAACAATGCTGTCGATGCTTTTGGAACGCCGCCATCCTGGCGGCGAGCCGGCTGGAAGCCGGCGGTCCTTGCGATTCGCCATGTGCGGTTCGGCGCCTGTTCCCGCGGAGGTCTTG
>JANPJL010000113.1:0-3591 GCA_031425495.1 Acidobacteriota bacterium
ACGCGGATCGGAAAAGAACGGTTTGGTTCTTATCCGCGTCATCCGCGAAAATCCGCGGCAAAAAAAATTAGCTTCCGTCCCGCACCTCTTCCCAGATCTTATGCCCGTGCGTCTCGCGCAGAAAGATTGCCCCGACAACGAACGTGATGCTGGCAACTATCATCGGATAATAGAGTCCCGCATAAATATTCCCCGTTTGCGCGATCACCGACAAGCCGATCAGAGGCAGCAGCCCGCCGAAGACACCGTTGCCGATGTGATACGGCAGCGACAGCGCCGTGTAGCGGATCTTCGCCGGGAACGCTTCGACAAGATATGCGGCGATCGGGCCGTAGACCATCGTCACCCAGAAGACCTGGACGAATACCAGCAGGATCAAACTCCATGCCGTCGGATTTGAGACGAGATCGCCGATCGACGTGTACGGAAGAACTTTCGGTGCCGTGACAAGAGCGCCTGTCTCGTCCATTGATTGTGGCGTTAGCGTGATCGCGCCCGTCACCGGATGATTTTGGGATGTTGCCGTAACCACGTTCGATCCCGCCGCCGACTGCATCGCGCTGTAGATCGGAAGGTAGGTCAATACCGCTAACAGACACCCGGCAAGGATTATCCACTTTCGCCCGAGACGGTCGCTTAACCATCCAAAGAAAACGAAGAACGGCATGCCCATCAAGAGTGCGATCGCGATGATGTAGTTCGCGGACGTTGTGTTCACATTCAGGATCGACTGCAGATAGAAGAGCGCGTAGAACTGTCCCGTGTACCAAACCACACCTTGCCCGGCCGTCGCACCGAACAGTGAGATCAGAACGATCTTAAGATTCTCCCATTTCGTGAAGGCTTCGATCAGCGGGTTTGCTGATGTCATTCCGCTCGCTTTTACATGCTGGAAGATCGGCGATTCCTTCATTCGCAGACGGATGTAGAGTGAGATCGCGACTAGGAATATCGAGATCAAGAACGGGATCCGCCAGCCGGCGATCGAGTCTGTCTTCCCAGCGAACTGTTCGGGCGACATCGTGTTCTGGACGATCAGGATCACGGCCAGCGAAAGGAAAAGCCCGAGTGTCGCGGTGATCTGAATGAACGATGTATAAAATCCGCGGCGCGCGTCCGGCACGTGTTCGGCGACGTACACTGCAGCACCGCCGTATTCACCGCCGAGAGCGAGCCCCTGCAGAACGCGGATGAGGAGGAGAATGATCGGAGCTGCATAGCCGATCTGCGCGAAGGTCGGAAGGAATCCGATAATCGCCGTCGCTCCGCCCATTATCAAGAGAGTCACGAGAAATGCATATTTGCGCCCGACGATGTCGCCGATACGTCCAAAGAAAAGCGCACCGAACGGGCGCACTACGAACCCGACCGCGAACGTTGCGAGATATGCGATGTAGGCAAACGTGTCGTTGCCGGGCGGATAGAAGAGCGGCGCGATGGTCGCCGCGAGACTTCCGAAAATGTAGAAGTCGTACCACTCGATCATGGTCCCGACCGACGATGCGCCGATCACCTGCCAGATCTTTGTTTTCGAGACATGATCGCTATATAGCGCGCCGAGGTCTGTTGAAGAGGTTGCGGTCATATTTTGTTAGAGAGATTTTTACGTTAATAGCTTCCGATTGGCAATGGGGTAAAGATAAAGCCGGTTCACGCAAAGCTCGCGAAGTTCGCAAAGTTAGGTCCTGATCTTTCTTTGCGTCCTCTGCGAGATTTGCGTGAGACTCCTTCGCGTAGTGAGAAATGTATACAACCGCTGTAAGATACCTTCAAGATGCTGGTCCATATCGTCTGCTGGAAATACAAACCCGACACTACCAATGAGCAACGCGAAAATCACATTGCGAAGCTCCGGTCGCTTGTCGGGTTGATACCAAACATCGAGAGCTTCGAAGTCGGAGCAGACATTCTCCATCTCGATCGATCGTTTGATACCGGACTCGTCGCCAAGTATCCGGATCGCGCGGCCCTCGACTTCTACAACGACCACCCGGAGCATCAAAAGGTCGTGGCAATTGGGAAGCAGATCGCGGAGAAAGTGGTGGCGGTTGATTTTGAGATTTGATTGCAACGGATCAGGGGTGCGAAGCCGAGACAGGTCAGTACCACCTGCGTTAGCGGGTGATCGAACCGCAGAATTTTCTGGCGATGATTTCCCAGCCAGCGCCGCACCACCCGCTTACGCAGGTGGTACTGACCTGTAATACCCGCGGCCCTTTTTATAAAGTGAAGATCTTCAAACGCATCCTAATGGTGTTCCTGGTCCTGCTCGTGCTGGCGCAGATTCCGTTTATGTATCGTCGCTATCAGACGGGTAAGTTAGCGGAGAAGATCGCTGCACTCGACGCCCAACGCACGACATACTCCGACCCAAACTTCAAAGAGTACGTCGGCGTTATCCACGCTCATACGAATATCGGCGGGCACAGCACTGGAACCTTCGATGAATTGATCGCGGCGGCGAACTCTAACAACCTTGATTTTGTACTGATGACCGAGCATGTGTCGGACACTATCGACACGGCGGCTCTGACTTTGAATGGCGTTTACGGTAAGACACTTTTTGTCGGCGGGAATGAACTCGACACGACGGACGGCGATCGCTTTCTTTTGGTCCCGGGCGGCGGTGAAGCGGCCAAAGCGCGAATGTCCGGCACCGCGGCGTTTCTTGCGAAGGCGAAAGAAGAGAATAAGCTGGCACTAATTACATATCCCGAGAGGTTTAAGTCGTGGGACTCAGCATTCGATGGCGTTGAAGTGTTCAGCTTGCACACGAGCGCGAAATCCATGAATCGCCTGACGGCGCTCGGCGATTTGATCTGGACTTACCCAGCGTATCCGGAGTTGATGCTTGCAAACGGATGGACCCGTCCCGATTCGAATCTCGCGAAATTCGATGAGATCGCCGCGCAGCGAAAGGTCTCGCTCTTCGCCGGAACGGACGCACATTCGAATATTGGGTTTCACCTGTTTGGCGACGACGCTGGGAACAAGCCATTGGGAATCAAGCTCGATCCGTACGAGACGATCTTTCGGATGGCGAGGCTGCATGTGCTGATCGAGAAGGACAAGCCGTTCGATAGGGAGACATTGATCGAGGCGATAAAGACAGGAAGATATTTCGTCGGGTTCGACGCTCTGGGCGATTCTTCGGGATTCTCGTTTCTCGCGCACGGCAGCGCATTTGGAGGCCCGAAATTCTCAATGGGCGACTCCGCGGCGTGGTTGTCTGAACTTATAGTGATGTCCCCTGCTCCTTCAAAGCTAGTTGTTTACAAAGATGGTCAACGAATTCACGAAGCAACTAGTGTTTCCACATTCACCTCGCAAAAGGCGGATTATGGTGTCTATCGTGTCGAAGTCTATCGCGACGACCTCGGACCCCCGTTTGATAAAATGCCCTGGATCATCTCGAACCCAATATACGTGAAGTAACTGGAACGCCGGCATTCCTGCCGGCGTGTGCACGAAACCGGAAAAGCGATAGCGACTCAAATTTAGGATCGCTGGCGGAAACCGGGCCGTTGCGGGCAAGATGCTTGTCGGAGGGCCTGCGGAAACGGAGGCGTTGCCGGCAGGATGCCGGCGGTC
>JANPJL010000114.1:0-6367 GCA_031425495.1 Acidobacteriota bacterium
TATTTTTATGCTTTTGGAATACGTCGACAGTTTGAGATCAAAGAACGCCGCATGGGTCACGAATGTGGTCGAAGCATTTGGCGAAGTTACCGTTTTCGTTCCGCGCGAATCCATCGTCGACGCATGCAGTTTTCTTAAATCCGAACACGGTTTCGATATGCTCGTCGATCTTTGCGGTGGTGACCGGGGACCTGAGGAGGATCCCAGGTTCGAGGTCAACTATCACCTCTTCTCGACCACGCATCACAAGCGACTGCGACTGAAAGTCCTGCTTAACGAAGACGATCCGCATGTCGAGACGGTGACCACGCTTTGGAAGACAGCAAACTGGCACGAACGTGAGACGTTCGATCTACTTGGCGTAATCTTCGACGGTCATCCGGATCTGCGCCGAATACTTTTGCCAAGCGATTTTGACGGTCATGCTTTGAGAAAAGATTATCCGCTCCGCGGCTACGAGCCGTACAGCATGAACTAATTCGATTTTGGATTTTAGATTTTGGATTGTCCGACGCAATCTTCAATCTAAAATCTAAAATCGAAAATCCAAAATGGAAAGATGAGTACTGCAGTAGAAAACCTTCCTGGTCTTGAGGTCCTCGATCAGTCGCTCGAATCTGAGATGACGTTGTCGATGGGACCACAGCATCCTTCGACTCACGGCGTGCTCAGGCTTGACCTGCGTCTCGATGGCGAGTTGGTGATCAAGGCGATACCTGACATCGGTTATCTCCATACAGGTATGGAGAAGCTGTTCGAGTACAAGAAGTATCAGCAGGGCATCGTCATCACCGATCGGATGGATTATCTGAATCCGCTCGGTAACAACCTCGCCTACGTGATGGCGGCAGAGAAACTTCTCGAACTCGAACTTCCCGAGCGGGCACAAGTGATCCGAGTATTGATGTGTGAGCTTCAGCGGATCGCATCGCACATGGTCTGGCTCGGTACGAGTGCTCTTGACCTCGGTGCGATGAGCATATTCTTTTTCTGTTTCAAGGAACGGGAAAAAATTCTAAACCTCATCGAAGCAGCCTCGGGCGGACGCATGACGCCAAGCTACTTCCGGATCGGTGGTTTGATGATGGATCTGCCTGCCGGCTTCGAAAGGCGCTGCCGGCAGTTTGCGGAAGATTTCCCTGCCGCGCTTCATACGTTTGAAACGCTGGCGACGGGAAACACGATCTGGCAAAGCCGCACGCAGGGTGTCGGTGGGATCTCCGCCGAAGACGCAATAAATTGGGGATTGACCGGCCCGTGCCTACGCGGCAGCGGCGTCGATCTCGACCTCCGCCGAGACAATCCGTACTCGGGTTACGAGACCTATGATTTCGATGTGCCGGTCGAAACGGGTGGCGATGTTTGGGCGCGATTCCGCGTACGAATGCGGGAACTTTACGAATCGCACAAGATCGTCCGCCAAGCGCTCGATAGATTGAAGCCGGGTCCGATCAAGGCTGACGCACCAAAGGTCGTTCTTCCCGACCGGGACGACATGCGAAAGCACATGGATTCGCTGATCCATCATTTCCTGATCGTCGCCGAGGGCTTTAACGTTCCGGCCGGAGAGGTTTATATGGCGATCGAGGCGTCTAAGGGCGAGCTCGGCGTATACATGAAATCGAACGGCGGACCAAAACCCGACCGCGTCCATTTCCGCGGACCGAGCTTTGTGAATCTTTCCGCACTGCCGGTGATGAGCGAAGGTGAGATGGTCGCGGACGTCGTGGCGATCATCGGGAGTTTGGATATTGTGCTTGGTGAAATCGATAGATAGGTATTGGTCCGGATCGGTGTCCTTGCGGGCCAGCCGACTGAGGTGAGCGGCGTTGTTACCTGCAGATTCGTAGGTATAAAAGCGAGATGGTCGTCGCGATCATGGAAAGCTTGGATGTTGGGTGAGATTGGTATAGGGATTTGATGGTTGGTGAGTACGACGAAAGGTTCGAAAAATTGGAAAGCCTCCTGCAGAGGGCGATGGGGGGCGTCGATGAGATGCGCCTCGAAATGCGAGATCTGCGGACCGAACTTCGAGGGCATTCGTCTAGGTTTGATCAAATCGACGCGGGACTCGGACGGCAGAACGATGTCATTCCTAAGGTGATTGGAATTCAGAAGACTGTTAACCGCATTTCAGAGATTCAGTCGGAACAGACGTTCAAAGTAATCGAGATGCTCAACCGTTTGGATGTCGTAGAGATACATCTGCGATCGCTCAAAGACGAAGCAAACACTGTGAAGTCTGAGATCAAGGAAATTCGCGAGGCCATACACTCTCTGATCGATCCAATTCGGATCGGATTTGACCTGCAGGAGAACCTGGCCGAGATCGAACGCCGCGTCACCGGCATTGAGCAGAAAATAGCTAACTAGACATGGCAGCAGCTACACCGACAAGTTATACAGACAGGATCGTCAAAACTGACGAGGTGGCGGAGTTCGCAGCGGAGATCATCGCCGAGATGGACGTGCACGTTGCGAAGTATCCGAGCGAGCGAAAGCGTTCCGCGTTGATACCCCTTCTAATGCTCGTCCAGCGCGAGCGGGGATGGATCGACAACCCAGGCGTGAATTTCCTTGCGAAATATCTCGACCTCCAGGTTACCGATGTTTGGGAGACGGCGACGTTCTACTCGATGTTCAATCTTCGACCGGTCGGACGTCATCACATTCAGATCTGCAAGACGCTTTCGTGCAGGATCATGGGTGAACCGGATATCACGGAGCACATCTGCTCGAAGCTCGGTATACATCCGGGGGAGACGACCGCCGACGGTAAGTTCACGGTCTCGATGGTCGAATGTCTTGGAAGTTGCGGTACGGCGCCGATGATGCAGATCGGGTTTGATTATCACGAAGACCTGACGATCGAAAAAGTGAATGAGATCTTAGATTCGTCACAGTAATTAACTAATGAGTAACGGCGAGATCATCAGCGGATTGTACGACGCATTTGCGAGGGGCGATGTTCCTTCGGTTCTCGGCGCAATGGACCCGAAAATCGAGTGGAACGAGGCCGAGGGCTTTATGTACGGAGGAATTTATATCGGGCCGAATGCTGTCCTCGAGAATGTGTTCATGAAATTCGCGACGGAGTGGGAAGGATTCACTGTCGTAGCCGATAAAGTTGTCGATGGTGGAGACGGGAACGTTGTTTCGTTCGGCACATATTCGGGAAAATATTTGGCTACCGGCAAGAGCATGTCCGTTCCCTTCGCCCATGCGTGGGAGTTTCGCGACGGGAGGATAACCAGGTTTCATCAATACCTCGACACAGTAGTCGTGGCAAGAGACCTCGGACTTTAGACAAGTCATATGGAAATCAGAGCGATCGGCTGCGAGCCTTTACAACTAAAACGCGTGCACATGGAGAATGGGCATACGCTGAAGGTGTATCGCGAGACGGGTGGTTACGAGAGCTTGAAGAAAGCACTCCGGATGTCGCCGGCAGAGATCATCGATGAAGTGAAAGCGAGTGCGTTACGCGGACGAGGCGGAGCCGGTTTTCCGACCGGGATGAAATGGTCGTTCGTGCCGAAGGATTCACCAAAGGAAAAGTACATCGTCTGCAATGCCGATGAATCTGAGCCGGGATCTTTCAAAGATCGGTACCTCATGGAACGCGATCCGCATTCGATGATCGAGGGGATGATCATCGCGGGTTACGCTTTAGGCTCGTCGACCGGCTACATCTACACCCGCGGCGAATATAAATATCTGATCGACATCATGGATGTCGCGCTTGCCGAAGCACGCGAAGCCGGTATGCTCGGCAAACATATTTTCGGCGCGCCGTTTAGTATGGATATCCATACTCATACCGGAGCAGGTGCGTACATTTGCGGTGAAGAGACCGCATTGCTTTCGAGTCTCGAAGGTTATCGCGGCCACCCGCGAATGAAGCCGCCCTTCCCTGCCGTCGAAGGTTTATACGCGAGTCCGACGATCGTCAACAACGTTGAGACATTCACTTCGGTTCCGCAGATCATCGAAATGGGTGGCACTGCGTGGCGAGAACTCGGGACCGAAAAATCGGGGGGAACAAAGCTTTGGTCGATCAGTGGCCATGTAAAGAAACCGGGCGTGTACGAGTTGCCGATGGGCTATTCCGATATGGAAAGTTTCATCATGGAAGACTGCGGCGGGATGCTTCGTAACAACAAGCTTAAGGCGGTCATCCCGGGCGGCTCGAGCGTCTACATCATGAATGCCGGGCAGATACTCGGGAAGAATGTGACGCTGGATTACGAAGGACTCGTCGCGGCCGGATCTATGCTCGGAACAGGCGGGATGATGGTGATGGATGAAACCGTCGACATCATGGACACGACCAAGAATCTGACCGAGTTTTACAAACATGAATCCTGCGGTTGGTGTACACCTTGTCGTGAAGGAACGGACTGGCTCGTAAAAATTTTTGACCGCATTGCATCAGGCGGTGGGCGGCCCGAAGATGCTCAGCTGATGCTGGACATCTGCGACAACATTGAAGGAAAGAGTTTTTGTCCTCTCGGCGACGCCGCAGCTTGGCCGATCCAAAGCGCGATCAAACAATTTCCGGACGACTTTAAGAAGTGGCTCCACGAAAAGACCGATCTTTACGCGGGTAACATTTAGGTACAGTTCAGAGTGCAAACTTTAGCTTGTTTGCAAGGAGAAATTATGGGAAGAGGCGATAAAAGAAGCAGAAAAGGCAAGATATTTGCGGGCAGTTTTGGCAAGACCCGTCAGAAACCGAAAAAGAAAAACGTAGCGCCGGAAGCGACTACAACAGACGCAGCGCCGAAGAAGGCACCGCGCAAGAAAAAAACTGAATCGTAAGGTTTGAATGGCGAAAGAGCTTATCAAGATAACGATAAACGGTACCGAGATCGAGACGGAGAAAGGTGCGACGTTGATCGACGTGTGCCGTGAGAATGAGCACAGCATTCCGGCGTTCTGCTACTACAAGGACCTCGCCGTTCAGGCCTCGTGCCGGATGTGCCTGGTCCGCATCGAGAAGATGCCGAAGCTGCAGACGTCCTGCACGATCACGTGTACGGACGGAATGGTCGTCACGACGGCGAGTCCCGAGATCGAAAAGGCCCAGCGGGCAATGGGCGAGTTTCTGCTCGTCAATCACCCGCTGGATTGTCCAGTCTGCGATCGCGGTGGCGAGTGCGAGCTGCAGGAAGTCATTTTTGACTGGGGCGATGTCGAAGAGCGTTTCACCGAGGGCAAGAACGTTGCTCCGGAAAAATATCTATCGCCGATAGTCGCAAACGATCCGCAGCGATGCATTCTCTGCAAACGCTGCACGCGAGTCTGCGACGAGTGGATGGGCGAGGATGCGATCGAGGCGGGAAATCGCGGTTCAAATACCGTGATCGGAACGTATGGAGGCTGGCTCGATTGTTCGCAATGCGGCAACTGCATCGAGGTCTGCCCGACGGGAACTCTGCTCGACGGTGTCTATCGTCACGAGACCCGGCCGTGGGAACTCGAACAGACGATCTCGACCGATACGTACAGCTCGGACGGGATGCAGCTTTCGATCGGCTCGCGCGGAGGAACTGTTCATCGCATCGTTGCCCGGGATCGCTATGTTAACGGTTTGAACGGCGAGTTTCTCGACGTCAAGGCACGTTTCGCGCACGAGTTCATCAATCATCCCGATCGGCTGAAGACTCCGATGATCCGATACACGAAAGGCGGAAAGCTGATCCCCGCAACGTGGGATGCGGCCATCCGTTTCGTGGGCGAGAAGCTGGCTGCGTGCGGAGACTCACTCGGTGTCATCGCGAGTCCGCGTCTAACGAACGAGTCGGTATTCACTCTTAAGCGGTTCGCAACGGAAGTTGCTAAGACGGACAATTTTGCGGTCTCGGACAGGTACGATCTGTCGGCCGTGTTCGACAACCTCGGTGCTCCGCTCGCCAGTCACAAGGAGATCCGTTACGCCAGCACGATCATCCTGATCGGTGGCGAGCCGGAAGAAGAGCAGACTTACACAGCGAAGCAGATCCGTCAGGCCGTCAGAAACGGCGGGGCGAAGTTTATCGCGGTCAATGACACGCCGATCAGGCTAACGGCTCAGGCGAGTCAGTTCCTGCATATAAACAGAGGTTCGTACGACGCGTTCGCATTGGTGCTCGCCGATGCTGCGACTGAAGAGGTTCTCAAAGCGCTGGGGATCGAAGCGTCCGAGGTCGAAACACTGAGCCGCACGATAGGTGAAACCGAGGGCGAGCTGATCATCATGATCGGTGCCAATCTTTCACCCGAAGCTCAAACCGCGATCACATCAGCCGCGTCGAATTACTCGTCGGAGAATCGTCGTGTCACGCTCCTACCGCTTGTGCCTTATAACAATTCGGTCGGTGCGAAC
>JANPJL010000115.1:0-34078 GCA_031425495.1 Acidobacteriota bacterium
CGCTAACAGTTTGTCGGCGGCGTCGATTACATTCTTCGTGATCTTCGTCTTCGAACGGATGCCAAGAAGATGAACGCCCTTGACGGCCTTCATCAGTTCTTCTTCGCTCAATGCACCGTTGATCTTCTCGACCTCCGCATAACCGTACTGCTTTAGCTCTGCGACGGCCGCGTCGGAGATATTCTCAAGCAGGAGGATCTTGATCTTATCTTTTGGGTAGGATGTTTGGGCCATGTGGAAAAGTAAGAGTTGCGACGCGAGTAAAAGTCACGATTCCTGGGGCCGCGTAGCGGTCCTATGCCTTTAGCCGTGGCCTTCAGGCCACGGTGCCGTATTACCACAGCTTGCCGCGTCAGCGGCAAACGAACCCTGTGCTTTTCAATCGCCGCTGACGCGGCGAAAATTGGGGCGGAAACCGTGGCCTAAAGGCCACGGCTAAACGCATGTCTCCGCTGACGCGGCGAACTGCAGCAAGTTAGAGGTTCAATCGATTCCGTTTTCAAGGCAAATCTCGTTGTACTGATCGAGCTTTGATCTAAAATCGTCGTACGTTGACTTAAGGATTTCGAGCGCTTCCTCACGATCGACCTCGAAAATCTGTATCGCTGCATTCAGCTCAGCAACGATTCCCGCGAGAGTATCTCCCTGTATCACAATGCCTGGGTACCGTCGGCCCGGCGTCTGGAGCACGACAAACTTAGACTCCTCGTGAAAGACCTCGATTGGTACAGTTCTCGGCATCTCTACATGTGAATGGTCAGATCATGCACTCCCTCTGCAGCTTCCATCACAGCCTCACTAACGGTCGGATGCGCGTGGATGATGCGGCCGAGCTCGTCGGCGGTTGATTCGAGGGCCATTGCGACGCAGGCTTCTGCCAATAATTCCGTTGCATGCGGACCGATGATGTGGACGCCGAGGACCTCATCGTATTTCTTCTCTGACACGATCTTCACAAAGCCGTCGGTCTCGCCGAGTATCCGGGCCTTGCCCGATGCCGAGAAGGGAAACTTGCCGACTTTCACGTCATAGCCCGCTTCTTTCGCTTTCGCTTCGGTCATCCCGACGCTCGCGACTTCCGGGTCGCAGTAAGTACAGTTTGGAACGAGATTCTGTTTGATCGGCTCGACCTTTTTACCGGCGAGTTTCTCGACGACCATAATGCCTTCTTTCGACGCGAGATGCGCGAGCCATGCGGTGTCGATGACATCACCGATCGCGAAAACGTTCGGCTCGTCGGTCTCACAATATTCGTTGACCTTGATAGTGCCACGCGGATTTACAACGACCTTTGTATTCTCGAGTCCGATGCCTTCGATAAACGGCATGCGGCCGACCGCGACAAGCAGCATCTCCGCTTCGAAAGCTACGGCATCACCCTTCGCATTCTTGCCCGAGACCTTCACGCTCTTCTTACCCTTTTCGATCTTGTCGAGCTTGATACCAACCTCGCATTTGATGCCCTGCTTTTTGAAACTGCGAAGAAGTTCCTTTGACACGTCGGCATCCTCGATCGGGACAATTCTGTCTAACAGTTCGATCACCGTCGTGTCACACCCAAATCGAGCATAGACGCTCGCGAACTCGACACCGACCGCGCCTGAGCCCATAACGATCATCGACTTCGGTACACTTTGGAGCTCGAGAATGTGATCGGAATTTACAACCTGTTTGCCATCGGTTTCGAAACCGGGGATCGGACGTACGACAGAGCCGGTCGCGATGATGATGTTCTTTGTCTCGATCGTTTCTTTCTTGCCGCCTTCGAGTGCGACCTCGACCTTGCCCTTGCCGGCGATTTTGCCAAAGCCGTTAAAGACCGTGACCTTGTTCTTTTTCATCAGATAGGTCACGCCGGCCGCATTCTTGTCGACAACGCCGGCCTTGTAATTTTGGATGGCCGGGAAGTCGTAGCTCAGACCTTCGACTTTGAGTCCGAACTTCTCGAACTCACCCGCCTTCTGATAAAGGTGCGCCGCGTTAAGCAATGCCTTCGTCGGAATACATCCGCGAAGCCCGCATGTCCCACCCAATTTGGCGGCCGGTTCTTTTTCAATTATTGCGACCTTTAATCCCAGTTGTCCGGCCCGCACCGCGGCGACATATCCGCCTGGTCCCGAGCCGATGATCGTTACGTCAAATTGTTCTGCCACAAGTCTTAAACCTCGTCTGATAAGTAAATTGGAAATCGAAACGATAGTATAAGAGGTAGAGGGCGTGCAAGCTAGCGGTCGGATTTTCTCCGTGTTTTCTGTGCTTTTTTCCGTGTGTTCCGTGGTTTTGCCTTCCAAACTCGCGAGCAGAACCACGGACCACACGGAAGAAACCGGACAACACGGAAAGAATTTTTCTGCTAAGTTAAACGACTATGGAACACTCAGCAGAATTTTTGAAGATTGCCACCGATGCGATTGGCCGCGTCAACGAGATTTCCGTCGATGAAGCTCGGGAGCGAGTGGAGTCGGGAGCCGAGCTTATCGATGTCCGGGAGGACAATGAATTCGAGGCAGGGCACGCGGCCGGTTCGCGTCACATGGCGCGCGGGATCATCGAACGCGACATTGTCCAAACTTTTCCAGACAAGAATACGGAGCTGGTCTTATATTGCGGCGGTGGTTATCGATCAGCTTTGTCGGCGGATATGCTGCAGAAGATGGGTTACACGAATGTCTGGTCGATGGCCGGCGGCTGGGCGGCATGGACCGAAGCCGATGGGCCTGTCGAATAAGATGAACGACTCACACGAAGAGATCAGACGCGCCAGAGCGCGGGAAGTAGCGGCTGAGTTCGCCGAGCGGGGGGACGCGTTCGGTTGGTTCGAAGCGTTTTATCTCGAAGCCGAGGGCAATAACGAACAGATACCATGGGCCGATCTCGAGCCGAACAAGTTCCTCAAGCGCTGGGCCGACGAAACTCAGTTGACCGGTGACGGGCGGAAAGCACTCGTCGTCGGATGCGGTCTGGGTGACGATGCGAAATATTTGCACGAACTCGGTTTTAATGTGACCGCGTTCGATATTTCGCCGACCGCGATCGCGTGGGCAAAACGAATCAACGCTGAGCTTCCCATTCGATTCGAAGTTGCCGATCTGTTCCAACCGTTTCGCGAATGGCTCGGAGTCTTTGATCTCGTCGTCGAGGTTTACACGATCCAGCCTCTGCCGTTGGAAATGCGTCCAAGAGTGATCGATGGGATCGCGGCGTTCGTTGCGAGCAACGGAGAGTTAGTAGTAGTCACGCGCGGTCGTGAAGATGATGAGGAACCCACCGAGATCCCGTGGCCCGTGTCGAGGAAAGACCTCTCGAGATTTGCAGCGAACGGGTTGAAGCAAGCCGACTTCAAATTGTACGAGGGCGATGAGGATCCACCCCTCCCGCGATTCGTGATTCAGTACAAGAAAGTTTCTTAACTATTACTTTTGTAGGGGAAAAAAACGCAGGCGAGGAGGGCCCACCTGCGTTTTGCAAGTCGATCTGAAAGTCCACGAGACTTCCAGATCGATCAGCTTGTCCAATGCGCGAACTCAGGGCAGAAAGGACGCCGGGGTCGGAACATCACCGTTCGCACCAAACTGTTGGATCAGGATCCCGGCAGTCGAACGTTGAATAAACCAATTCGCTCCGTCGGGTCGGAAGACCCCGAAATCAGCTTTCCCGTCGCCGTCATAGTCCGCGGCGGCAGGCGTGTCGCCGTTCGCGCCAAATGGCACAGCGAAGAAACTGCTGTCCTCGCTTCGCAGGACATACCAGGTACCGTTACCGGGGCGCCAGACGGCGATGTCGGTTTTGCCGTCTTCGGTGTAATCCGCGGGAACTGGCTTGTCAGTGCCGACACCAAAGGACGTTACAAAAACCCCTGCTGTCGATCGATTCAACCACCATGATCCGTCGGACGGTCGAAATATCCCGATATCGGATTTTCCGTCCCCGTCATAGTCCGCGTTGATCGGGACATCTCCTGCCCCGCCCCACTGCGAGATCTGTGTTCCGCCAGTCGATTTGTTGATGTACCATGTGCCTTCGGAAGGTCTGAATACGGCAACATCCGCAAGGCCATCACTATCGAAGTCTCCCGGCGCCGGTCTGTCAGTTGAAACGCCAAAGGGAATTGAATAGAAGGTCAGGTTGGAACTCCGCAAGATAAACCATTCACCGGTCGACGGCCTGTAGATCGCGATGTCAGTTTTGCCGTCGCCGTCATAGTCGGCGGGAATGGGCTTGTCGGTGGTAATACCGAACTGCAGTGCCTTAACGATATTGTCGAGACTTTGTTGGTACCACCACTGCCCGTTTGATGGACGGAAAATTGAGATGTCAGCCTTACCATCGCCGTCGAAATCGAACCGGATTTTATTTATCCGGGTGAAATAATAAACGGCACCCTGACCGTTCGGAGCAGTCAAGGCTTTCTCCGCTGCACCGACGACGAGATTGCCGAAGCTAAGCGCAACGCCCACGCCAAAACGGTCGCCGTTGAAAGTATCGGTCGGCGCAAGTTTTTGCTGCTCGGTCCACGTTGAGCCGTTGCGCGCAAACACGTAGGCCGAACCAGCGTCGGGACCAGCGGCCGTGTCGTCCTCTCGCGCGCCGACGGCGATGACGTTGTTACTAACCGCGACAGAATATCCAAATCGGTCAAACGGCGCTCCGTCCGAGGCGACGAGTTGTCCCTGCGAAACCCATGTTCCCCCAGTGAACTCAAACACGTATGCAGAACCTCGGGCCGTCTGCCCGGCGACCACGTCTTCGCGAGCTCCGCCGACGAGAGTGTTGCCTTCGATCGCGACCGAATTGCCGAAACGATCGCCGTTCGCACCAGTTGCGATGGTCAGTTTCTGTTCCGGAACGTATGATCCGCCGCTCTCTGCGAATACGTATACGGCGCCCGCTGCCGTAAAAGGCGTGTCATCGCCCGATGCGCCGACGGCGAGTTTACCGCTTATGGCAACCGATTCGCCAAAGTGGTCCCCGAGAATGACACTGCCCCCGGTCGATACGGGAATCAGTTTTTGAGTTTGTGACCAAACCGTTCCCGTCCGCCGGTAGACATACGCCGAGCCCGCCTGTGAGTTGCTCGGAAGGTCGGCGAAGTGAGATCCGACGACAATTACTTCGCCCGTGACCGCAACCGCGTTCCCGAATTCGTCGTCAGCCGTGCCATCATTTGGCAAAAGTTTTTGCTGGAACGTCCAGGTCGTACCGCTGCGGACGAAGACATACGCTGAGCCGCCGTTTGAAAAAGCTGTGTCGTCATTGTACGAACCGATAACGATCGTATCTTCGCTTATCGCTACTGCATGGCCGAACTTATCGGTCGCGGCGCCATCATTCGCGAGCAAGACAGCCTGCTGCGTCCAAGTCCCTCCGTTGAGAACATAAACGAATGCCGCGCCCGCCTGCGAGGCTGTCGTGCTGTCATGTTGTGCACCTACGACCATCGTGTTGCCATTGATCGCCACAGCACTTCCGTGCTGAGCACCGACACCTCGCGGCGTGCTTGTGATCTTTTGTCGTTGTGACCAATTGGCCATCGCGGGGGCCGCGAGACCGATCAACACGACGGCTACACAAATCCACCTTACGACTCTCGTTGAAAAATAAAACATGATGCTCCTTATAATTGAACGCAAAGCTTTGCCGAAAGCGTGAGCACGCGTGTCCGGCTCCTGTGCTACGTTCCACCGTCTACCGCACGAACGCTGACGCCACAGGAATATCTGCGGTCGCGCCAAAAGCTACGATCGACGTACCCGCCGTTGACCGCTGGATATACCACGTCGCGGATGACGGTCGAAAAACTGTCAGATCAAATTTTCCGTCACCGTCGTAATCTCCGGGCGCGGGAGCGTCGCCCGAGGCACCGAATGGTGCCGAAAAGAAACTCAGATCTTCGCTCCTGAGGATGGTCCAGTAGCCGGTTGATGGACGCCAAAACGCGACATCCGCTTTTCCGTCGCCCGTGTAATCGCCCGGCACTGCACGGTCGGTTCCGGAGCCGAACTGGGCCACAGCCACTTGTCCGTTCGAACTTTGTTGAATCCACCATTCACCGGGTCCCGGTCGAAAGATGGCGATGTCGGATCTACCGTCGCCGTCGTAATCTGCAGTGACGGGACGATCGGAACTCGCACCAAATTGTTGGATCGTTGTACCTCCCGACGATCGCGTGATATACCACGTCGCGTTCGAGGGTCTGAAGACCGCTATATCGCCTTTGCCGTCACCATCGTAATCCGCCGGCGCGGGCACATCACCGTTTGTGCCGAACGGAAAAGCGAAATACGAGTTGTCCTCGCTTCTCAAAACAAACCATTCGCCGGTTGAAGGTCGCCAAAACGCGATATCTGCTCTGCCGTCCCCGCTGAAATCAGCGGGCGCGATCTTGTCGGTCGACGCGCCGAACTGGAGAGCCGGAACTTGAAGATCACTACTTCTCTGATACCACCACTCAGCTCCGGCCGCAGCGGCCGGGCGAAAAATGCCAACGTCCGTTTTTCCGTCCCCATCAAAATCGAATGGCGCTCGCACTATCGGAAGATTGGACGTGGCAACAAACTTACTTACGAACGCATCGGAGAATCCATTGATATCTGGTTGAAAGGCACCGGCAGTGGTTGGAAAATCCGTATCTCCGTTTGACGTGTATCCGGTAAGAAATGCGTCGCCTGAACTATTCAGGGCGATTCCGTTTCCCCAATCCGGATTCGAACTGCCGATAAAGGTGGAATAGATAAGTGCCCCGCCCGACGCCGTCAGTTTTGTCAGAAAGGCGTCGGCGAAGTCGTTTACTCCCCGCCGAGTGGTCCGGGTATCGTAGGCTGCGGCGGTCGTCGGGTATG
This sequence comes from Acidobacteriota bacterium, assembly GCA_031425495.1. Taxonomy (GTDB): domain Bacteria; phylum Acidobacteriota; class Blastocatellia; order Pyrinomonadales; family Pyrinomonadaceae; genus OLB17. The sequence goes on from JANPJL010000115.1 coordinate 6,840, forward strand.
AGACCGATAACACGCCCGCGCGTCCAGTTACAAAAGCATTTCCGGCTGCGTTGACTTCGATATCATGGCCAGTATCATTATCGTCACCGCCGAGGAAAGTCGAATAGACAAGTGCGGAACCGGCGGGATTAAATTTCGTGACAAAAACGTCCTGGCTCCCACCGAATGTCGTATCAAACGCTCCCGGCGTTGTCGGAAACAGAACTGAGCCGGCGCTAGTTTCCCCGGTTATGTAAACGCTACCTGACGGGTCGATGGCGATAGCGCGCGCGATCTCGCGGTTGTCGCCGCCGAGTAGGGTTGAGTAGACAAGAGCCGAACCGGCGGGGTTAAATTTTGTTACTACGGCATCAAACTCACCGTTGTGCGTTCTGTCGAAGGCGCCGGGCGTGGTCGGATAATCGTGGTTAGAAAAAAGTCCGCTCTCCCCGCAGATGATCGCGTTTCCCGAGCCGTCAACTGCTATCCCCCTTGCTATGTCAACATCACTACCGCCGATCAGCGTGGAATATTCAAAGTTGAAGCCCTGCGGCCCGACCCTCATGACAAAACCATCCGCAAGGCCACCCAGTGTGGTATCGAACGCTCCTGCCGTTGTCGGAAAATTGCTTGATTGTGTAAAGCCTGCAACATACGCTCGTCCGGCTCGGACAGTGATCCCGAGACCTTCGTCGCGCAATGCCCCGCCACTCAGAGTTGAATAGACAAGAGCGGACCCGGTTGGGTTCAACTTCGTTACGAATGCGTCCATGTCGCCACTGTTGTTAGGAAATGGTGCATCGACCGTGGTCGGAAATGGGATTGCGGAGGGGGCCGTAGCGCCGGTAATGTACGCGTTGCCCAAACTATCAATAGCAATTCCGTATCCCGCATCGTTAGAGCCGCCTCCGATGTAGGTGGAGTAAATAAGAGCCGAACCCTCATCATTGAACTTAGATACAAAAACGTCCCCGCCGCCGCCGAGTTGATCGTTATATGTGCCTGGTGTCGTCGGAAACAGCGTTGAACTCGTGGCCCCCGTAACATAAACCCCGCCAAATTGCGCCCCGTCGGCGATGGCGAAGCCCGTTTCACCTAATTCACCGCCCAAAAAAGTCGAGTAATTCAAGTCCGTCACAGGGTCGATCGTAAGAGGCCGAGAGTGGTCGTAGTCTCCAACGGCAAAGCCAACGCTGTTTTCACCGCGCTTCTCGAAACGGCTTTCGACCGCCGTGCGGAGTCCGTCGCTTTCCTGGTACGTCACAGGTGCATACTGCTTCAATTCGCCGAACGGTGTTGATATTACGAGTGAGCCGTCGTCTTCAACACTTACTTTGTCAGCGCCATCGATCCGCCATTCGATCTGACGGGTGGAAACGTTAGGTGACACCTTGAAATCGTATTCAATGCGGGATCCGTTCCCGTACCATTCCATATCGATGCCGTCATACACGTTATTGAGCAATGCTTTTTGATAGAGCGGAACGTTGCTCTGCCATTTGCTCGGGTCGGCGCCTCGAAAATAATTATGTTTTCCCGCAAGCTCTGCGACGCCAACTGCCTCAGGATTCCTATTCGCACCGGCGAGCTTCATCCACACCGCGACGGCGCCTCTTGATTTGGGAGTGTCAGGCGATGAAAGTCCGGGGCCAGGTTGCACGGCATGAACTGCTTCGTTCCCGCGCTCATGAATCACATACACCGCCTCATTCGAGGTCAGAAACAACTTATAGCCCGAGGCGCGTGCGGAAAATTTTACACGCTTATCGAACTGGCCTTGGTTCGCTTCAAAGAACAGTCCCCCCGTACCGCCAATAATTTTGGTTTCGCCGCCGGATGCTCGTTTGGCGTCTGCTGGTTCATGCTGATCGGCCAAAACGCGTTGCGGACCGTACTTGACCGGAATAAAAAGGCTAGTGAACACTGCCGCCAATATTGTCAGACAAACTATCGTAGTCGTTGACGCTATAACGCTCTTACTTTGCACTTCGCTGATCTGCATTGTCATGGTTTTTCCTCTATCCGTTGGCCGTATTCTCGCAGAGCCAAACTTCTAAGTCCTTGATTCTCTCCGACAAAGTTCTGACATTTTTCTGACATGAGGAATCGGCGGTAAAACACGTCAAGTACGAACCCGGCAAGTCCTACTCGACCCGCGGGAAGTCCATTTCGCTCTCAGACGCAACCTCCCCCACCTTTCCGACAGGTTGACCGACGCAATTACGGCGCGGGTTTATCCAGTACGAAACTTTCGATAAAAGCTTGTACCTGTGGCTTGTAGGATCTGTCGTCTGTAAGCACTAAAACGCTGAATGCTTTTCCGAAGCCGCTGAACACAGTTAGTAGAATTTTGGTCGTGCGTCCTTTAACCTCGACCTCCCCGGCGCCTGAAATTAATGTCCAGCCCTCAACCGATAACACGGGTACCCTCGGGGCATTGGCTGCTGCCTTGAACGGTTTAACGGCGAAGTTATTCCATTCGCTATCAAAATCCTTGTCCGGATCGCCTTTACCGGTTGTCGCGCCGTAAAGGGTAATTACACAAAACTTACCCGTCGCTTCGTTTACATGACTGAACTGCACCAGGTTTTCCTGTGCTGTCGTCTTCCCCTTGGGTAGGATTTTCGTCCATCCTTTCGGAGGCGTGTACTTAACAAGGCCTAGTTTTTCCGTTTGGCAAAAAGCGGGCTGCTGAAGACACAAACTAAAACTCAACGCCGCTAACAAACCAAGAGTTAGTCGGCACCTGATCGTAAATATCTTCATGATCTTTTCCTTGGCCGCACTCTTTCCACACTGCGTTATTTCATCCGGGTCCATCTTGTTGTACCTCGGAATCTGCTGTCAGGACCGTAGTCGGTAAAGTTGACCTCAGGGATCGGTGCATCGTCATACCACGGACCGGCTAACAGCAGGACGGTCATTGATGGCAGTTCCAGCCAGCCGCGGATGACCCATTTTGTGGTCGTTGTGGTATTTCCCGAGTAGCCTTTTCCCTGGATGGAGAGCAGACGACCGTCGATCGAAAATGGACCGGTTGTGGTGGTACTTTCTGTCTCGTACTTTTTTCGTACCGAGTTGAAAAAGCTGCTGTATGTCCCATCGCTTTTGAACGTTGTCTTGACTGCAAAGGCGGTCGTGTCCCTCCCGGCGCTCTTGCCGCTTCCGCTGTAGACATACTCCGTCGTCATGCGATTAGGTCCATCGATCCACACGCCGGCTAAATCGGCGGTGGTAAGCTGGCGCGAGGGCTGTGGGATGATCAGGTCCCCGCCTTCATCGAACGCCGCAGCGCCGGACGCCGGATTACTAGCCGGTTCAGTGGTAGTTGCTGTATCACTAGCTGGTGCGGCCGCCTTGTCCATTTCGATTGAGCCGACAAGTTGATCAGCCGACGTCGCGCAAGCCGGATCGTTAAAAACTGCGAGAACGCTGACGGTTGTTCGCAACCCGCTGATAACGGTCAGAAATCCGACTGCCTTGCCAAGCTCCGAGGAATCGACTTCGGAGCCGCCTGAGACCGCCGTCCACTCGCCGTCTTTTTGCACTTCAGTTTTCGGATTTGCCTCCGACTTCATCGTCTTGACGACGAGATTATTCCATTCACGTTTAAAATCGCCCTGCGGACTTCCGGTGCCCGGCGTCGCCCCGTAGAGCGTAATAATGCAGTATTTGCCCGTGGTCTGGTTTAGCTCGCTAAAGGCAACTACATTTTCCTTCGCGGTTTTCGTGGAGCCGGGAGGCGGCGTGTATTTTACGATCCCCAACTTCTCCGTTTGGCCGAGGACTGTCAGCGGAGCCGATAACCCCAGAACCAGCGTAATGAACAAGCCTGCAGTTTTTGCGTGATTGGATTTCATTGTTGTCATAATTCTTCTCCCTGCTTGATCGATAGCCGATTAATAATCTCTAACTTTTTGCCGCTCCATAGTCGTTTTGCACCGGCCGCGGCAGACCGCTAAAGACCGAGGAACTCGATTATTTGCCGTGCGAAGTAAGTGGGCCGCTCGTTGTCCAGCGAGTGGCCGGTTTTGTCCAGGAAGAGCGCCTTGCCGGGTGTCATCGTCATAAGCGGCGCGGTTCTTTGCGTCGCCGGGCAGATGTCATTGAATCTGACGCGATCCTCGGTGCCGCATGCGAGGAGCATCGGTTTTTGATTTGACATATACCGCGGTCGATTCGTCGCCGGATCGATACTCTGGTGACTGTACAGGAGCTGCTCTGCTCCTAGCCGCCAATGCCACGCAAGAAAGCGGGGGTCGTAAGTCTCCTGCCGATCGAGCCGCGCGGCTGCGATAGCGGATTTCTTGCAAGCATAGTAGTCGCTCGTCCACGTGTCCGATTGGGCCATGTCAACGATCACTGGAACGATAGGCCTGTCCCAGCTGGCAAAAAATTCGGCACGGTCGCCATCGCCTGGTGACTTGCTCGCCTGGTTGGCTCCCTCCCAGCCCGTCCGGGGAGCAACGTGCTTTAAAATATCGGTCCCCGCACCAAGCGAGGTCCAGATCGAAGCCGGCGACCATACAATGGACTTGGGGAGCCACGGCACATTCGGCCGGCGACCCAGACGGAACGACATGTTCCCGCCGAGGCTCCCGCCCATGACGACTTGAAGGTTGCTCTTGACCGGAATCTTTTGGTCGAGCGTTTCAGCAAAACTGACGATGTGGTCCTCGATGAAATCGAGAAGCGGTGTCTTTCCGGTCGCCTGAAAGTCGGGAAAATTCGTGATCGGCCCCGTCGGCAATGGCGGAACGCCTGCAACCACGTACAGCAGTTCGTTGGGAATAATTATTGGGCTCGGAATCAGGGTCCACTTCGGTTTTCCGATTTCGTCGAGTGGTGAGACCAGATCATAGTCGAGGTTGGTGGTGTATCCCGACGTCGGCAGATCGAGGCTGATCATTACGAGGTTCTTTCCGGTATTGCCGACGGGTCCCGACTGAGCGATCCAATACCGAGTTCGCACGGTGACGGGCTTCGATCCCGTTGAAAGTGGAGCCGGTACTTCGACGTTGATGTCGTATTGCGGATAGTCGCTCGAGTTAACATTAACGGGTCGATGAGGTGAATCGTCTTCGCCCGAAACGGCGATCCAGCCGAGCTCGATCCTTTCGTTCGTCTTCCTCGTTTTCTCGGTTGGCGTGTCACCTCGTTGACCCGTCCGTAAAAAGTTTGCGACCCTGTATGCGCGGTCGAGAGCGGAGCGGCATCCGGTGAGAACATTAGTTTCACTAAGCTGCGCGGGCCGACCGCCAAGGATCGATTCGCAGAAACTTTCCTTCGGACGGGCCAGGCGAAATTTTTCGAAAGACCTGTGGCCGGTTACGCTCAGATCGGCGAATGCCTTGCCCATCGCCTTATTACCGTCGGCAAATTGGTATGCCGCCAAACGCAGACTCTGAAGGGGATCGGCGTCCTTTGCCGCCTTTCGCAGCTCAGGCCTTAGCCGTCCTTCGTTCTGCCCGAGATTGCGGGCCACAGGAACGTTCATAACACCGCCCGCCGGCGGTGGAGTGTCGAGCATGTCCTGGGGAATGCTCGGCGAGTAATATCCTTTGGCCAAAACAGCCTTCGGTATCCCGCTTGAGCGATCATCAGGGTTTTCGCACGGCTCGGGCGATGGAAAACTGACTGTTTGATAATTGGTCGCTATGCTGGGCCCGCCAACGACCTGAGTTTGCGGAACGGCGCCTGTGAGGCTGGTAATGACACCGCCGATGTCGTTGATGATCGTGTTCGCAAGTGCCTGAAGGTCGACACCGGCCTTGCATCCCTCGAAGTATGGACCCTGAAATCCGCTGTTTCCGCCAGCCTCCATGGTGCAGTGGACGTGCTTGGTATGCCGTACCCGGTGTTTCTGACAATCGAAACAATCTTTGGGTATGATCCGCTCAAGCTTCGTCTGGAAATTCGAGGCGTTTCCGCTGTTTGCCTGAGCTTGCAACGCGGCGAAGCCGGTCAGCCTGGACGATCGGGAGCATAGATTGCCTGCGACGCATGCTACGGTGTCTCTGTCTTGCAGACCGCTGGTGTGCGTAATCCCGGACAAATTTGGATCTAAACCGCGGCTCGCCATGTTTGCCTGGGTTTCATATTTTTCAAGGATGCATCCCTTGTATTTTCCGAGTAGCCCTTGAAGAACCGCTGCAAGTGCCGTGTTCTGAGACGACGCACCTGCCTGCGGCGTTGGCGGAGATTGTTGGGGTGCCGGTCGATTCGGATCTGCCACGAACGCGAACAGGGCTTTTGTAATGTCGTCAGCCTCTTCGGCCCGCGAGTCCATTCCGTGTATGAATAAAAGTATTTGAGAGTTCGGGGCGATCGTCGGCTGAAGATCGTCGTGCAGGACCCAATTAGTCACCGACGTTTTGATCGGTCCGGGCATAGGACCGGGCGAAATCGGGGTCGGAGGTGGAGTGTCCGGTTGACCAACGGTCACTCTCGTCGGCTCGCCCATAGGAGTCCGGGTGAGCGGCATCGGCGGAACCAGAATTTGACCGTTCGGATTCGTGTTTGTGTTCGTGCCGCCCGTCGCCGATGAGACGATGATGTTGTAAGCGATGCTTGAAGTCAGTTTTGAGCCATTGATGTTAGCGATATACCACTTGCCTGCAGTTGGGCTGTAGGCGGCTCTCGCCTCGTACGCGTTGGTGCCGTAACCATGCGTTCCCATCCCGGGAGCGCTACTTTGTAAGATCTTAAGCTGTGCGCCGGGCCTGTTGTTCAACGCCGGATTGTCGATGTATGAGCCTTCGGTTCCTAAATTTTGTTGAGTTACCAAATGTAAGAATTGATTAGGACCGGCTTGTGGGAAGAACTGCACATTGTATTTTGCGCCGGCGGGCATCGCCCAATTGTCGGAATTGAAGATGTGCCATTTTCCCGCCTTATACACGACACCGATGGGGTGTGGGTTTGTATTCTCAGTGCCGGCAACCGGGGTGACCATCACGATCGCAAGTGAATTGCCGGTAAGCCCGGGTGCGTCGAGTGGAATTGTGGATGAGAAGGTCTTGTCCTTGGTAACTGTGAATTCCTGCTGGGCGAACCCGCTGACCGCCACCGCTGCAATGATTGTCATCAACACTGTGAATATTTTCAGTGTTCTCATAAATCCCGCTCCCAATTTTGTCGACGAGTAATCTTGCGCATGTAAGGCGCTCATACTCATTTCAAAAATGTTTTATTGCTGACCCTTGTTAGGTCCGTCTCGATGATCTGTTTCTGATCGCCTAGAGACTTGAGACATATCAAAACCCTGTCGGTTTCGACGAAGTGAACACGAGCCGTCTCTACAAGTTTGTAGACCTCACGTTCGGTCGTATGCGTCAAAACGGCGGCGAGCTGCGGGGTTGCCATCTCGGACATTGATTTGCACGTCGGGCAAAAGGTCTCGAATCGCTCACTTCGGCGGCTGTATGCCACGGTTTCGCTCATCTCGATCTCGATCTCGGTTTTTTGGATCATAATGTTTCTCTTGTTTCGGCCGCCCATCGGGTTACAATTAGCGGTGTTATCGCACCATGGCACCTGATCAATATGCGTTGTCAGTATCCTGGCAAAAACGCACTTGGGTCGTCTTGGATTCGTTCGGACAAAGTTGTGACATTGTTTTGACATGAACGAACCCTTCGAAAATACAGGGGTAAAATACGAATTTGGAAAATTTGTCCTCGACCCTCAGGAGCGCATTTTGCTTTCGGATGGCGAGCCGACCCACCTTTCCGATAAGGTTTTCGAGACGCTTCTTATGCTCGTCCGACACAATGGTCAACTCCTGACCAAGGACGAGATGATGTCTTCGATCTGGGAAGAGTCATTTGTCGAAGAAGGCAATCTTGCGAAAAACATTTCTCGCCTCCGAAAGATCCTGAACACTGATGGCTCGCAGCTTATCGAAACTCTGCCGAAGCGCGGATATCGTTTTCGGGCTGAGATCAGAGAGATTGGAGCCGAGACGGATCTGCTCGTGCATCGACGCGTCCGGATCAGGGTTTCGCAAACGTCATCACACGGTCGAGAAACCTCGCTCGTACCCGCGAAGCCAAACGTTGCAGGTCCCGCACTCGATGAAATTCACAGCATTGCGGTGCTCCCTTTTCAGCCGCTGGGTGCAAAGGCCGACGATGACTTTTTCGGTTTGGGCATGACGGACGCGCTCATCACGCAGTTGACCCGGGCCGGTCAGATCCAGGTCCGACCGACAAGTTCGATCCTCAAATTTAATGTCCCGGAACAAGATGCGATCACGGCCGGGCGCGAGCTTCAGGTCGACGCAATACTGCAGGGTAATTTCCAAAGGCTGGGAAAGAAATTACGCCTCACCGTACAAATGCTACGGTCGCGCAACGGCGATTCCATCTGGGCGGACAGTTTTCATGTCGAGGTTGAGGACATCTTCGAAGTGCAGGACCGGATCGCGGGGCGCGTCGTAGGAGCTTTGAACGAAAAACTATCTGACGAAGCTCAGGCGCAACTAACGAAACGCGATACCCAGAATGTCGAAGCCTATGAGCAGTATCTCAAGGGACGTTCATTTTATAATCAGCGTACTACCGAAGGTTATGACGTTGCTATAGAGTGTTTCGAAAAAGCGATCGCCATCGATCCGGAGTACGCGTTGGCCCACGCCGGACTGGCAGATATTTATAATTTGCTCCCCGTTTACGACGGCTTTGCTCCTCGCGATTATTTTCCAAAGGCAAAGGCCTCGGCGCTGAAAGCCTTGTTTCTTGACGGAGATCTCGCCGAGGCCCACGCCGCGTTGGGTCTGGCGATCTTGCATTACGATTGGAATTGGGCAGGGGCGGAAGTTTCCTTTAGGAACTCGGTCAAGTTAGATCCAAACTACGCGGCTGCCTATCAATTGCTTGGAGTTTATTTTCTTCGTGTCGACAGGATCGGTGATGCTTTGATCGCCTTGCAGAAAGCCCGCGAACTCGATCCGTTTTCGCCGATCAATGCGGTTTGGCTAGCCGAAGTATTGCGTCACTATGGCGAGACCGATGCGTCCATTCGGCTTCACGTTGAAACACTCGAATCTTTCCCCGATTTCTTTCTTGCACATTATCATCTGGCTTTTGCGTATATGGACGCCGGCCGTTTCGATCAGGCCGAGGTACATCGGGACCGAGCTGTCGAGCTTTCTCATGAGAATTCACTGACGCTTTCGATGCAGGGAATTTTGCAGGCAGCAGTAGGTAATACAACCGCGGCTCAGCAAACTTTGGATAAGCTGCTCCGGATGAAGAGCGAGAAGTATGTAAGCAGCGCGAATATCGCGTCGGTGTATGCCGCGCTTCGAAACGAAGCAAAGGCGATCGAATGGTTGGAAATTGGTTTAAAGGAACGAGACCCGAATCTGACGTGGATAAAGTTCGATAAGGAATTCGATTTCTTGAAACCGTATCCGCGCTTCCAAGCTGTCCTGCAAGAAGTTGGTTTGGCCGAGAGGAAGTTGAACCTGATCGATGGCGGGTCCTTGGTGACATCGAGCTGGAAACCATTCGCAATCCTCGCGATTTTGTCCGCGATAATAGTATTTGCGTTAGCTATTCATTTTTTGAAGGGCGGCCAAAAGTTCTCGAATGAAGACATCGGCGAGCTGCGCCTGACCGACGATCCGAAGCACGATAACCGTGCGTATTGGACAAATGACGGACGGATCAGGTTCTTCCGTTCCGGCACGGGAAACGACAGACAGGTCGAGTCCTGGATAATGAATTCGGACGGCTCTAATCAAACGGTCGTCAAAGATTTTGCTAGTTTTGAGCACGGGGTCTGGTCGCCCGACGGATCAAAGGTTATTTTTTGGAAACGTGGAGACAGGACAGCGATGTACCTCGCAAGCGCGGACGGCTCGAACGAGATGGTTCTGCCGTTCATTCCCGGCAATTTGGATTGGTCGCCCGACGCCCGACGGATCGCGTACCAAGCCAATGTTAAGGTCGGCGACCCTGACATATTTATTTATTCGCTCGAGACAAAGGAGAGCGTAAACGTCACCAACAATTCGGCCTTTGATTCAGACCCAAACTTTTCCCCGGACGGCACACAGATAGTTTTCGCGAGCCTGCGTGATGGCAACGCGGAGATCTATTTGATGAATGCCGACGGCGGTAATGTTCGGCGTCTGACAAATCATCCGGGATGGGACAACCATCCGGTTTTCTCGCCGGACGGTACGGGAATAGCGTTCAACTCTGATCGCGAAGATGAAAACTCGGATGTTTATTTGATGAACGCTGATGGAACCGGCTTGCGTCATCTGACCGATCTGAAGAATAACGAATCGGTCGAACCCGGGTGTTGGTCGCCCGATGGCACGCGCATCGCCTTCTACTCAGATCGCTTCGACAACGATGATATTTTCGTGATCAGTGCGGAAGTACATCGCCCCCGCCTGATCGTGGCCGATGGTGAAGCCAATCTTCAATTTCCGATGTATTCGCAGGACGGGAAAAAGATCGTTTACCAAGCGGATCTGCCGGACAAAACCGGCGAACTGCGTCTGTACGATTTGGAAACCAAGCGATCTAGCGTTTTGTTAGAATCGCCGCATGCCGACCTCGCCCCGGCGTTCTCGCCCGACGGGGAATGGATTGCCTTTCATAGCAAGATCGAATCGAACACGGAGATCTACGTGATCCGACCGGATGGAAAAGATTTGACAAATCTTACGCAGCACGCGGCGCGCGATTTCTACCCCATGTTTTCACCCGATGGCAAGCAGATCGCTTTTGCCAGCAATCGGGACGGTAATTACGGCGGTTACAACCTGTTCGTAATGAACCTCGATGGCGGCGGCCAACGCTTGATCCACTCAGACAAATTAGGAATGAGCGTTGAGCCCGCCTGGTCGCCCGACGGTCGGGAGTTGATCTTTGCAAACGATAGGGAGGATGGTGCGACCGGGAACTTTGAGATCTTCAAGATCAGATTAGACCAGACCGGTGTTGCCCAACGTCTTACGGTTCGCCGTCGTGCGGATGGTCACGCGTCATTCTCGCCGGACGGAAAGCGGATCGTATTCAACAGCACCGCCGATGGCAATGCCGAGATCTATCTGATGAATTCGGACGGTACAGGGCTCATTCGAATTACCAGAAATCCTGCCGACGATAAGACGCCGCGATTTTCTGGCGATGGCCAGCGAATAATTTTCAGCAGCAATCGCGATGGGAAGTTTGCTCTCTATGAAATTGATGTCGCGGAATGACAAGAAATCTAGGAGATTCCCCGCGTGCTGAATAACCGGCAAACAGTAAGTAGAAATTTAGCCGCGGATGAACGCGGATGACGCGGATAAGAATAAGAACAAAATCCTCCGAGCCCCGTCAAACTGCGCGGTCCCCGATCGGATCCGCGTCATCCGCGTTCATCCGCGGCTAAATCCGCTTATGGCATGATCGTGCCGGATCGTGAGCCGTGTTGGATCCTTTTCGCCAGATGCGCCATTTCTGCATGTCGCGGCATCGGACCACGAATTAGGAATCCAAAAAGCACCCGATTTCTTTCAACCGATTTTCCGAGGTAACATTACTTCTAGTAGACCTATTTCTATTCATCTAAACCCAATGTCAGACGCAACTGAAAAAGTTACAGCAACCCGAAGCGAAACCGATTCGATGGGTGCGATCGATGTCGCATCCGACAAGTACTGGGGAGCACAGACCGAGCGGAGTCTGCACCACTTCAACATCGGATTCGATGTGATGCCGCGTGAGATGATCCGCGCTCTGGGTGTACTGAAAAAGGCAGCGGCGCTCGTTAATCATGATCTGAAGCCGGACAAGATGACGAGCGACAAACTGAAGTTTGTCGTACAGGCCGCCGACGAAGTGATCGAGGGAAAGCTAGACGCGCATTTTCCACTTCGCGTGTGGCAGACCGGAAGCGGGACGCAGACCAACATGAACGCGAACGAGGTCATCTCGAACCGGGCGATCGAGATCGCGGGTGGCGAGATGGGTTCGAAGAAACCGGTTCACCCGAACGACGACGTGAATATGTCGCAGTCGTCGAACGACACATTCCCGACCGCAATGTATATCGCCGCGGCAGAGCGAATGACAGCTCTTATCCCCGAAGTCGAGCGTGTTCGCGACGCCATCGACACGAAAGCGCAAGAGTTTTCGAGTGTCGTAAAGATCGGCCGCACACATCTGCAGGACGCGACGCCTATGACGGTCGGGCAGGAGTTTGGCGGGTGGGCGAGCTTGCTGACGCGCGACGTCGAACGGCTCAATGCTGTTATGCCGGGCTTGCTAGATCTCGCCATCGGAGGGACGGCGGTCGGCACCGGGCTCAACGCACATCCGGAATTCGCGGACCGTGCGGCGGCCGAGATCGCGAAGCTTACCGGACTCCCGTTCAAATCTCACCCCGACAAATTCGCCGCGCTTTCCGCACACGATGAGTTAGTTTTCGCATCGGGTGCGCTCAAGACACTGGCGGCCAGCCTGATGAAGATCGCCAACGACATTCGCTGGCTAGCGTCCGGCCCGCGTTGCGGTATCGGGGAAATTAGTCTGCCCGAGAACGAACCGGGCTCGTCGATCATGCCCGGGAAAGTAAATCCGACCCAATCCGAAGCGATGACGATGGTCGCGGTCCAGGTTATGGGTAACGATGCAGCTATCGGATTTGCGGGCTCGCAGGGGAACTTCGAGCTAAACGTTTTCAAGCCGGTCATTATCCATAACTTTCTGCACTCTGTGCGGCTGCTGAAAGACGCGTGTCACGGCTTCGTCGATTTCTGTATCAATGGGATCGAACTCAATCGAGAGCAGATCGACGAATATTTGAACGACTCGTTGATGCTAGTGACTGCTTTGAATCAGCACGTCGGTTACGACAATGCGGCGAAGATCGCCAAGCACGCGCACAAGAAGGGAATTTCGTTGAAGGAATCGGCAGTGGAATTAGATCTGCTGACGGCCGAGAAATTCGACGAGCTGGTGAAGCCGGAAGACATGACTCATCCGTAAAGCATGGACCCGGCATCCTGCCGGCGAGCGGTAACCGAACCTCGCGCCGGCAAGATGCCGGCGGTCCGTTTACCTCCAGAAAAAGAAATAGATGATCGTCAAAAATGCGATCAGGAATGCGATCATTGCGGCGAGACCCAGAAGTACGAGAACTATCTTCAGAGTCGGATTCTTCGGTTGCGGTTCGACGGGCTTGATCATCGAAGCCCCGGGGTTACCACTGTCAGCTGCCGCAGGTTCGTTGGCAGTTGCGGACTCCGTCGCGGCAGTCGCGTCGCCCGAGTAGTTTCTCTCGTAACCCGCTGGCAACTTTCCGCTCGTCTGCTGGAACACCGGTTCCGGCATTTTCCAGACATCCGGCCGCGGACTCGGAGCCGTCGTATTCAGATCGTCGTCGTCGGTCAAAGTAACGCTATTTGGGTTATCGTCCATTTGCGTTAAAACTAAGCTCGTTATTTCTGCAGGTCAAGCACATCCGACCGCGTTATGATACCGGTAATGCGCTTGAAATCTTCGATAAGCAAGGCCGGCGCCTTTTGCAGCTTCGCTTTGATCTCGCGCAAGCTCGTGTCTATCTCGATCACCGGGAAACTTTCATCCATGATGTCGCGCACGGGAGCGTTTATCAGATCGCGGTCGCTCAAGAGTTTGGTCAACACGCGGCTCTCGCGAAGGCTTCCAACCGAACGGTTCTCTTCCAGTACCGGTATTTGTGTCACCAAGCTCTCGGTCATCTTTTCAAGCGCGGCTCCGATCGTGTCGTCGGGTCCGACAAAGATCAGATCGGCCGGTGCTCCGCCGTTCTTTGTCTCTTTGATCAAGCCGGCAGTTATGCGCTGCGGTTCGAGCAAAAGCTTTTCCTTCATCCACTCATCCGAATGAAACTTCGTCAGGTAATGTTCGCCTGTGTCGCAGACGATAAATACTACGACGGCGCTCTCATCCAGATCTTTTGATACCTGGAGCGCCGCCGCGAAGTTCGTTCCTGTCGAGCCGCCGCAAAATAGACCTTCGCGTCGCGATAGTTGGCGGGCAAGATCAAACGATTCGCGATCCGTGACGTTGATGATCTCGTCGATCACACTCATATCGGCATTCCCGACGGGTAAACTTTGGCCAATGCCTTCGACCAGGTATGGCGTCGCCTCGGGAAAACGCCCGGTGTCCTTGTAGCTTTTGAAGATCGAGCCGAACGGATCGGCCCCGACTATCCTGATCTTGGGATTCTTCTCCTTGAGATAGCGTCCGGTTCCGGTGATCGTTCCGCCGGTCCCGATCCCGGAAACAAAGTGAGTTATCTGCCCTTCGGTATCGTTCCAGATCTCGGGACCCGTTGTGAGGTAATGAGCCTCCGGATTAGCGGGGTGATTATACTGATCGGGATAAAACGAGTTTGGCGTCTCTTGCGAGATCCGTCGGGCCGTCTCGACGTAATGATCCGGCGTACCGTGCTTCGCTGCGGACGGACACACAACAATGTCTGCACCGAGGGATTTGAGGTAGCGCATTTTCTCGACCGAGACCTTGTCCGTCAGAACGAAGATACACTTGTAGCCCCGAACCGCCGCAGTCAACGCCAGACCGATACCCGTATTTCCGCTGGTTGCCTCAATGATGGTGCCGCCCTTTTTTAGAACGCCTTCCTTCTCAGCCCACTCGATCATCGAGATCCCGATACGGTCCTTTACGGAATAACCCGGATTAAGGCTCTCCATCTTGGCAAAAATCCGCGCCTTTATCTTGTGCTGCTTTGTAATGTGGTTGACACGCACAAGCGGCGTGTTCCCGATGAGGCCCAATATGTCTTCGTAAAATTTCATTGCTCGGTATTATTTATGATTCGTCCCGCTGGCGAAGGTATATCGAAGTTTATGCCGAAAGGATAATCAGGGGCAAGCAGACGTACCGAGCAGATCCGTTTCGACCCCGCCCAGTCTATGTATTTATCCCCGCTCTTTCTTGTTTCGTGTCTTGTTCGTGCGTTTCGTGGTCAAGCCAGCTAAACCACGAAGTCACGCGTAACGCGAGAAAAACCGAGAGTCTTCTTGTTTTGTGTCTTTTTAGTGTGGTTCGTGGTTCAGCTCCGAAATCCTAACCACGAAACACACGAAACACACGAAAGAAGCGAGCGATCCCCCCCCTTTTTTTAATGTTTCTCATGAGCACCGCCGAAGCTTGCTCGGGTATTAGAATCCCCAATGCGTTGTCCCTCTGTGCGACGCCGCACGCTTGCACGCCATTTTTTGCTAGTTGAGGGTATCCGGACCGAACACGCGGTTGTCTTAGTATTTCTCGCCTCATCAAGCAATAGGGAGCTCAGTTGTAAGTTTTGGTTCCCGCGGGGAATTCCTGTGCCGGCATTAATGCCAGCATATGCTCATTATTGCGTCTTCGGTAACTTATTTTTCTAACTGTGTGGCGGCACACGGTGACCATGGAGTCGTTGGAGTATCGTCACTGTAGATCAATAACAAACTTACGGCTAGTTTATTGAACGGTCCTATTGTCCTGACAGGAATTCTCTCCCCACTTCGTGTCATATGAAGCGATCTACGATCAAAGTTATCAAGCGTGACGCACCCGGCGAGGCTGACGTTGCTGCGACCGAAAAAAGCCATCAGCGAAACACTGCGACCGCCACCGTTAGAGACTGGATAAAAGAAACCCGGCGAAACAAACTCGTTTTCGCCAGGTCTGCCCGACAAGCCGTTGCTGGCTGGGCTTTCAAAACTGACATTTAATACCCGCCTCACCATCGAACACAGGGAATCAGAAAAGCCTCGGGGCCTGCAGACGCCTCGGAAGTATTTTTCCTTCTGCGTGACCATAGGAGTTTCCATGGATACGAATGAACGCATTCGAGTCCTCTATGTCGATGACAATTGCGACTCTCTGCGAATGTTAGAAGTGATGCTTGCCTTCTCCAACGTCGACGTCGAATGCACGACGAGCATTGTCGACGCGTTGAGGAGGTCAGCCTTGGAGAGATTTGATCTTTACCTCCTCGACAGCGGCCTGGCGGACGGTAGTGGACTCGGCCTGTGTCGCACACTCCGTACCGTTGATCCGGAAACGCCGATCCTTTTCTATTCCGGCAGCGCACATCCGGATGAGATCAAGATGGGGATCGAGGCTGGTGCGGATGGATATATCACGAAGCCGCACTCTGACAGACTCGCACCGATGATCATTCAGTTGGTGGCGACTTACCGGGCGGAGTCCCTTAGATCTCTACCTGTGCTCGCCGTTGCAGCATAGCCAGGAGCAGCTTTGCTGGTTCATTCGTAATGACCGCATATAGACCGAGGCGTGTCGCACGAGCGATCCAACGAGTGCCATCTACCGTCCACACCGTAACGGGCAATCCTTGTTTCTTAGTCTTTCGCAGCAACCTTCGGCTAACCAAAGCCTTATGCAATGAAAGTTGATCTGCGCCGACCTCTCTCGCTATATCAATCAGGTATTTTTCTTTTCGCAGCATCCGCATGACCTTCGGTTTAAAAAGAGCTGCAGTTCGGACCACGGGTAAGATCGCACGCGTTTGCGCAACAACGGCGAGATGAAAACTTTGAATAATCACCTTTTCAAGCAATGTCGAGCTTGCGATCTCGTAACATACCGCTTCGACTAACGGGATAGAATCCTCGTCGAGCTCGCACTTCAGTTCGATATATATGGGGCCGTCGATTCCAGCAAGAACTTGGAGCACTGTGCGAAGCGAGGAAACTCCTTCGCCGGCAAATGCCGGGTTAGATCGACGCGGATACGCCGCGTTGAACCACGATCCCGCATCCAAGCGAGAGAGTTGTTCCGCGGTCAACTCGTCGACCCGCGCATCGATTCCTGCTGTTCGCAAGAGCGTTTCATCGTGAATGACGACCGGGACGCCGTCTTTTGAAAGGCGGACGTCGAATTCCACACCGTCGGCGCCAACATCGAGCGCCTCCCTGAACGCCGCCAGAGTATTCTCCGGTGCAACGGCGCTCGCCCCGCGGTGCGCGATGATAAGGGGGGTAGGCATATGCGGCGGCGGGAGTTTCAGGTCTTTGGTTTTTGGTCTTTGGGCTTTGGTCTTTGGGCTTTGGGCTTTGGTCCCACGTTCTAAATCTCAAAATTTCAAATTTCAAATTTCAAATTTCAAAACTCAAATCCCAAATCCCAAATCCCAAATCCCAAATCCCAATGACCAATGACCAAATCTAATTCTTCTCAAGCAAAAAGATCGTCTTCGACCATCCGATCGGTTCGGTGGTCGGGAATTGGTGATTACCGACGATAGTAAAGTATCGCTGTGATATCCGTTTAACATCTTCGATTGGATGGATCTTGAACTTGTACAAAAATTCCAGTACGGTGCCGACGAGCGACGGTTTCACCGGAATGAAGACAAGCTTGCCGCCGGGTTTTAGGACACGGCCGAGTTCTTTCAATCCCGCGTCGAGCGAGACGTACTCGAGAACTCCGCAGGTCAGTACGAGATCGAAGGTATCGTCGCCAAACGGGAGATCGAGAACATTGCCCTGGATCGTTTCAATATTCCCGGCGTCGATATGTTTCTCTTTCTCGAACTGCTCGCGGGCTATATGCAACGAGTTGCGCGACAGGTCAAGGGCAACGGTTTTTTTCGGGCGAAAACCGGTGTCTTGAAATCCAAGCGTCACAATGCCGGTACCGCTTCCGGCGTCGAGCACGAATGAGTCGGCGTTGAGATCCAGGTCGAGGGAACGCAGGTATCGCGCGACCGACCGTCGATAGCCGTTCACCTTTAGCGCCAGGTTATGAACATCGGCGATCCGATCGTAGAAGCTTTGCGTCTTTGCCGCCGCGGGTTTCTGGCTGCCTTTTGCCATCTATTTCTCGGCGAGTAGTTTGAGGATCGTCGCACGCATCTCTTCGATGCGGCTCGGGTTTGTGCCGCTTTCGATATAGCGGATCACGCCTTTGCGATCGATCACGACGGCGGTCGGTAAAGAAGTGGCAGCATAAAGATTCTGAGTGTCCGGCTGCGTCGCTACCGCGAAATCATACTGCAGATCATATTTCTCCTTGAACCGTTTTAGAAACGCGATCTCGTTGGGAGGATCGACCGTGAACCCTTCCGCCCTTCCGTAGTACCGGGTGACCCCGATTATCGTTAGACCGTCGTCGGTGAGATCCTGGTGCCATTCGGCAAGCGAGGGAAATGCGTCAAAGCACGGCCCGCACCACGTTGCCCAAAAATCGAGAAGCACTACCCGCCCCTTTAGCGACGCCAGCGTTTTCGGTGAGCCGGGAAACCACTGGTCTATGCCAATCATTTCGGGGGCCGGTTGCATGAGAAGCTTGTACTGCCTTTCTCTTCTCTTAAGCTTTTGCAGGGCATCGTTCTGCGTTCCTTTACCTGCGAAATCTTTCCCGGCTTGGATCAACATCGCGAGATAGGTGTCCATGCCGACCGCTTTGCGTCCGGTCTCGATCTGGTACGTGATGAGTTTGTCCGCGGCGTAATAAAAGAATGTCGGCGAGTTGATCGCGGATGCAGTCTTTCTCATATCATCGAGCGCCGCGTCAGCGTCCTTAACGTTTCCGCTATCACGGTGAGTCTCGAACAAAAGCATCCCCGCATCGAGCACGGCGTCCGCCGGATTTACTCTCGATGCCGGATCCTGCATCAAGGCCTTCGCGGCCTCATAACTCTTCACGGCGTGCGACGCAGCGGATGCGTAGTCTTTCGTAGCGACATAAGACTTCGCCAGCTCGCTGTGCATTCGCCAGCGGTCGCTCACCTTAATCGCACCACCGGCCTCGTAGTTCGCCAGGTATTTAATTGCCTCGTCGAACTTCTTTTGCTTTGCAAAAACATAAACAAGGATCGACCGCGCGTTCTGCTGGCGGTCGGGTCGCTGATCCGACGATTCGAGATACTTCTTCAGAAACTCAGTCGTGCCATCCAGGTTCTCCGCGATCCAATGAAGCAATCCGATGTAATACAGATCCTCTCCACTCAGGTTCGATCGGCTCGCCGCGGCGGTCGCGTACTTCACCGCGAGCTGTTTTTGTTCGCGTTCGGTCTGGAGTCGTAGCCTTTCGCTGAATGCCGTCTTCTTCTGCTCGAACTCGGCGAATTTTGCCTTTGTATAACCATTCGCCTCATCGAACATCTGCTTTACCGTCAATTCATCGGCCACCGATATGACCGGCGCGGCTGCGGGGATCACCCGACGTGACTGGGCAAGCGAGGTGATCGTCGACAACAAAATTAATGTGATCAAAACAAAATGCATTTCAAAATACCGACTTGATCTTACCGAAGTGTGTTCGCTGCCGCTGCAGAAAATCGGCCGGGACCGAACATCCTCAAGTAGTCCGACTCTTCGCCGTTAACGATCTTCTCAGCGACGATCTTCGCCGTGATTGGAGCGAGCAGGATCCCATTCCGGTAATGTCCCGTCGCGATCAATAAATTCTCATACCCGGAAACCTCACCGATAACCGGTAGGCCGTCCGGGGCATGAGGCCGAAACCCCGACCACTGACACGTGATCGAAAGTTTGCCAAGCGCCGGTGCGATCTCAGCCGCCGCTGCCATAAGGGAAGTTATCCCACCGCTAGTCGTACCATTTTCAAAACCGACGTCTTCGACGGTGGCGCCGGCAAGAAGCCGGCCGTCCGCCTTTGGGACGATATAACCGCGCTCGCTGTAGATCACATGTCGTGCGAGCTTTTCGTCCGGTGTGAAGCTGATCATCTGCCCGCGGATGGGCTTTACGTCCAACGGCATTGCGACACCGGCGATTTGGATGAGCGATGTCCATGCGCCCGTTGCAAGAACCGTTACATCCGCGTTGATGACGGCGTCAGAAGTCCGAGCACCGGTTATACGGCGGCCCTCGACGATAAGTTCGGAAACGCCGGTGTCCTCGATGATGCGGATCCCGTTGATCTCAGCGAATAACCGCAACGACGAAATCAGTTTTCGATTTTCAACCTGCCAGTCGTTCGGGTAGAACAACGCCGAGCATACGCCAGTTGCAACCGACGGCTCTCGTTCGCGAACTTCATCGCCCGTCAATCGTTCGACGGGTACACCCAGTTTTCGCTGTTGCTCGTAAGTTTTCAAAAGGTCTGCCGCTTCCTTTTCGTCGAAAGCCACACGAAATGTGCCGCTTCGATCCAGCTCGATATCGATGCCGGTCTCGTCTCGAAGCGAATCCGCAAGATCCGAATAGAGCTTAAGAGATTCAACCCCGAACCGATGAAAATCGGAGTTCGTATCCGACTCGATATTCGGCGCGAGCATCCCGGCCGCAGCCCACGATGCTTCGGCACCCAGTTGTCGGCGATCGACGATCGTAAGTTGCTTCACGCCATGAATGAATAACTCGCGCGCGATGCTGAGGCCAATTACGCCACCGCCTATTATCAGAACTTCCAGTCCCATTGGTTGTCGTTTTCCGGCTGTAAACTCTAATATAACTGTAAGCTAGTCATTCAAGTAATAGAATTATGAAACACACGATCACACTAATTCCCGGCGACGGCATCGGTCCGGAGATCGTCGCGGCGACCGTCATGATCATTGAAGCGTCGGGCATCGATGTTGAATGGGAAACCCACATCATGGGCTCGCAGGCGCTCGAAAAATTCGGCACGACGCTGCCCGAAGCGACGACGGATTCGATAAAACGCAATCGCGTCGCGTTAAAGGGTCCGCAGATGACGCCGGTGGGGAAGGGCTTTACATCCGTCAATGTGGGTTTGCGCAAGGCACTCGATCTCTACGCAAATGTACGCCCGGTAAAAAATCTGCCGAATGTTGCGTCCCGATACTCGGATGTCGATCTTGTCATCGTGCGCGAGAATACCGAGGGATTATATTCGGGTCTTGAGCACACAATAATCCCGGGCGTGGTCGAGAGTCTGAAGATCGTTACCGAGAAGGCGTCGACGCGCATCGCGAAATACGCATTCGAGTATGCTCGCTCGCACGGCCGAAAAAAGGTGACGTGTGTTCACAAAGCGAACATCATGAAGCTTTCGGATGGACTTTTTCTCGAATGCTTCGAGAATGTCGCGAAGGATTATCCTGAGATCGAAGCGGACAATAAGATCGTCGACAATTGCTGTATGCAGCTCGTTCTCAAACCGGAGCAGTTCGACGTACTGGTTCTCGAAAACCTATACGGCGACATTGTGTCGGATCTTTGTGCCGGTTTGATCGGCGGTCTCGGACTCGCACCGGGCTCGAACATCGGGGAACTCGGCGCGGTCTTTGAGGCGGTGCATGGTTCGGCCCCGGATATCGCCGGCCAGGGAATCGCGAATCCGACTGCGATCCTGATGTCGGCGATCATGATGCTACGGCATCTCGGAGAGATGGACGCCGGCGCTCGCGTCGAAAAAGCAATGTTCGATGTTTTCGCCGACGGCAAATCCCTGACCCGTGACCTCGGCGGTACAGCGAAGACAACGGAATTCGCCGGGGCGATCATAGAGAAGCTTACGGCATCGGGTGCAGCAGCATAAAGGCAGAAGGCAGAAGGCAGAAGGCAGAAGGCAGAAGGCAGAAGGGGGAAGGCCAGAAAGCAGAAGACAGGATGCAGAAGGATGCAGCAGGGACGCTTGGTTTTGTTTGCTACTGCTTACTGCTTACCGCTTAGTGCCTACTGCTAGCGGCTGGCCGCTAAATAGCCTGCAACTCCACGCACCGTAATCCGTTCCAATAGTGGGCGGATACTTCCGCCGAAAAAGGGGGGTTCAAAATGAAAGGTTTAATCGTATTTCTGTTGCTAGTTCTTGCTATCGGTGTTCTGCCCGCGACCGCGGCAGGTCGCAGTGAGACGTTGCGTGTACAGATCAACAAGGAAAAGCGTTTTCCCAAGAACAAGATCACAGTCCGGTTCGTCGAGCTGGTCGAAGACTCGAGGTGCCCGACGGATACGAACTGTATCTGGGCCGGAAACGCGAAGATAAAAGTGCGCGTTTCAAAAAACGGCCGCTCGCACGAGCTCACGCTCGACACGAACGGTCCAAAGAGTTCGGCGACCGCCGAAGGTTACTCGATCAAACTGATCGGCTTAACTCCTGAGCCGAGATCTAACATTCGTATAAACCGCAACGGGTACGTCGCGACACTCGAAGCAGTCAAACTAAGCCGTTAGTCCCGCAAACTTAAGTTTGCGGAACCGTCAGGTACATCAAAATAAGAAGCAGGACGAAGTAAGGGATTAGGACGGCCGCACCCGGATAGTCCTTGGCGATTCGCTGGCCAAAGAAAAGCCCGGTGATCGCTGCGGCTCCGAGGATCGAAGCGTAAAAGATGAGGATGGTCGTTCCGGCGACAAAGTAATACACGATCCCGACCGCGGCGAGAACACCGGTCGCTACCTCGAGTATCGTAATGGTCGCGAACATCACCGGAACGAAACGCGAGAGGAACGTCTTTGAAAAATGACCCGTGAGCCATTCGAGATTGCCTTTCCAATCGAAGACCTTATCGAGCCCGGATTGGATGAAGAGGATTGCTACGAGCGCCGCAGCGAAGAGGGCAGGAAGATTTTTGAACAGCTGGTTGAAGTCCATAATTTTAGACTGCAGCGTCCTGGTTTGATGTGATACTTTTTTTCATGCAGACGCTGTTATCGACGTCGGTATATTGATCGTAGTCTGCGATCACGCATAACCGCTTCTGTCGCGCGAAAATCGCGTCGTCATATCTTGTTCGATTAATTTGAGTCCGGCAGTTCTGTTTCGTGTTCTTTTTCGCGTGCTTCGTGGTTCAGATTTAAAAAAGAAAACCACGAAACACACGAAAAGGCACAAACATACAATCACGATCGTGCCGGACGATTATTTCCGTGACCTCGCCATGATCCCCTCGATCTCGTTCGGATCTTTCGGTACCTTCGATGTCAGATTAAGATTACCGTCTTCGGTTACCAGTACGTCGTCCTCTATGCGGATACCGATCCCGCGGTATTTCGACGGAGCGGACTTATCGTCAGGTGGAATGTACAACCCTGGCTCGACCGTCAGGACCATTCCGGGTGCGAACGCCTTAGAGTTCTTCGCACTCTGATCCGTAAAATATCTTCCAGCGTCGTGCACATCGAGACCTAGGTAGTGACCCACGCCGTGCATGTAGTATTTCATGTACGCCTTTTTCTTGATCAGTTCTCGTGTCGTACCTTTTAGCAAACCAAGCTTGCGCATCCCTTCGGTCAACAGCTCGATGGAAAATTCTTGGCGGCCCTTCACGGTGTTCCCGGTCTTGGTGTATTCGATGCACTGCTGCTGTACGTCGAGGACGACATCGTAGACGTCGCGCTGCGGCTTTGTGTATTTCCCATTCACCGGAAACGTGCGAGTGATGTCCGATGCATAGCCGTTGTACTCCGCTCCCGCGTCGATCAGGATCAGATCACCGTCCTTGAGCGGCATATTATTTTCCACGTAATGCAGGATCGTCGCATTGTCGCCGCCGCCGATTATCGAGTTGTACGCGACGCCACTCGCCCCTTTGTCGCGCATGTAAGCTTCCATCAGAGATTCCACTTGGCCCTCGTTCATTCCTGGACGCACTTTCTTCATCGCCAGGATGTGGGCCTCGGCTGCGATCGTCGCTGCACGCTGCATGTACTCGGCCTCTGCCGGCGTTTTGTGCAGACGCATCTCGCCGAGAATTATCGTCGGATCGATTATCGTATGCGGCGGGTAAGCAGTCTTCAAACGGCGCACGCGCTGTTCGGTAAAATAACCGAGGATCTTTTGGTCGAGCCCCTTGTCGACAGCAAAACGGTAATAAAGTTTTTCGTGCCCGTCGACCAGCTTTGCGAGATCGGCGTCGAACTTTTCGATCGAGACCGCACGCCCAGCTCCGAAATTCTTCACCGCGCCTTCCGTACCCTGACGACGCCCAAACCACGTCTCCATTTCCGGATTACGTGGCCGGACGTAGAGTGTGTATGGCGTTGGCGACGATGGGTCGATCACGGCGACGGCATCAGGTTCGGGAAAGCCCGTCAGATACCAGAAGTCGGAGTCCTGCCGGAACTTGTATTCCGTGTCGTAACTTCGCGTGGCTTCGTGCGCAGCGGGGATGATCGCGATGGAATTATCTTCCATCTGGTCGATAAAACGTATCAGTTGTTCTCGCATAATATTTGGTTTGAGTTTACAGCAAACTGATAGTCAGAACCACCTCCGTTAGCGGGCGTGTCAAAGCTAGAATTTTCGGCGGCGAAGCTGCCAAAAGATCATAGCCAGATGCGAAGCTTCTGGCAGGGTGCAATAAACAAGATCCGCCCTGAAGGGGCGAAAGCTCAATATCTGCCGCACCTTCAGTGCGGAACTGACATTCGGATATTTCCAGACGTTTCACATCTGGCTATGATCGTTCGGCGGCTTTGCCGCCAAGCATCCGAGTTTGACACGGGCTTTTGAGCGGATGATCGACGTCGAAATAAAATGAAATCTATCTGAGAGCCAGCAACCTGCGACGCTGTTCGGACGTGTGTGATAATCTTTGTCATCATTCGATGGACCTCCGTATCACAGAAATATTTCTCTCAATTCAGGGCGAGTCTTCCCATGCCGGAAGACCCTGTTCGTTCGTGCGCCTGACCGGCTGCCCGATGCGATGCGTCTGGTGCGATAGCGAATATACGTTCACTGGCGGTGAGCGGATGCCGTTCGAGCAGATCTTTGGGGCACTCGACGGCTTCGGTTGCAAACTAGTAGAAGTGACCGGCGGAGAACCGCTTGCTCAGAAGAATGCGTTTCCCTTTATCACGGGGCTGTGCGACCGGGGTTATGAAGTGTTGATCGAAACCGGCGGATTTGTATCTGCGGAGCAGGTCGATCCGCGGGCAGCGATAATTCTCGATGTGAAGTGTCCGGCTTCGGGTGAAGCCGAACGCAATCACTGGCCGAATCTTGAGCGACTGCGAAGGGATAAAGACGAAGTGAAGTTCGTAATTGCGGATATGAACGATTGGGAATTCGCGCGTCGTGTTATCAACGAATACGATCTGGTGAATCGCGCGAAGGAAGTGCTGATCTCACCCGTTCATGGCGTCGACGATCTTGCTGCGTTAGCGGAGACGGTAGGCCGGAGTGGATTGCCAGTGCGGCTAAACTTGCAGCTGCATAAATATATTTGGGGCGCGGAAGCGCGCGGAGTTTAGTTCTCCTTTGCGACCTTGGCGAGCTTTGCGTGAGATAGGATTTCCCGCAAAGCTCGCAAAGGCCGCAAAGAGCTTCACGGAAGATTTATGGCGAGATCAGACATCGCACTTTGTTTGGTTTCAGGTGGGATGGACTCATGCGTCACCGCGGCAATCGCGCGTAGGGAAACCGACGAAGTCGCGTTTCTCCACATATCCTACGGCCAGCTAACTGAAGCTCGCGAGAGCAAGGCGTTTAACGATATCGCCGACCATTACGTTATCGAGAAACGGCTCGATGTTTCGATCGAGCATCTCGCGAAGATCGGCGGCTCGTCACTAACAGACGACGCGATCGCGGTCACCGAAGCGGATCTCGAATCGAAAGCCATTCCGACGAGCTACGTCCCATTTCGAAACGCGAACATGCTTGCGATTGCCGTGAGCTGGGCGGAGGTGATTGGTGCGAGCGCAATTTACATAGGCGCGGTCGCCGAAGATTCAAGCGGATATCCCGATTGCCGACCCGAATTTTTCGAAGCGTTCCAACAGACGATCGACACGGGAACCAAACCCGACACGCGGATCGAGATCCGGACGCCGATCATTAATCTTTCGAAAGCTGACATCGTGAAGAAGGGAATCGAGCTGAACGCGCCGTTGCACCTTACATGGTCCTGTTACCGCGGCGAAGACTTCGCCTGCGGAACGTGCGACTCATGCGCTCTACGGTTGCGAGGATTTGAGATGGCCGGAGTCAGCGATCCTATTGTTTATAGGTGAGCCCGAAGCACCGTAGGTGCGAAATGTTTGTAGAATCGGGAATAAAAGGATCCGAGCTCCAGTAGGAGCGACAATGGTGCCGCTCCTATGGAGCTCGGATTCGTTTTACGACCGGATTCTACAAACATTTCGCCCCTCCGGGGCTACAAGCTCTCACAGCTCAGATCGCCAGACGCTTTCGATTCACCTTAATCCCCGGCAGGTTTCCGAGTGCGGCGAACGCGATGTTCTCTGTACGGAAAAAATCGCGAGCGACATTCTGAACGTCACCCACCGTTACTGCAGCGACGTTCGCCAGAGATTCTTCGAGTGTGATCTGCCGCCCGTGAAGCATTTCGGACTGTGCAAGCGATGCGGCCCGTGCCGCGGAATCTTCGAGACTTAGCAGGACCGAGGCACGCGTCTGCTGTTTTGCAAGTTCGAGCTCGTCGACCGTGACTCCATTCTCAACCACCGAACGCATTTCTTCAATGGTGATATCGACCACCTCAAGCGTATGCTCGGGCGATGTCGCCGCCGACACCATGAACATCCCGCAGTCATTGAACATGATCGCACTAGACCCGACGCTATACGCGAGGCCGCGTTCCTCGCGCACTTTCTGCCAGAGACGGCTCGACATCCCGCCTCCCAGAATGTCGCCAAGCAGATCGGCCTCGTACCGTCGCTTGTCACGGCCGGATACGAATGGAGTAGCGATCAGCATGTGCGCCTGTTCGAGGTTCGGATTCTTCTTTACGACGATCGGAGCGGCGGGCTGGGGCAGGCGCGTTTTTAGGTGTGATCGTTTTTTAAACGCGGAGGACGCGGCGAAAGACTTACTTTGCGATCTCCGCGAGCTCTGCGTTAAAAATTGGCGAGCCGACACGAGATTTACGATCTTCTCGTGCTTCACATTCCCGGCCGCAACGATGACAAGATTCGCGGGACGAAAAACTTTGCGGTGATATTTTCGCGTGATGTCGCGCCCGAACGAACGAACGGTTTTCGGTGTGCCCGCGATATTCAGGCCTAATGGATGATCGGGATAAAATGCGCGGCTGAAGATTTCGCCGAGACGGTCTTCGGGCGAATCGTCGTTCATCTTCAACTCTTCGATTATCACCCGCTGCTCGCTCTCGAGTTCCTTTTCATCAAATCGCGGTTCGGTCAGGATGTCCGCTATCAGATCGAACGCGGCGTCGACTTGATCATCGATGACCTTGATCGCAAATCCCGTTTCCTCATGTGTCGTGAACGCTTCGAGCGATCCGCCGAGCCTGTCCTGCTCGATCGCGATGTCGAGTGCAGTACGACGCTTTGTTCCTTTGAAGACGGTGTGCTCGATAAAATGCGAGAT
>JANPJL010000116.1:0-17801 GCA_031425495.1 Acidobacteriota bacterium
CCGAGAGTTTTACCAGTCAACGGCTTCAGCTTTTCGTTATTGAATCCGACGAGCAACAGTCGGTCCGGCGAGCCGGCAGCGAGATAAAGATTTTCCCATTTGTCGGTCGGCGTTCGAATCTCGGCAAGAATCTTCTTGCGCGTTTCCGGATCCTTGATGCGTTTAAAAAGCTCGGGATACCCACCGTCAAGTGCCCACGGCGGCAGCGATGCATTCAGCCCCGTCGCTCCGGCGGTGTAGTTGTACATATCGGCGGTGATGTTTAGTCCGCTCTTTCGGGCGGCCTCCACCTTCGCGAGAACCTTGTCCATCTTCGGCCAGTTGTCTTTTCCCGCGGCTTTGAGGTGGTAGATCTCGGCAGGGATATTTGCTTCCCGGGAAATGCGGATCAGTTCGTCGACCGCTTCTTCGAGCCGGTTGCCCTCGCTCCGCATATGCGAGATGTACTTGCCCTTATATTTCGCTGCGACCTTGCACAGCTCGATCAGCTCTTCAGTTTTTGCGTAGAACGCGGGTGCGTAGATCAGCGACGAACCGATGCCTAGCGCACCGGCACGCATCTCGTTCTCGACGAGATCGCGCATCTCCTGCATTTGTTTCGGTGTTGGTTGAACATTGCCTTCGCCCAGGACGTGCATACGGATCGTTGTCGCCCCGATGTAAGACGCTACGTTTTGCGATACGCCGCGTTTCTCGAGATGCTGCAGATACTCAGCGAGCGACGTCCAGGCGATATCGAATTTGAGATCCGCCTGGTCATCCTTCACCTGCTTTTTCATCCGGTCGTTGAGCGGTCCCATCGACCATCCCTCGCCAAAAATCTCGGTCGTGACGCCCTGCTTCAGATCGCCAAGGGATCGGGGATCGACGAGTATCGATTCGGTCGCCCACGAAAGCATGTTGATGAATCCCGGTGTGACCGCCATCCCGGTAGCATCGATGATCATCGTCGCCTTAGCCTTTCCGAGGTCACCGATCTTCGCTACTTTATCGTCGCGTATCCCAACATCGGCCTTGAACGGAGCACCGCCGCTGCCGTCATAGATCGTTCCGCCCTTGATGATCACGTCGTAATCATTTTGCGCAGTGACGCTCATTCCAAAAGCCAGGATTGCCGCAACAAGAGCAAGTGTTTTGATTCTCATTTTTCGTTGTCCTATTTCTGCGGCGCGGCTTCGCGCTTGAGTAGAGCACCACCCAGGGTCAGCGAATCCACCTTGCCCGTGATCGGGTTCAGTTGAAACGACATGAGATCGTCGCCCCACCAGCGTTTGTTCCACACCGCTTGAAATGTCTCGTACTGCCAGTGTTCGAGCGACCCAGTCAGGTCTTTGTTAACCTTCAGCATCAGTCTTCCGTTGGCGAGCGCTACGTCCATCGAGCCGTAGAATGGATCGGAATATTTTCCTGCGTAAGCTTCGAGGGGCAATCTGGGTTGTGTGTTCAACGCACGCGACGCTTTTGCCGCGGCCATGCGCTTTTCAGCCGAAGCGGCAATTCCGTCGTACAGCGTTCTAGCTTCAACGCTCCAGTCGCGACCGTTGTCGTTGAAAACAAATAGGTCGAACGCCTTAAACATCAACGCGTGTCGCACCTCGACATGGTCGATGTTGCCAAAGATATAGACACCGAATTTTTTATCGGGAATAAGACCGACGATCGCGGTCCGGCCGTCGAGACTGCCGGTATGCATATTGACCATCTCACCGCGATAATCCTGTTGAAACCAGCCGAGACCATAGGTTGTCCAGTGAGGTTTGGTCAGGCTTGCCGTCGGATAGAATTGCGGGGTCGGTATCACTATCTGCGGCCGCATGATCTCGGCGAGCGTCGCTGGCTTGAGTACCTCTTTACCGCCAACCGTCGTCCCGCCGAGATTGAAATTCATCCATTTCGCCATGTCGTCTGAGGTTGACCACACGGCCCCGGCTGCCGCGATGGAATCCGCCTCCATCTCCGGGATGACCTCGACTGTCTTCTCGATCTTGTAGTGAGCTTTAGATCGGTTCTGATAACTACGCGACAGCGCCAGATTCGGAAACGTCGACTTCATCCCGAGCGGACTGAAAACCCGATCTGCCATGAATTTTTCCCACGACATTCCGCTCACTCTCTCGATAACTTTTCCGGCGACGAGATACATCACGTTCTGATACGTGTAGCCGCCGCGGAGCGAATATGCCTGCGGCGCGTATTGCATTCGTTTCGCGATATCGTCCGCTGAAAGCTGGGGCGACCATGCCCATAGGAAATCTGCGTTACCGAGACCCGCGTTGTGAGTGAAAAGATCGCGGACCTTTAACTCGTTCGTTACGTACGGATCGGCAACTCGGAAATCGGGGAGGTGCTTTAGGACCTTGTCATTCCAGTTTACCTTGCCCTCGTCGACCAGAATTCCCATCGCGACCGCGGTCATCGCCTTAGTCGTCGACATCGCCCCGAACAGCGTCTCGGCATCCACCTTTTCGCTTTTGCCAAGCTCGCGCAATCCGTAGCCTTTGGATAACAGGACCTTCCCGTCCTGAACGATGGCGATGGACATGCCGGGAACATTCCAGGTAACCCGCGCCGCTTCGGCATATTTGTCGAACGCATCGACATTGGCCTGCTGCGCGTTTTGTGGGCAAACAGCGACAGCAAGGAATGCGGTCAAGAACAGAAGTCGGATAAACGTAACTGTAATTTTCATATTTAAGTGACTATTCGGCCAGATTCATTCTTCGCTCTACCTCTTGCGGCTGCGCCGCCCGATGAGCGGAAAGGCTCTGCCTTTCCGCGCTAAGCAAACCATCCCGAGGCTCCGCCTCCCGCATGATGTGAGTTCGGGGGCGTGTCATCGAAATAATCTCGTCTGCATTTCGGGCATCGTTTCATAGATTCAAAGCTAAGGTCCGTTACTTGATCCCAATCGGATTCACGATCGCCTGCACACCGCCGGTGATACGCGACGGGCCAAGCGTGAAGAGAAATTCCCAGGCTTGATCCTTCACCATATCTTCGGTATTCATGTTCTCGAGAATGTGGATGCCGTTGAGTGCGAGCAGGATCTGGTGAACCTCGTAGATACCGGCATCCTTTTCGAATGGGATCACTTCGAAGTTCGACGTGTCCGCACCGATCATTGCCACACCCATCGACGCGAGATACTTTGCACCATCACGGCCTAGTCCCGGATTGGCCGCGATGAAACGCTTGTTGTCTTTACCCAACAGCTTCATCCAGCCCGAGTAGAACAGCACGACGTCGCCCTTTCCTATCGATTTGATTCCCTGGCGTTTCATCGCGCCTTCGATCTCTGCACGGTTGAACGCAGTTCCCTCTTTCACCATGTCCGTACCAAAGTAACCGGCCATGTCGAGCAACACTCCGCGAGTCGCAACGGCGGGTATATTTTCAACACCGAGCTTCTTGAGACCATCGGCCATCGCAAAGTCGGAGCCCCTATTGCAGTTGAAATAAACATTGTCGATACCGATATGACCAAACCCGTCGATCTGCGAACCTACACCAACCCACCCAGAGATGATGTCGTCGTTGTATGTCGATCTAGTCGGGCCAAGTCCGCCACCACTCTGACCTGGTTGTAGAACCGTTATTCCAAACGTGCGGGTCCCGTAGGCCGGAGTGTCCTTGTTCGTCTCAATGCCAAGGCGATAGGCCTTGCCCTTCGTGACAAGCCTAGTCGCGGCGAGAGTCTTTTCGGGCGTGATGTAATTCACGTTTCCGATCTGATCATCGGGACCGAACTTTGAGGCCGTCGCGCACGGTTTCTGCTGTGCGTGGGCGGCAGCAACACCAAAGATCACAAGGAACAGCAGAGCAAGGCAGTACGGCAAACTCTTTAGAAATTTCATATTTTTGAATCATGATGTCTGAATGAATGTGTATCCCGCTCGCACTCAGGGCATCGTTCATACTATTCGGTAAAGCCGGCTCGTCGCAGTATCTCCTTAAAGCGGGGGTCGCTCCGCAATGGATCCATAAATGGGTCGACCTTCATTTGGGCGATGTGTTGGTCTTTTGTTTCGAGCGCTTCGTTGATTGAGGCAAACGCTCTGTCCTTCTCGCCCAACTCTGCAAAGAAAGTTGCCACAAAATAGGGATACAGCTTCAGCCGTGGGCGCTGGTCGGAAATCTTTCTCAAAAAGCCTGGCCAGTCGCCTGCCACAAAACTCTCTCGGATGAACTTTGCGGCATCAGGTTCGCCTCTTGAATCTTGAACCCTGGCAAGTTCCTCGACAGCCAAAGCATGATCTCCCTTCATGCGGTAATTGTAGAAAAGTAGCCAATGCGCATACCAGAAATTCGAATCCAACTCGACGTTCTTTTTGCTCATTGTTTCGCTTTCATCATATTTCCTTGCGAAGAAAAGAGATTGTGCATAATTGAAGTTGGCGGCCGGCGACAAGGGGTCGATCTCCAATGCCCGCTTCAGAGCGATGAAGGCTTCTTCGGGTCTGCCCAGCTGATCAACCGAAAGGCCGAACCGACGATGTGCTTCCGCATAATTTGGGTTCAGTTCGATAGCAAGTCTTTGCTCGCGTTCCATACAAGCAAAATCGCGATCATAGCTAAAACAGATGCTGCCTAAAAGCGAGTGTGGCTCGGCCAGGGTACTGTCCAGTTCTATGGCTTTCAGTGCAAGTTCCCGCGCTCTGGGGACCGCTTCATTTACTTGGGGGTAACTGTAAAGTGCAAGAAACCAATTTGCCTCGGCCAACCCCGCATATGCTAAAGCGAAATTCTCGTCCAGAGTCACCGCCTGACCGTAATGATCGAGAGCCTTCCGAGCATCGGCCGCCGTGCGCTTTGCTCCGTAGAACCGACCTTTTAAATAAAGCTGATACGCGTCGTTGTTCTCCGTATACTTCTTAGTGATACCTTTCGCATCTTCGCCGGACAGCTTCATTTGCAGCTTTTGCGTGATCATTCTTGCGATCTCTCGCTGCGTCGCAAGCAGATCGGCCGTCTTTCGATCGTACTGTTCTGCCCATACCAATTTTTCGGTACGTGCGTCGATCAGTTGAACACTGATCGAAAGATCGTCACCGCGCTGGACCAACCGACCGGACATGACCGCATCGACCTTGAGCTCGTTCGCAATCTGCGCAACTTCCTTTTCCGTCCCCCGGTATCTCATCACCGAACTCGTTGGACTCACTTTGAGATTCGGGAGCTGAGAGAGACGATAGATAAGCGAATCGGCCAGCCCATCCGAAAGATAATCCGTATCCGCGTTTCCGCTGCGATTCTCGAATGGAAGCACCGCAATGGAGTTGATCTGCTCGGCGCTTACAGATTGGAAATGTCGGTAGCCGAAGAATCCACCGAGGACGATGATCGCAAGCACGACCGGTGCAGCCAGCAGTCGCTTATCAAGGCTTCGAGCTTTCGGAATGACATCGCCTGTCTTCGCCGGCAAGATCGCTGTCTCGTTAGTTGTGCTGTTCTGAGGACGCGTCTGAACTTCGCTGACGACATCCGTCGTTTGCAAGATCGCCGTCGCAGGCTCATCCTCCGACACGCCGTAAACCAACGACGCCCCATCTTCAAGACAGAAACTAAGCGTGTCATCCAGATAATCTCGCCTGCATTCAGGGCATCGTTTCATAAGATCCTATTCCGGCAACCCCATCCGTTTCAGCAAGTCGTTGTACCGCGGGTCATCGCGGAGAGATTCATAAGGGATTGCCCATTTGGTATTTGATAACTCCCCTTTGGACTGAAAGTCTTTTTCCAACCATTCAAATGCCTTGTCCTTTTCACCCAGTCCTGCATATACGCCAGCGACGTATCGTCCGTTTGTTTCCTTTCTTGCGTATTTTTCCTCCGACTCTTTAACAATTGCCATCGCTTCAGAGCGCTTTCCCGTAACGCCGTATCCATAACCCAAATACATTAGAGTTTCACCGGCTCTGTTACTCAGTTCGACCGCCTTTTCAAAACTGGCGATAGCTTCGGCGTTGCGTCCCTGTTTGAGATACGATAGGCCTAAAGACTGATAGGCACCCGGAAAATTCGGATCGAGTTCGATTATTTTAAGAGAGTTTTCAATGCTCGCATTGTGATCGTTTTGGAACTGATACATTCTTGAAATATTGATGCTGATCGCGCTCGAGAGCGGGTCAATTTCATGTGCCCGCTTGATCATCAAAGCTGATTCATCATACCGATCAAGATTTTTTAGGAAATTAGAATACCAGTGATACCCCGTCGCGTAATTTGGGTTTAGTTCGATGGCCCGTTTATATTCCCGTTCGGCTTCCGTCCATTGCCATGACATTTCATTGACGGAACCTAGCGATGAATGTGGTTCAGCTAATTGATCGTCAATCGCTATCGCACGCTCGGCATAAGCCTTCGCTTTCGGTATCGTTTCGCTCATCGGAGTACCGGCATATTGATTCAAGTTAATGTAGCAGTCGGAAAGACCGGCATACGCAAGGGCATAATTCGGGTCACGGTCGATCGCGGCTTTGAAATGCTCGATCGCTTTCTTGAGGTTTTCCGCTGTGCGACGGTTCCAGTGATAACGTCCTTTCAAATACGCTTGATACGCTTCGGGATCCGTCGTTGAGGATTTGGTTACTTCTGCTTCGTCCGCACCCGAAAGTTTTAATTTGAGCTTGGTTGAAACATCTTTGGCGATCTCACTTTGCAGCGAGACGAGGTCGGTTTGTTTTCGATTATATTGCTCGCTCCAAAGCACAACGTCTTTTTCAACATCGATTAGTTCCAAATTGAGAATCAATTGTTCGCCACGCTGGCTAACTCTGCCGTTTAAGATCGCCTGCACGTTCAGTTCGCTGCCGATGGTTTTCGCGTCCGCTTCCTTACCCTTGTAACGAAAGACAGACGAACGCGGTTTGACCTGCAAATTCGCCAGTTGAGACAAACTCCTGATCAACGTTTCCGTCATTCCATCCGACAGATACTCGACTTCAGCATTGCCGCCTTCGTTGACGAACGGCATCACTGCGATCGATGCAATCTGTTTCGTAGTAGAACCAAGATATCGGTAACCGAGGTACACGCCCAGACTAATAATTCCAACGAGGAACGGAACCGCAATCAGGCGTCTGTCGAAACCTCTGTTATAGACCTCGCTGATTTCCGATTCATGAATTGCCGCTTGTTCGGTTGTATGGATCCGAGCGCGTGTTTGAGCATCGCCAAAGGTATCCGAAGCTTGAAGGATCGCCGTCGCAGGTTCATCTATCGACGCCGGGCCGAAGAGCAATTCGGCTCCGTCATCGAGACAGAAGCTCATCGACTCGTCGTTATAATTTCTCCCGCATTCGGGGCACCGTTTCATAACTTTCGTTCCGCTCTGATCGGCCAGGGCCCGGGATTGAGCGTCATCCCGGTAACTCGGCCCCCGTTTTCGTCGAAGCGAATGACTTCACGCCCCGGAGTTTCGATTATGAAGAGGCCATTCTCCGCCGGCGTCAATGTATAACTCTTGTCCTTATCGAAGTAGATCCGGCCATTGCCTTCAAATCTTGCGACGAGACCTTGGGGCTCTTGGCTTACGAGCAGTTTACCGCCGCCAAAGAATTCGTAGATTCCCGTGAATTTTTTTAAGCTCTCCGAGGTAGGCATCGAAGTCAATGGCTTCGGCCGTTCGGGAATGACAGGTACGCTTGCGAGTACGGCGTCCCATGCCAGTTCCGAGGCGATCACGCTTAGATCCGTGGCGCTGAGTGACGGATTCTCGACTTCGTCCGTCGTGACGGCGTACAGAATATCGCCGTCCTGAGAAGTGGCGAACGGCTGGATCGCACGGCTCATCGATGAGTGAACTTGAGTCGCGAGGCGTTGGAGCGCCGAGAATGGGAGTTTTTGATTGGTAACGACAAGCGTGATCGTCGTGTTTGCGGTCGGGCCGCCCGTATCAAGCGGTTCTGCCTTGATCGGCAAAAAGTTCTTCAGTTTTTCTGTGATCGACGGGCAGTTCCGACCCGAATCGTTTCGCCCACACCGCACAACGTTACCACTGCGGTCGACAACCGATCCAAGTGCGTTCACGACCGTAAACACCCCCACCTTTGTCGGCCCAACGTTTCGAAATGCCCCGCCTTGCCCGGAGTGTGGCCAGTCCGCGTAGTTTTGCGCACCGTCGCCGCGATGAAAGTAAACGCCTTGCATCGCGAACCGACCGGCCCCGCGTGCTCCGATCGGAAACCAGCCAGGCTTGGCACTGCGAACGGCCGCCTCGCCGAGAGCGTCATCCGGGGTTACACGGCTAAACCGCCGACCGCCCACGTCGAAGATGATCGCCCCGACCACGCCGGCGATGAAATCAACATTCCCTTCGGCGGTACGAACCTTCTTGATATCGTTCGCAACCCCCGTCGCCGCCGACAGCCCGTACCAGGAACCTCCTGAGAGAACGACGGCACTGACCATCCGTCTCTCGTAGGCATTCTGCAGTATCTCCGCGTTCAGTTCGCCCGGCGCTCCGCCCCGCATATCAACGGCACCTTTTGCGCCTTTGGGAAAGTAAAAAACAGTGGTACCCGTCGGCCCTTCGTCGTACTCTGCGATCCCTACCAACATGTCGGGGAAATCAAACTTCAAACTCGGGCCGCTCATGTCAGTTTTTGGAATCTGGACAGTTTGAACGCTGGGACCTTGCGTATTTACGACCGTCACAACCGCACAGACAAACAAGAGAGGCTTAATAAAAAGTAGGCCGTAGAATTTCATATTCAACTTTTTGCAGAACGTTCAAGAATCAACATCGAAGGAGTACGAGCTCTATTCAGGCAACACGAGTGAGAGTCGATCGACACGCACTATTTTTTCAGTGGGCCAAAAAGCGCTCCGTGTACGAACGCCTTGCCGGTCGCACCGTGCGGCCAACTTGTGCGGTCGAAGTCGACACCCAGATGATCCGCTCCATTCATTTTGAATTTCTGATCGAGCGTTAACTTTCCGGTTGTCATATCGATGTTGGCGATCAAAGCCCACGATCGATTGTTGCCGGTAATTACCAATCGATCTGTGTTCCTATCCGCCGCGACCCAGTGTGTCTTTCTGAAACGTTCATCGAGTAAGAGTCGTGATACTTCCACAGGCTTCGCCGGATCGCTAATATCCAGGACCACTAATCCCGGCAAAGACGGATCGGTCTGGATCCAGTACTTGCCGATGACAACGGGTACGGCACACTCTTCCTTGCTGTTGGCTCCCGGGAACTCATAAACGTTCTCGGCCTTAGGTGTGGAGCCGGTGAGGCCGGATATACGAAACAGTCCGCAGCCGAACGTGCTCACGTAGACGCTGCCGTCGGGCAAGAGCCGAGGTTCGGCGGGATTCAGATTTGATTTTCCGGCGACGGGCGCCGGTAGCGTGACCGTTGCCAAAAGTCGAAGATCGCTAAGTCGCCAGACCTGAATGTTGCTGCTGTCGGACATCGTATGAGTAACGTGTGACGGTCCGTGCCCTTTACTCATTGCCCACTGCGGAAGGCCCATCTCAGTATTCGTAGTTACGACGCGATCCATTTTTGGAAGAGCGAGCAAGCTGTACGGCCACAATTGCTTCTTGTCCATTCCGACAACATCGGCGCTGCTAGCCCGGACAAGCTTTCCGCGCGTATCGAGTTCGACTAGAGCACCGGGTGGTTCGTAACCGGCTTTTTTTACTTGCAGGGTCGCGAGGACATTGCCGTTCGGAAGTCGAGCATAACTGTGCGGAAATCCGTAGTCGGTTAAGTCCTTGAACTGTCCGGCAAGCTTCGGCTTTCTCGGATCACGTAGATCGATGATGAATGTCTGTCCGGCTCCCCAACCATTAGCGAAAAGCTGCGAATTCGGTGGGAACTCATACTCGGTGTGATGTGGATACGTTCCGTTTGCCCCGACAGGAAGAGTAGCGATGACCTCGCCGTAGCTTGACGCTCCGGGACGAGCATCGATAACCGCAAGGAAATCAGAATCCTTCCCATCGCTATCGCCGGCCCAGACGAACAAGTAAGGACTAGGAATAGCCTGAGCAGAAATCCGTGCGACTGACGGCGGTGATAGAACGACAAGCAACAATAAACAAATCCGTCTCATACATTCTTGTTAACCACACAATACTGACTCAAGCGTCACAGCCCGACCGCTGTGATCGCCGACACATATCTACTTGGGCAGATTCAGTCGTTTTACCAGTTCCTCGAATCGCGGGTCTCCGCGAAGTGGAATCCAGTATGTGTCAGCGTTCAATCGATACAATTCCCAATCCCGGACTTCAAATGATCTGTTGAGTTCCTCGAAGGCTTTCGCCTTCTCATCGAGCGCGACGTAAATGCCTGCGATCCGGCACGTCGGAACATATTGCGTTTTCGCAAGCTCTCGGTATCTACGGATCATCTCTTCCGCCTTGTCACGTCGTCCGGCTTTCGCATATGCGATGCCTGCGTCTCGCAGCGCGAATTGATTTGTCGGATCGGTCTGCAGCCACTGTTCGTCGAGTGCAATTGCATCCTCGTATCTTCCGGTAGCGATATACGTTTGGCTGAGCATCCAGCGGCCGATAGGGTGAGTAGGTTCGAGATCAAATGTTTTCTTGGCGTGCTCTAAAGCCTGGTCATTCTTTCCGGCCGCGAGGTAGCTCCAACCCAACGTTGCCCCCATGTTGATGTCGAGTGGTTCCAATTCGAGACCGCGCTTAATTTCGACAATGCCTTCGTCAAAGCGCCCCATCGGTGAAAGGTAGATCTGACCGTAACGAAAGTGCGCCGCAGAGTTATTCGGATCAAGCTCGATAGCGCGCTTAAAGGAGCGTTCGCCCTCGGCAAAATTCCAATCGTAGATGATCAGGGAATACGCCAGGAAGGTATGGGCCTCAGGCAACAAAGGGTCGATCTCAAGTGCTTTCTGAGCGGCGGCCTTGGCTTGAGGAAAAGCTTCCTTTGGCGAGAGGTACGGATAGGCAGGCATGCTTCCGTATGTTTCGGCGATCCTCGCATACGCCAATGCGAATTTAGGATCGAGCGTGATGGCTCGCTCGAAATATTCGATGGCACGCAGCATTTCATCTTTCGTGCGTTTGCCGAAACTATATCGGCCCCGCAGGTAAAGTTGATACGCCTCGTTGTTGTCCGTGTACTTCTTGGTGATCCCTTTCGAGTCGTTACCTGACAGTTTTAGTTCGAGCTTTTGGGTGATCGTCGTCGCGATCTCTCGCTGCGTCGCAAGCAGATCCGACATCTTTCGGTCATACTGTTCGCCCCACAGCAATTTGTTATTTCGCACATCGACAAGCTCGACGCTTATCGTCAGATTGTCGCCGATCTGTGCGAGGCGGCCGGTCATCACGGCATCGACACCTAGCTCGCTGGCGATCTTTGCGATGTCCGTATCTTTACCCTTGTAGCGAAGGACCGAACTTGTCGGACTGACTTTCAAATTCGGCAGCTGCGTCAAGCGATAGATCAAAGATTCCGCCAAACCATCGGACAGATATTCTGAATTCGCGTCGGCGCTCCTGTTTTGAAACGGCAGGACG
This sequence comes from Acidobacteriota bacterium, assembly GCA_031425495.1. GTDB lineage: Bacteria > Acidobacteriota > Blastocatellia > Pyrinomonadales > Pyrinomonadaceae > OLB17. The sequence goes on from JANPJL010000116.1 coordinate 11,503, forward strand.
GCGATGGAGGAGATCGGAGTCGAATCAGCCGGAACCGCTCGGATATTGAAAAACCAATAGCCGAATCCTACAACCGCCGCGAAAAGCAGGGCAGCTCCTATGGCGACACCGCGCTTATTCTTTCGCGCCTCGCCGAGAAGAAATTCGGCACTGGATGTAGTCCGCTGCGTGCTTCCGGATATGGATCCTGACGGTAGGACAACGGTCTGGTCCGTCGCTTTGATCTGCGGTCTCGTGGTTGAGTCTAGTGAGTCTACGGAAGAGCCGCCCGAAGGCGGGACCCCAAACGCGCCGCCGGAAAGGGGAACGCCGAACACGGCCGTCGCGGGCTCATCACTTGACAAAGAACCACGCGCTGTTGCGGGTGATACTGACAGCGTCGGACCGTACAGCAACTCCGCTCCATCATCCAGACAGAACATCATTGAGTTGTCGTACTCTCGGCCGCATTCAGGGCATCGTTTCATATTCAACCCTATTGGCAGGACGACGCGGTCGCTCAAATCGGCGAATCCCGGCGGCACTTAGGGTATAGCTTCAATTTGTCGGAGGTCAGGGATGAACGCTGTAAATTATACGGATAAATGCCATTTAGTGCGAGTATATGCGACGCTGAATCCGTTCTTTTGAGCGTTCCTTTGAGACTGGCTCCCCGGGGCGGCCCCCATGATCGCGAGACTGCATCCTCGCTCTGCAGCGAATGCCAGCCGGGCCGCAAGCAAAGCATTTTGCGCACCCTTGTTCCTGCCTTCCGGTATCGTGCTCGCCCCGGCCAACATGCAAACGTCATCGTAGATGAATAGCATTCCAGTCGAGACGGCTTGCCCGTCGAGTTCGGCCAGGAATGGATGTGCGCCCTGACAGCGAGCGCTGATACGTCCGAAACCGAGCATGAAGTCCGCAAGGCCTTCCATTTCAGTTGCCCATCCAGCGGCAGAAGTCGCGGCCCAGAGCTCCGCCTCGTCTTCCTCGATGATCCGTGTTTTAAGTCCCGGCGATAAATTTCTCGCGCCTGGATCCGGCACGCCATGTTCTAGTTCACGAACCATTACACTCGTCAGCTCGATGGGTTTGTAGCCGCGTTCATTCAAAAGCGCCATCAGCGCCGGATCGGTCATCGAACTAACTTCGTGGAATACAGGAGCGCTTCGTTCAATAAAAAAGGATTCAAGTGTCTCAAGTTCTGCGTTGCCGATCTCGCCGAACAACCCCAACCCGAATGTCTGCGTGCACGGCGACTCGACGCCGTCGAACATCGCGTACGTACCGGCAACGTCGATCCAGTTCGCTCCACTTGCCGGCTCGAGCCGCGCACGTGTCTCGACAAAGTCCGCGTTGGCGCGTGCTTCCGTGCGTTCAAGTTTCTGGGAAAGAGATTTATCTAAGTAGATCATGTTGCATTGGGCGGTCGAGTCTGCCCGGTTTATTCGTGACGGAATCTCCGCCTTCCTATGCATCGTTCTGTGTTACATCGACAGAAGTGACCACGGAATGCACGGAATAAACGGCAAGATCGGACACGGAAAATGAAATACGTTCGATCAAGCTCGATTATCCACCCGGGTCCAATAGCAACCTTGTGGACGAGACCGCCACATTTTCTTTCCGCATCTCGTCAGCCTTCGCTTCGGAGTTTGCGAGCAAGACGATCGACTTTATTTTTAGATCAGACAAAATTTGCGCGGCCGGAGTGTAGCTTCGTGCGTCGTCCTTGTAACCCGCTCTTACGTATGCCTTCGCTTGCCCGAGTTCTTTCTTGAATGGAATGCTCTGCATCAGCGCGAGGTGACCGTTACCCTTTCCTTCTTGATCGAGCCAGATAATGACACCGCGGCCGTCCCGTTGGATCAACGTCTGTGCCGCTTCCATTTCCTCACGGCAAGTGCACTCGATACTGTTGAAGACATGTGCACCGATGCAATGCGAATGAACGCGACAAAGAACATCCTCAACATCCGCGACGTCACCCATAACGATCGCGATCGATTCCTTATGGCCGTCGTAGTAAAGGTTCTCGGTGAAGGTTCCGAATTTAGTTTTGAGTTCGCGCGTGGCGAGGCGTTGGATCATTTTGAATCAAGCCGGCGCATTGCTTCGAAGCCATTTCAGGGCTGACGTCGCGTCGGCGAAAAATTTGACACGCACACCACGCGACGCGGCGACCGTCTCGAACAGCTCGCTCTTTGCCGTCGGCTCAAAATCCTCGAGGTGGAATGCGAGCCAAAGGTGCGGAATCACCGCGGTACTTTCTCCGGCGTCTATAACGTCGGCCGCGTCTCGTTCACCTCTCGGGACAAAACCTTCGATCAGCACCCGGCGGGATGTGTGTTTCTCACAGGCCGCGCGCAATACCTCCCAGAATTCATCACGTCGGTCCGGCTGGTCCGTAAAGTCCGGCTCAAGCTCGACGTGAACATGATCGCCGCGAAACTCAACTTTAAACTCGTCGTCCATAATTTTGATCCGATCGCCGACTATTTATTGTGCGAGACCGATCCGCTTCGTCAGTCCGATGAAGCGGGGATCGTCGCGAAGCCCGTCGTATTCATATCCGGTCCCGATATAACGAAGCAGCAGATCACGCTTAATATATGCTCGCTCCAATAACTCCATCGCCCTGTCATTCTCACCAAGCGCCGAGTAGACGGCTGCCAATAGCGCGGGCGAAGAGTACTGCTCCATCGCCTCGATCCTTTTTAGAATGGTTCGCGCCTCGGCCTGCTTCCCGGGCATCTTGGCATAGGCCGCCGCGAGGTAGACAAGCGGCTGACTATACTTTTCTTCACCGCCAAGAAGCTCGACAGACTTTTTGTAATAGCCCACAGCATCAAGGTACAAACCCTTTCCTGCATACGCGTATCCCAACGAGAAGTTGGGGATATCCCTTGCGGGTTCCGCAGCCTGTGCTTCCTGGTACGAACGCAGTGCATCGTCGAATCGTCGGGCTTGCGTAAGGATAATACCTTTTTGCAAAAGGAGGAGGCGTCGATTGATCGGGTCACGAATTCTCTGCTGTTCGAGTTGTGCCAACGCCTCTTCCTGGCGGCCCATTATTGAGAGGAAGAACGCGTAATTGTTCCGGGCGAAATCCAGATTCGGGCTTAGCTCGATGGCGCGCTGGTATTCGAGTTCCGCACCCGACCAGTTAAATTCGTACTCATTGACCATCGCCTGAACCGCATGCGCCTTTGCCAGACTCGGATCGAGCGCCAGCGCTCGATCGATGGCCGCTTTCGCCTTAGGCATGATCCGGCTCGGATCGCCCGTCTCGTTTGCCTGATTCCAATAAACCCAACCGATCTCGGTATGGGCCGCCGCAAAATTCGCATCTAGCTCGACCGCCCGCAGGAAATAATCGAGAGCGTTACCTCGAAAATCCTGCGGCCCATTCAGTTCAACGAGACCACTAAGGTAATAACGATACGCTTCGGAATTCTCGGTGGCGTTCGAGACAAGGCGCTCGGACTGAGAATCCGTCAGCTTCAATCGCAGCCGCTCGGATGCGATCTGAGCTATCTCGTTCTGCAGATCCAGAAGGTCGCCCGGCTTTCTACGATATTGACTTCCGACTAACTGCTTGTCTTCCACCGTATCGACCATATCGACCCGGATCACTATCTCGTCACCGACCTGCGAAACGCTTCCGGTCACGATGACGCGAACATCAAGCTGAGATGCGACAGCGTCCACATCGACACTTCCTCCGCGGAACTTAAAGCTCGAGCTTCGCGCGATCACTTTGAGTTGTGGCAACTGCGAGAGCCGGTCGATCAACGCTTCGCTAAGACCGTCCGACACATAAGTGAGATCCGGGTTTCCGCTCACGTTCACGAACGGAAGGACAGCAATGGAACTGATCTGTTGAGTTTCGCCAACACGCGCCACGAAAACGGAGTACGCTGCGAAGGAACCGAGAGCAACCAGTGCAGCGATGACGATCAATGACACGAGCTTATGAGTCTTTGACTGACCTACCACTTCCGCGAAGCTCGCGAATGACCACAATACTCGCGGTCCGTCCGATTGGTCCCGTCCGCCGGCGGTTGCTCGTGCAGCTTCGCCTGCCGTCCGAGCGCGAGTCAGAGCGGTCGACCCTTCATGATCATCTTTCGACGGTACGCCGCCGGCTGACCGACTAAGTTTTTCATTAAAGTCGATCTGCTTCTTAAGCTTTTCGAGGTCCGCTCTGAACTCTTTCGCAGTTTGATAGCGCGCATCGACATCTTTCTCGAGCGCCTTCGAGACCATCCACTCAAGCTCTGCCGGTAAACCCGTAACGAACGACGACATTGCGGGAGGCTCTCCGAGCAGCACCGAAACCATCACGTCAGCCTGCGTCTCACCCGAGAACGGGCGTTGGCCTGTCAGCATTTCGTAGATAACAGCGCCCAAACTGAAAATGTCGGCACGCGCATCGACGTGAAGACCGCGGGCCTGTTCGGGCGACATGTATGCAGCGGTACCCATTACCATTCCTGGCTTAGTCCGCGGCAGCACGCGGGTTGGATCCTCGGAACCTGAGCCACTTTCGGAAGCGGTTCGCGACTGAGTCAGCTTTGCCAGGCCGAAGTCGAGCACCTTTACGTAACCGTCGCCCCTGAGGATTATGTTCTCGGGCTTGATGTCGCGATGAGTGATTCCAGCGTCGTGTGCGGCCGAGAGCGCCGATGCGACCTGGATCGCGACATCGAGCGCGGTCTCAAGGTCGAGACCTTCCTTTATCAAGTAATTCAACGTCCGCCCGTCGACATACTCCGCGACGATGAAACGCGTGCCGTCGGGCGTCGTCTCAAAGTCGTAAATAGTCATGATGTGGGGATGGTTAAGAGCGGAAACGGCGTGAGCTTCCAGCGCGAACCTTCGCAGACTCTCCTTGCTGGAAACGAGGTCCGGATGCAGGACCTTCAGCGCGACATTACGGCTGATCCGTTTGTCATTGCCAAGATAAACCTCGCCCATGCCACCGCGACCGAGCAGCCGAGTGATCTCGTACCGATCATTCAAAACCGTGCCACTCTCGAGCCGAGGCTTTCTCGAGAAGAAGTCTTTCAGCTCAATAGTTTCGCCGCCGGCGTCGTCGTCGAAAAGACTTACCAATTCCGAGGCCGCGGACTCTTCAAGAAACGAATCGTCTTCCCTGTAACCGTTGAGAAGCTTTTCGACCTCACGACGCAGATCGTCGTCACCGCCGCAAGCCACCCTTAGAAATTGGGCACGCTCACTCTCGGGACGTTCCTGTGACGCTGAAAACAACTCTTTTATTGTGTTCCATCGCTCAGCCGTCATTGGAATTGCGTCCGTCGCAGGTCGATTTCTGATTATCTTGTTTAGGAAGAACATAGCGAGATTATCAGGAAAATGGCGACAATAAAAACGTTTGCGGCACCATGCCGAAACCTGCTTCGCAACTAGCCGCTAAAGACGAAACACCTCTGGTCGAATAAGCGACACAAAGGCGTGATGAGGGTCATATTTTCTCCCACCGAAACTTGTCCGACTTCTTGTTGTACAATCTCCTCGATGAATGAGGCACCCCCGAGTTCGCCCGCGATCACGATACTTCTGCACAAATGGCGAAGCGGAGACGTCGACGCTTTTGATCAGGTCATGCAATACGTCTATGAGGATCTCAGGCGTCGAGCCGCTGCGTATCTCAGAAACGAGCGCCAGGGACATTCCCTACAAACAACGGGATTGGTGCACGAAGCTTTTTTGAGGCTCCGCGAAAAGCAGGAAGTGGACTGGCAGGATCGCGATCATTTCTTTGCGGTCGCGGCCCAGGCCATGCGAAGGATAGTTGTCGATTACGCACGTAAACGTAAACGCGCAAAACGTGGCGGCCCTAACGAAGACCTGACGCTCGATGATGCGAGGTACGTTTCTGCCGGACAGCCGAAGGTCGATCTTATCGCCCTCGACGAAGCCCTAAACAATCTCGCGACGTTCGACGAACGCCAGGCACGCATTGTCGAGCTGAAGTACTTCGGTGGTATGACTCTGGATGAAACAGCAAACGTTCTCGGAGTATCGCGCGTGACGGTCAGACGCGACTGGCAGATCGCGAGGACGTGGCTGCGCCAGCGGCTGCAGTAGCTGCGCCGGTCCAACCACGACCAACGGTTCCACCTTCCGTTCCGCTACAATGTCCCTCTTTCCTCCAAAACGTCGCTTTCCAATCAGTGATCGGTGGGAAACAAGTTTGCCGACAATTCGTTTTGGCTTATAGTGTGTGCATCCCGCTAATAAAAGTCGTAGGATCCGGCAGCCCCGGACCCCGGCGGAGCACCTGTTCACCGACT
>JANPJL010000117.1:0-2912 GCA_031425495.1 Acidobacteriota bacterium
AGCGGAGTTGGTTTGGCGTCGTCACGACTTCATCGAATGGCGACGACGAAAATAATTTCTTATCGATTTGGACGAATGGCTTGTGCAGAACACTCGGTCGGATCCGGTACGTCCACGTACGTTTGTTGTATGCGCGCGGAGTCGTGAATGCCGTCCCCGAGAACTGCTCCGCGTACAAACCGAGCGGGGCCTTCTGCGGAGAATTTCTCCCGACCGGAAGCGCGCCGGTAACTGCTTCTGTCGCAAATTCGTTTCCAAAACCTGTTTGGTATTTCAGATCCATCAGGAAGGATTCTGCCATGGAATGTGTGGTATGTCAGTTCATTCAGTTCAATTGCTTACAGGTCCTCGCCCTACGTTGAGCTGAAAGGCTTACGGGCTTCGCCCGCCGATGAGCGGAAAGGCTCCGCCTTTCCGACGGGTTCAAATTTCTTGCGGCTACGCCGCCCATTGGAGGCGTAGCCTCCAGGCGCTGTTAAAACTCGGTCGGAAAGGCATAGCCTTTCCGCTCATCGGGCGGCGTAGCCGAAAGAGCCGCGATCCAACTGCATTTTGTAATTGTCGATCCCCGGTCCGAATCCATCAGGTTCGTGGCTGACAAGTCGGAATCCGAATTTTTCGTAGAAGCCTTGCGTGTGTTGCGACGTGCTGATGACGAGCGGGAGGTCGCCAAACTTTTCTCGAGCTTTCGCGATGCGAAATTCCGTTAGCTCGCGGCCGAGACCCGTGCCGAGGAGATCCGACCGGATCATTCCCCAACAGAGTGAAACGGTCTTGTTATCGTTAAGGGCAAAACCTCCGGCTCCGATCCTCTCGCCGTCGATCTCCATCACGAAGTAATCATCGGCCCGTTCCGACAGAAGAAACTCGCGGAGCCCCGGTTCTTCTTCCGGTCCGAAATATTTTGGAATGTTCGAGCGGAAGACGTCGATAACGTCAGCTAAGTCCCCCGGTCCATAAGGGCGAAGATTGATGGATTGTACGGGTCGGTCTTTCACGCTACATCGAATCTTATAGATTAATCTTTATCGATCTGCCCAGACTCCCACCTTGGCCAACTTTGCTTTTTCTTCAAGTTTGCCTAGAACGCATAACCAGTGACTCGAAACAGCGTAATCGTCATCACTCTCGCGATATTTTACGAGCCCGTGGCTGATAAGGTAGCGATTGACATCCGTCCTTTTGCGTATGATCACGGCCTCGTACGGTGAATCATTTTTCGGGAAGGGCTTTCCCCAAAAGGTAACTCTTTTTTCGAGGACCGTCTTGGTGAGATAAGTCCGGACAGCATCTTCGTTTTCCTGACCACCTACGCCGGCCAGTCTCACGTTCCATAACTTACCTCGTGTCTCTCTAATCACCACGGTGTCGGCGTTTACTACCCGGATCACGACGCCGGTAAGGCGTAGAATACTGGAGCTCTCCATCTTCGGATCGCCGCACTCCTGGTCCAAGGCTTTAGTATCGATCTGGCAAACAACCACAGACGTCAGCAGAGTGGCGGCAAGAGCAATCATATGGGCTCGCAAGACCCATTTTGAGCCCCGGTTCCCACGCACGAGTCCAGCGCTCCAGGTCACAGGTTTCCCCTCCGTCTCTGCTCCTCCTCGATCGAAACAAACAGAGCCTTGAAGTTGCCCTTGCCAAATCCCTTGCAGCCTTTGCGCTGGAGAATTTCGAAGAAGACCGTCGGGCGATCTTCGACCGGTTTCGTGAAGATCTGCAGTAGGTAACCTTCTTCATCTCGGTCTACAAGAATGCCGAGGCGTTTTAGGTCGTTCAGGTCTTCGTCGATCTCACCGACGCGTGACGGAAGTTCGTCGTAATATGTGTCGGGAACGGTAAGAAACTCGACGCCGTTTTCCTGAAGCCTTGCGACCGTGTGGCGGATGTCCTTGCACAGCAGGGCGATGTGCTGAGCTCCGGCCGAGCGATAAAAATCGATGTACTCCTGGATCTGCGATTTACCTTTCTTGCTTTCCGCAGGTTCGTTGATCGGAAACTTGATGTTGTGTCCGCCGTCGCTCATCACGATCGACATCAGTGCAGAGTACTCGGTTGAGATGTCTTTGTCGTCGAAGGTGATGTAGCGGAAAAATCCAAGTACGTCGCGATAAAAATCGCACCAGTAATTCATCTTGCCGAGCTCGACGTTTCCGACGATGTGATCGACAAGTTGGATGCCGGTATCTTCGCCTGCCAATTCCTGCGGGACGAATCCGGGAAGGAAGGTGCCGGTGTAGCCGGGTTGCGAATTTGTCCCATCGCGCCCGACTCCCAAAACCTCGGCCACACCTTCTGCTGGCCGAGAGCTTGCGGCGTTCAGATCACCGTTGCCGTTTCCAATTGGTGCTCGATAATCGCGAGGCCCCTCGTAAGAATAAAACGAATGGATCGTATCTCCGTACGTGGCGATCGCAGCATGCCGAACACTTCCGTTCTCGTCTGCAAGATCGCGAGGTTCGCCGATCGCCGTTGCTCCTCGTTTCACCGCCTCGTTGAACGCGTGATCGGCGTCCTCAACCTGGAACGCGATGTCACGAACGCCGTCGCCGTGCTGCTTGATGTGTTCGGCGGCAGGATGCTCCGGCGAGAGGGGCGTGGTCAAAACGAAATTCACGCGATTCTGCCGCAGCAGATAGCTCGTAGTTTCGCGGCTGCCGGTCTCGAGCCCGGCATACGCTGCACGCGAGAACCCGAAGGCCTTTCGATAATAAAATTCCGCTTGCTTTGCATTGCCAACGTAAAACTCGACGTGATGTATCTTCTTTAGTCCGAGTGGATTCTTTTCGCTCATAAAACTTCTCTGACGGTGTTTGCAATATTCAGATAATAACTTAACGAGCACTCCGGTGCGAGATGCTAACCGCCTCCTCCTCAACCGATTTGGCGACCATTACTTAACGACGGGA
>JANPJL010000118.1:0-34346 GCA_031425495.1 Acidobacteriota bacterium
TGTCACTCCTGTTACTCAACTTATTCCAAATGAATCGGTTTTAATTAAAAAATCTTCAACTAATGATTTCGCTTTAGCTCGAATTTCACGGGACGAAGATTTAGATATTGATTTTTTGATCGAATCAGACACGCCTCTGACTTTTGATGAAGTTGAAATAATCGGAAAAGTAGTTGGCTACTGCTCTTTTCAAGAAGCTGATACCGATAAATTATTCTTTAAACCTCTGCCAAAAATTTAATTAAGGAATGTTTTAAAAACAATATGTCCAATAAACTTTAGTTTGTTGAAGTATCTGCATTTCAACAAACTAAAGTTTATTGGACATATTTTTAATTTTGGACGGTTAAATAGCCGAATCTAAATTTTCTTCGTATAATATCCTTTATGCTCGCGTAGCTCAGTGGATAGAGTGCTTCCCTCCGAAGGAAGAAGTCGCAGGTTCAAATCCCGCCGCGAGTACCAGTTTTCACAATACGTTACGGGCGCGAGAAAGCTTGTACAGTCGAATGTACAGCTTTCACCGGAAAAGTGATTGTTTGTAACGACCATTCTCAGAACAGAAACGTCCGCCTATGAAAATCAACATTGGTCAATCCGTGGAGCGAAAACCTATAGATCCAGCCTAGCAGCTAGTTCGTCAAAGTCTCTTTGACGAGGGTGCTACGGTCTCGGCGGGACAATCATGTCAGGCCTCTTGACAATATTGCGACATCTCGAGCCTCGGTGTTAGCATCTCTGCTTATCGCGTATGGGTGTTCACCTCCATACGTGTTCAACGCCATATTCCGATAAGTAGTAGTTATTATGTGTCTCACTCTACTCAAGCTACCGGTACTAGCTCTTACAATTTTCGTCACAGGCCTAAGTTTTGTCGCGACGAATGTCGCGGCCCAGCAAAAAATGGACTCGCTTACGCGAGATCGTATGATGGGCATGTTGAAGGGTATCAAAGGCGCCATTAAGGACGACTATTATGATCCGAAGTTCGGCGGCGTCGACCTGGATGCTCATTTCGGGGCTGCGGAGAAGGCCCTGAAATCGGTCGACACTCTCAGCCAGGCATACATCGTGATCGGGAAAGCCGTTATCGATCTAAACGACTCTCACACACTTTTCTGGCCGCCTTCCCGAAGCACGGTAGTCGAGTACGGTTGGAAGATAAAGATGGTGGGGGACAAAGTGTTTGTCACGGGCGTTGCGGAGAATAGTGATGCCGAGCTTAAAGGCCTTGAGGTTGGTGATCAGGTGTTAAAACTCAATGGCATCGAACCCGTTCGAGGCGAGCTTTGGAAAATGACCTACTTTTACCAGGAACTAAGCCCTCAGACAAAAGTTTGGCTGGACGTTCGCAGACCTGACGGCCAGATTCGTCAGCTAGCGGTAAATACAAAAGTAACGACCCATAAGCGTCGCTTTGATTTTTATGACGCAGGTGATGTGGCCAAGGCTGTTGGCGACGGTGAGCGGGTCCTAAAGGAATATAAAAACCATTTCATTAAAGTTGGTACAACGCTCATCTGGAAAATGCCTTCTTTTGCGATCGATCCGGCCGACCTCGGAAGGCATATGGACGAGGCCAAAGGCAAGGAAACCTTGATCCTCGACCTCCGTGGAAACAGTGGTGGTTATGTTGTCACGCTCGAAAAGCTTGCCGGATACTTTTTGCCTAAAGACACCAAGATTGCCGATCTGAAAGGCCGAAAGAAAATGGATCCTCAGGTGGCAAAAGGAACCGGCAGCTTTTCAGGGAGACTGATTGTCTTGCTGGATTCAGAATCGGCATCCGCTTCTGAAGTATTTGCCCGGGTGATGCAGATCGAGAAACGGGCCACGGTTATCGGCGATGTCTCCGCCGGTGCAGTGATGATGTCGAAGGGCGTGGGGTTGAACGCCGGCGAGGGCACCGCTATTTTCAATCAGACCGGTACAGGCACATCTATTCCCTACGGACTGAACTTAACTCGGGCCGACGTCATAATGACAGACGGCAAAAGTCTTGAAAGAGTAGGCGTAAAACCTGACGAGTTTATCGTTCCCACGGGAGCCGATCTTGCGATAAGTCGCGATCCGGTCCTGTCTAGAGCTCTTGCTATTGCGGGTATAAACTTAGACGCCGATGCAGCGGGAAAGCTGATTCCCGTCGAGAAGTTTGTTGAAAGGAAATACAACATTCTTATTTTCTGAACCTGCGCAGATCGATTCAGGTGTGCGTCGCGCGGTTTGGCAGCGGAAGGTTCCGTATAATACGTGTTCACGCTTTGCAGCGTAATCGTTACTTTTCTCGAACCATTCCACGAACGTCCTCCGCAAACGGCGCCAGGAGACCAACCAGGATCTCTTGGGCTTAATACTATCTTTTCACTTCTTTACATTCTTTTGTTGCCTACCGAACATTAACTTGGCCCCTGTTGTTCTGTATGGTCACGGGTGCATACCGCCTCAGGCCCCTCAACTGCCTGAGCACTCGCAAGAACTGCCTGTTATAGTCGTCGGCCAATTGGTGGGCTTGCTCGACCGGATGAGCCCTTCAAGCTTTCGGTTGACGTTGATGTACTCATCGTCTATTTATAAGCTCACAATTAGCAAGCGACAGCCTCTTATAAAATGAACTTTGCCTGATATGGAACGTGATTTTGAAGACGTATTTTGGTTAGGCGGTTCGCCGTGTGCCGGTAAAAGCTCCATTAGTAATATTTTGGTGACCCACTTTGACCTGGGTATATATCGCGTTGACGACGCCTTTAATCATCACGTCCGACTTCTTGATCCTAACGCTCACGCAACACTCGTGAAATGGCGGGCGGCTTCGTGGAACGAGCGCTGGATGAGGCCGGTTGAAACTCTTGTGCAAGAAGTCATAGGCTGTTATCGGGAGCATTTCTCGCTGATTTTGGACGATCTACTTGCCCTGCCGAAATCTAGGTCTTACCTGGTTGAAGGAACGGCTCTGTTACCAAAGGAAGTCTCCCGCGTTTTGACTAATCGAAATCAAGCTATCTGGGTTGTTCCGACCGCTGATTTTCAACGGGAGCATTACGCAAAGCGCGATTGGGTTTCCGGCATCGTGCAACAATGCGACGACCCGGAAGTGGCGTTTCAGAATTGGATGCAGCGCGATATTGAGTTTGCAGGTTGGGTTTCAGCGGAGGCTGAAAGTTTGGGGTACAAAGTGTTTGGAGTTGACGGACAGCACACTATCGAAGAAAACGCGCTGAAGATCGCTGCTCACTTTGGACTTGGGGCTGTTTCATGACGGGGTTGGTCTGGTGTCGCTTACTTTTCCGTCTTTACTCCGAACCGACCTTCGGTGTCGGAGTATCTGAAACGGTGAAGAAGTCGCCGGTTCCGCTGTGGGTCCGTAACATTCGCATTACTTCTTCAAAGCCGAACGGGCGTGCTCCGCGTCGACCGAACACGGCAATCTGGTTACCGCTTTCGTCCGACGCCCGGTCGCGGTCGAGTCCTTTCGATATGTTCAGCGCGGGCCCCTTAGTCTTGAACGTCGCGATCATCCGCGGTTCGGGCCGCGGACTGAATCCGGCGTAGGTTGGCATCGTTTCAGGATCGGTTAACTGCAGGATCTTGAGCCCGTGCTTCCCGTCTGCGACGTATGCATAAAGACTAGCGTTCGTCATCGCCACCTTCACCGCATGGGTATCGCTCAGATCGCCGCCGGCATTGAACATCTGATCGAGCCGTGGCTGTTCGGGCTTCTCAAGGTCAACGATCGCTACCCCTTCCGTGCCATTCGCTATGTACGCGTATGTGCGAGCTATGTAGATATCAGCGGCATGACCGAGCGGAACAGACGCCGACGCGACGCGGACCGCCTCGCCCTTTGCCTGTACGTCCTTGATATCCACGACGTGCATTCCGCGAGCGTCGACGACGAACGCATAGAGGAACTGGACGGCGACGGCACGCGGCCCGTCGAAGGCCAGACGCTTCGTCACGCGCGGCTGGAGCGGAGTCGACAGATCTACGATCACCAATTCGCTTGTCGTAGTGATGTATGCAAAGTTTCCAGCTAAGGTAATGTTGTTCGAGCCTGTCAGTGCACCGCCCGGATTGAACGTCACCGCCCGCTTGAGAAAGTTATTCCGCGGATCGCCGTCGAGGATCGTAGCTGCGTTTACCAATATCAGCCCCTCTTCGCGATCGGCAACGTAGAGGTAAGCGTAAAGCGGGTGGATCGCACCCTCTTCGTTAACCGCCGGGGCCGGTTTGCCGGCTGCCTTTGCCTGGGCATTTAAACGGAGAGCTTCATCGGGAGGGACCTGCCGATAACTTCCGTCGTCATTGCGGACCGTGCGCCAGCGAGCCGGATCGACGGCAAGCGTTGACGTAGCGGCTACAGCCGTCGCGTACTTTGTCGCAACATAGAATTTCTGCCCGAGTGGCGAAACGGGTGCTGTGACGATGCGTTCGGAAAATCCCTTGTGATCGATCTGCGCCACGTCATAGACGCGCAATCCGCCCTTACCTGCCGCAACATACGCGTATTCACCGCGGACCTGTACCTGCAGGACTTCGGGCCGGCCTTTATTTTCGTAATACTCCTTGAGCTTGCGTCCGCCGCCGACGAAGTTTTCGAAGTTTCGCTTGTACGCCAGGCCGTGGAGCGTGCTGCCGTACACTGCCTGCGGCTCGGTGTGTTCGGTCACAGCCACTGCCTCGAGCGCGTGCCCCGCCGCTACATAAACGTACCGTCCCATGAAATTGACGAAGTTCGTTCCCTGCAGCATCACCTGAGCGAGCCATGCATTGTTGTCCTTCTCGCGTGATACGTGACAGTCGGAACATGTCTGCGTTTCTTTTCCGCGAACTGTGTGCGGCACGTGGGTGTTAAATGCCTGACCGCTGAATCCCTCGGCTGAGACGGTCTGCTGCTGGCTATAGATCCATTCGCGGTTCTGGTTACGCGAGCTGACGAGGACGGCCGAGCTTGATCGGACAGGTGCGACCCTGTGACCGGTGACCGTACCGTCTTTTCCAAGCATAAAGATATCGTCGCGAAGGACCTGAAAATTGTACGAGGTAAAGTTACGTGAATCACCGCCCTCGTTGTGGCGGTTGGGCATCTTGCGATTGGCTTCCATCGAAAGATGACAGCCGGCGCAGCTCGTGACCCACGATGTGTGACACGCATAGCAGGTCATGCTGGAGTCGTTGTGAGCGAGACGGGCTTCCGCGGCGCTCGTATCCCCCCAAGTCTTCGCGTCACGCTGCATCGTCTTGGCGTACGCCGATTTTTCGTTGTAATCGGAGCTGCCCGGCGTTACGGTGTCCGCCGTCTGTGTTACCTTCCACCACTTGCCGGGTTCGACGATCGAATTCTGGACGATGTCACCGCGTTTGAGTTCGACATCGTTGCCGCTCGAGTCCTTTCGCTTTGTGTCGCGGTTAATGACCTCGAGAACCGACCGGCGGCGCCCGTCGGTACCGCGAAACTGGAGGCGCGTCAGGTCGCGGCCGATGGTCGGACGCTTCGCGGTTTCGCGACGCGCTTTCTCGGTGCCCGACACGGGCATCACGGCCGGGCCGCTCGTGATCGTATTTGCCTTCGCCGTCATCGAGCCGTGACAGTCGACGCAACCGATCTCGATGCCGGCACGCGGTTCGTTATATAGAATTCCGGTGCCGTGGCTGTCCTGACGGAAATGACAGTCGACGCAGTGCATCCCGCGTTCGAGATGGATGTCCTGAAGATGCACGGCCTTGTCCCACTTGTTCGGATCTTCGGGTGCGATCTTTTGGTCGCTAGTGTCGAGCAGATTTCCCTTCCGGTCCTTTTTATAAACGTTCTTGTAGATCCATCCGTGCCCATGGGTGTTAGCGAACTGCACGCGCTGAAGCAGTCGGTTAAAATCGGCCGTTCCCACTGTCTGCAGAAAAATCGAGTCCGACCATAGTCCGCGGACCGACGAGCCTTCCGGATTCTTGTCGAGCTTGCGAATCTCATCGGCCTGGCTCGGGTCGATCTGCCGGTCCTGCGGGTACATCAGCTTACCGTCCGATTCGTTGTCCCACCAGGTTCGCCCCAGATAGCTCGCAACCATGTTCGTTCCCGGATGCATGTGGCATGTCATGCATTGCTGTGTCGGGATCTGCGAGGTGAACTGATGTTTGATCGGGTGACCCGACTCACGCCTCGGGATGCTGGTGTCGGCGGATTGCGAATAACCCTGGTTCCCGGCCGCGGCATACGGACCTGAAGCCGCGACACTCGGGTCGTTGGCGTAGATCACATGGCAGGCCGTGCAACCCGCTGACCGATAGTCACCAGCGTGATCGTTGGTGCCAAGAAAGTTCAGCGTCGGATCGAGCAGACGCGTTTTTTGGAGGCCAAGATAAACCGGATCGGTACGATTATTCGTACCCAGACCCCGAGGGCTCAGCCCTTTGTCCGGCTTACCGCCCTCTTCTTCCTTGTCCGGCAGACCGACCTCAAGCCGTCGCTTACCGCCCCGCTCGAATACGCGGAGGATGTTGCCCGGCTGCGAATTTTCCCATCGCGGTAGTGGTTCAAGAAAATCGAGATAGCCCTTGTAGGCTCGCTCCTCGGCCGTCGGAGCCGGCTGCTGGATCAGGGCCTGCGGATTTCCATCTTCGCTGTAGCTCTCACCGAACTGCGAATCTTTCAGCGGGTAACCGCCGTTGTTGTAAAGCGCGGCTCCCCAGAGCATTGAACCGTGAGCCATCATGCTCCGCGAGGCGTTCCGGTTCTCTTCCGAGTGACATTCGCGGCACGACTGGGCTACGACACGAAAGTCGCCGGGGTTAATGAAGCGTACAAACTCGCGGCTCTCTTTTGCGATCAATGTATTTGTCCGTTCAGGATTTCGACTCGAGCAGTCGCCGTTCTTGCACCCCCACTCTTTCGGAAATTTTGGCTGCACATGAGCCGCGGCCTGAGTGGTGGCCGCAGGATTGCCTCCGTGGCACGCGGTGCAGGTCAGCCCCTGCGCGTCTTTTCCCGCGTCGAGTTCGTCGAACACATCGCCGCGAGCATTGTATCGATGCATCGGCTCGACTTTGTTATGGCATTTGAGACAGCCTTCAACGACCGCCACCGGCGCAGCTTCGGGGGTGGGTGTTTGATTCGGAACGGAGGACGTCGGAGCCGCCGCTTCGATCCTGACACGTTCACGACTCCACGATGCAGCCGCCGCTGCGAGGGCAAACACAACGATGATAATTATTTTTACCTTGGCCCGTCCTCTCATATCGCTTTCAAATCTTCTTCGTATCCGGTTCGTGTGCTTCGTGTGATTCGTGGTTCTCTTCGTTCGTGTGCTTTCGTGTGAATTTGTGGTTCCAGACTCCGAGCCCGCAGACTGAAACCACGAACTCACACGAAATCACACGAACCAAAGACCGAACACGAACCATACGCGCTCAAAAAACCAACTTCATTTGACTGAACAACGTGTACTGCGGCTTGCTCGGGTTAGGCACGTCGGGCGTGCAGAAACTTGGTATCGGGCAGTTTCGCGAGCGGTCAGTATAGACATCGCGAAATCCCTTTCCAGCAAAGAAAATATTCCCGCCGAACGTGAACGTCAAGTTGTTGATCAGCAGCGGCCGGTAAAGGACGCCGAGGCTTAGGTCGTAACCGATCTCATGCCGCACGCCCGGCTGAAACAGCACGTACTCGAGCGACTCGGTCCTGTGAAAGCGAAGATAGTTCGCGTTGAAGATCGCCTTCACTGTCTGCGTTAATTCCGCGTCGACGCCGGCGTTGTAGATGAATATTCCCGGATTGACGAAATTCGCCTGTCCCTCGGTCTTGCTCGACCGCAGGCTCGGCAGCAGGCTGTTCGGCTGAACGAGCCCGATATCGGTCGACACAAGACGAATGCCCTGACGGTTCCAATACGAAAACTGCCCACCCGCAAAATTCGGATCGTCGAATATCGCATCGAACCCCTTAGCGGTAGCGTCGGTCGGATCTTCATCGCCCGATGCAAAGAAGAAAGAACCTTTGAATCTCAGCCAATTCTTGTCGATCGAAAGCTCGGTCGCCGCCATGTGAGCGCGGATACTCGTCTCGCGCCCCGCGATCGGATTGAACTGGTCGCGGCCAAACGCGAAGTAGTACGAGTGCGTCAGGTTCCACAAGCCGATGTGCCCATCTCCGTTGAACCCGACATAGCCGGCCTGGACCTTATGAACACGAGCACTCCCGACGAGGGCCGGGCGCACGAGAAAGCCGTTCGCGTCGTAGTGGATCCCGCCGCGGTCGTCGTTGAAGGCACCGACAGCCTGGATCGTGTAACCCTTCGTGAGAAAGTCCTGTCTGAAATAGTTTGCGATATAGACGTTCTGCTTTCGGAACTTGAATTCGTTCAGATTGCTGTTCGCGTCCTTCTCGAGCTGGTGGAACCAGGCAATGTTGAATTGCGATCTGTTGTTCGAAAAAGCGCCGAAGGTTCGAACGCCAAGATTGTTGTCGGAATACAGGAACCCGCGGAAGTCCGCAGTGAACGGCTGTATACCGGCCCGGACCGAAACGGAATCGTAGTTGTCGTTTGTGTCGAAGAGCTTGATTTCGCCAAAAGCTTCTTCAAGCGAGACGTGATAGTCGGTCCGCGTCGTACCGCGGCGAACGTCGATGTTGACGATGCCGTTCTCACGCGCGTTGAGATAGTTGGGAACGCTAAATGTCGGTGATATTTTGAAAGCCCATTTCCGCGGTTGGAAAACGGTCTGGCCCTTGAAGAACTCGAAAGAGAGTTGGAAAGTTTGGTTCAACGAAAGACTTTCGGGCCGCCCGAAAAAGTTATTGCTGTCGGGGTCTGCCGAGCTGACGTTGTTGCCCGAAGGTGTACGGCGGATCTCGATCTGGCTCGTGCTTACGCCCGAGAGGATCATGAAATAATCGTCGCCAAAGATGGGACGATCGCCCTTCAAAACGTTCTGCTCGTACGGGTTGTACCAGCGCCCCCGCTTGAAGGGAATGTCGCGCCCACGTGCCCCCCCGTCGCCGTAGCGATCGTATTCAGGATGCCCGATCCGCCATCGGTCGAGCACCTCCCTGCGAGCGGCCGGCACAGGCTTATCGGTTTCCGCAGACGGGGCGGCGAGGGAAAAGTCGATCTTTCGATCACCGCCGTCGACGATCACATTCTCGAGCGTCGCACATCGCTTCTTTGTTTCGTCGCAGATGATGCTGGCAAAGCTGCCGAATTCATTGATCTTTCCCCTGTCGAAACTAGCTTCATTCGGCGGTGCAACCGTGATCCGGTACGCACCCGCCTTCACGCGCGCGGAATAAGTTCCATCAACTTCGGTCTGTCGTTGATATATCTCGGAGGTCGTCTGGTTGGTGATCACGACGACGACACCGGCCGCCGGTTTTCGGTCGCTGGTGAGAACGGTCCCGACGATTCGCCCGCTCGCCGATTGGCCCCGGGCGCACACGATCGCCAAGAGAAGAAGAACGACAGCGCCTGCGAAGGACTTGGTGAAACCTGTCGACATAGCGTCAGAGGCTGTTACCAGGATCTAATACCCGTCGGGCCAGTCGGCCATTTGGTCGCTGCACCATTGTGCTTCCGTTTTTATTTTTGGGCAAGTCAATCTCAAGTTCGGAGTTAGTACACTGGCGAAACGCTTTCGACTTTTCTTCTTTGCGGCTTTGCTACTATGCGAGAAAACTAACTCTCGCCATTTCTAACGATGGGTTTCCCGCAAAGTCGCAAAGCCGCCAGGAAAGCCAAGACTCAAATCCTATTTTTGCTCGGGGTCGGTTGAACAACAACTTGCGATCTCTCAGCAAGACTGCCTCGCGCGATAAACAGTTTCCTTCCAAACGGATATCGTATAAGATTCATGGCGGTCATGAATCGGTCAAAAACATCAGGAATTCTTACCGGCTTTCTTGTCCTTATCCTTTTCGTTCTACCGGTAAAATCTCAAAGTACATTGACGGTCGGCGATGTCCAGACCGTCATCGCCCAGGCCGTATCGAAAGCGGTGGCTCTGAACGTCCCCGTGACGGTATCGGTGACGGACAAGGAAGGCAACCTTCTGGGTACTTTCGCGATGACGGGCGCCCGGTCGACGACGCTTATTCGCAGCGTCGGACGCGCGGGCCAGGGGCTTGAGAACGTTTCCGTTCCGTCGGCCGCGGCATCACATTCGAAAGCTGGGACCGCCGGGCTCTTCTCCACGGGCGGTAATGCGTTTACGACGCGCACGGCTTCATTCATCATCCAGGAACATTTTCCGCCGGGCATCGACAACCGTCCGGGCGGACCTCTCTACGGAGTGCAATTCTCGACACTGCCCTGTTCGGACATCGCGATCGCGGGGTTACCACTAGGACTGTCGGGCGACCCGGGCGGTGTTCCGCTATACAAGAATGGCGTCGCGGTGGGTGGCGTCGGTGTCGAAGGTGATGGGCTATATACTGTTGACCGCGTCCCGACCGATAACGATCAGACGGCTGAGGAGATCGTCGCTGTCTATGCAACGACGGGCTATCAATCTCCACCCATCATCCGCGCCGACAATATTCTGATCGAGGGAGTTCGTTTGCCGTTCGCGAATGTCGAATCACCCCCGGCCGTACCGCTGATCCCGTTCGGCAGCCTTCCGGGCGTCGTAACATCGATGGTGATCGCCACGCCGCCGAGTGATTTTATTCCCGGTGCACTCGGCGCAGTGAACGGACGATTCAGTTCGCGTTTCCCGACCGTGGCGGGCTCTGCCCTGTCGGCGGCAGAGGTGACGCAGATCCTCTCGGTCGCGATCGCGCTCGCAGATCGAGTCAGAGCCGCGATCCGCCAGCCGATCGGGAGCAACGCGCGCGTGACCGTTGCGGTCGTCGATACAGACGGCGACGTGCTCGGCATTTTCGCCCAACTAGACGCCCCGGCATTCGGTCTGGACGTTTCGGTCCAAAAGGCGCGGACGTCGAACTTTTTTGCCCGCCCCGATGCGGCCACGAAACTCTCGGCTGCGGGCTTCGGCTTGTACGTTTCGCGTGCGGCTTCCGACGGTCTTGGACTCATTGGTTCTACCGCGTTCAGTGACAGGGCGATCGGCTTTCTCCATCGGCCATTCTTCCCCGATGGAATCAACAACAGTCTCGCGGGTCCGTTCAGTACGCAGATCTCAGACTGGAGCCCGTTCAACGTTGGCCTGCAGTTGGATCTGGTTCGCACAGCGCTGTTGTCACCGCCGATGATGTGCAAGACCGCATCCTATTCTAAACGCGCGGGGCTGCCGCCGTGCCCGTGTACCGATATCCCTGAGCTCAGAAACGGGCTGCAGATATTTGCGGGAGGGTTGCCGATATATCGTAATGGAGTGCGTATCGGTGCGATCGGTGTGAGTGGGGATGGCATCGATCAGGATGATATTATCGCCGCTGCCGGAGCCGATGCTTTCGCACCGCCTGCGGCCATCCGCTCAGACCAGATTTTCGTCCGCGAAGTGCGACTCCCATTTTTGAAGTTTCCGGCGAGGCCTTTCCTGCCGTGAAATGAAAGCAACCTCAACCGCCGAGTAGTGGGTCACTTTGAAAAATCGCCTTGCTTCTTGCTCCGCGTTATTCCGTGCGTTCCGTGTAGTCGGTGATCCCGCCTGCAAGATGACCACAGAAGACACCGAACAAAACGGAGAAGACACGGAATAAGAAGGCTTCACCGGTCCGGAATGCAAACTGAACCACTGCCCGACCGCCAAGACACAGAGACGCCGAGAAAGAAAGTTCAGTACATTTCGCTTATGCCCGCTAGGCCCGTTCGTTCCGATCTCCTTCGATACCTTTTAGCGTCTCTGTGTTTCTGCGTCTTTGCGGTGATCCTTGCGGCGGTTGGATCCGCGCAGACGCCACCATCGCTCGGCGTGCTCGAAGTGAACGGGCGGGTCAAGGTCGAGGGCAAACAGGAACGGCTCAAACGAAAACGCTTTTACCTATTCCGCGGCGGTCTAGCGGCGAACAAACCTCTCATCGACCGCATTCGCGCCTCCGAGTTTGTTTCGCGCGATTGCTTCTATTGTAGGTTGAAAACGAGCCCGGAGTTTCGGTCATGGCTCAAGGAGGAGGATTGCGAATCGCCTTTCTGCCGCGAGATCACAGCCGAGGACGCGGCACGGGTTCCCGAGTTCAAGGCAGCTCTTGCAAAAGGCACGCAGCAGTTCGTACGCCGGCCGAACGTCGCTCTCGAATGGCTGACGACCAATCTCGCGCCCGGCCTCCGCGACGGCTTTTATCTGCAGCAGAAGTCGGCGATCGAGCGGGTCCTTGACGGAATCAAGCCTTTGCAGACCGGAATGACGGACAGCGTTACGGTAAAGGCGATCTTCATCGACATTCCCGTGGAACCCCCTACTGGCAAAACCACCGAAACGTTTTTGATATCAAATATTGCACCTGCACAGATCGGCTCAAGGAGTTACGTGTGGGCATGCGAGGTCGAGATCGGGCCGGACAAGAAAGCAGTTCGCTCGCTGGCGGTTCCGGATTCCGGAAAGCGTGCGGCAGGATGCGAGGTTTTCGCTAGGGACATTCCCGTGTGTGACGGAGAGGGCTGTACTGCAAGATGACAAGGCGCTCGACGATCGTTCTGGTGACACTCACCGCTATTTTATTCGCGGCCACCTATTTGCCGCGCTCGACCGCCCAGCGTCGCGACCGATTCTCGCACGCGACGGCGACACACAAGAAGCTGGATTGCGCCTCGTGCCATAAGGTGCCGACGCCGAACTGGGTGGCGGCCCGTGGCTATCCGGATGTCGCGCAGTTTCCGGGACACGTCGCGTGCGCAAGCTGCCACCGCCAGGATTTTTTTGTCGGGAACAAGCCTGTGTTTTGCGCCGGATGCCACACTAATGTGAGCCCTCGGAGTGCACCGCTCTTCCCATTCCCCGTCCGGACGCGCTCGCATGAGTTCTCGACGATCTTTCCGCATGGCATCCACCAGGATGTTATAGCTTCGGTACCGCGAGAGCGTGCACCGGTCGCCGTCGCCCATTTTGTGAATGTCGGTTTCATGCGTTCAGCCGACGATCCAGTGCGTTTCAATAACTGCGCCATCTGTCATGAAACGGCGACTGCTCTTCCTAAGTTCGTTTCTCGCACACCGGAAGGTCAGAAGCCGATCGTTGACGATGGTTTTACGCCATCTGCGCGGTTCTTCAAAACGATGCCCTCGAGTCACGCATCGTGTTTCGAATGCCACTATCAGGGCGTAAAGCCTGCGGCGACGAATTGCGCCGGATGCCACCATCTCACTCAAGCGTATTCGCCGTCGCCGGTCACGCGGCGTTACTCGCTAAAGTTCGATCATGCCGAGGTAAATGAAAAAGGCGATCTCGTCCATACGCGCGACTGCATGACCTGCCACGTTCGAATTTCGGGCAACAACGATCTCAAGACAATGAAGGACGCGGATGTCCCGATCATGACATGCACGGCGTGTCATAATCACGCGGCTGATCTGAAAAGCGAACTAGACAAACGCGCCGAAAGCATCGAAAAGAAAACGCCTGTGTTCAAGTGTAATTACTGTCACACTGCGGCTGTGGGTGCGTTCCCCGTCCCGCCGAGTCATGGGAAGCAGTAAGAAAAAAGCGCCAAGCTGATGGTCTAGAGTTTTAACCGTTAGCTCGCGACACATAAAGCCCAGCGGGAGAGGCTGGATCACAACTTGGATGCGTTGCGGCGAAGCCGCCGAAAGAACTTAGCCAGCCGTGAAACGTCTGGAAACTCGAATGTTTGTTCCGCACTGGAGGTGCGGGAGAGCGTCTGCCGCCCCTTCAGGGCGGAGCGGGTTTTCGAACGTACCAGAAGCTTCGCATCTGGCTTCATTCTTTCGGCAGCTTCGCCGCCCGAGGTTCTGAGTTTTTGACAAAGCCGGTAAGCCCCGGAGCTTTATACTGTCGGTCGCTATCCGAGCTGAGTTCTCATTTTAACTGGCAACTATGGACCCATCTCGATCTCTACGTTCAAAATGAGAAATCCGCGGCGAAAAACCGTTCTCAAATCCGTGATAGTTCTATGCACCATTGCGGCGGCTGTCTCGAGTTGTATCAGACAGGTCGAGAAGACACCGTTAACGATTACCGCATCCGAAACACCCGAGGCGATTGCAGTGTCGATCTCGGGGAAAGCCTTTGCGGCGTTCTCGCACACGATTCCCGAGCATAAGGAGTTCGAATGTGCATCGTGTCACCGTCGCGAAGGCGGCAACGACGACCTGAAATTCGCGGGTCACGACTCCTGCGTCGGATGTCATATCAGCCAGTTCACGAATCCCGAACAGCAGATGATGTGCACGATTTGTCACGCAGACACTAAGGCGGTGCCGCCGACTATGCAGGAATTCCCCACCCGTTTCGTCGAGGGATTTAATATGAAGTTCGATCACGCGGCTCATATTTCTGGTAAAGGCCGTCCACCCGAAGGATGTGTGGCCTGTCACGAAGCGGCAGGCGCCGCAAAGACGATACCGGTCGGTATCAATGCACACACCACGTGTTACACGTGTCACACACCGGAGAGCAATATCGGTTCATGCAATGTCTGCCACGAGGTAGCGCCTTATCGACGAACCCCGACCGGACGCTATGTCTTCAAAGCAGTCTTCAGCCACCGCGAGCACTCGGGTGCCCAGGGTCTGAACTGTGCCGATTGTCATTCGGTGCGCGGTGCGGGTGCTCCGCAAGGTAGCCAGGTTACGAACATTCTTGCCCAGCAGCATACGCGTCCGGGAAATAACTGTGCGTCGTGTCACAACGGTTCGCGTGCGTTCACCGGGAACGACCCGACCAACATGACCACCTGCGCCCGATGCCACACCGGCTCCGGTTTTAACATGCTGCCGGGGAGCCCGTTCTGATCGCTTCAATGCTTTCGCCCCGGGCACAGTAAGGACATTGACATTCGGAATGCATGCGAGTTTTAATAAGCCGACAACATATGAATAACCTCACGAAACTGTTCGTCGTTTTTGTATTCGCATTCCTGGTAGTCTCGGTACTTCTTACCAGTTTTGACACGCCGATAAGTCTGGCCCAGGTGGCAGGTCGTCCGACGCCTACACCTCCGACAAATACCGCAGCAAATTCGGCCGCGTCGAATATGAAACCCGCCGCGAATACAAACGTTGCGGCGCCCCCGCCAGCCACGGCAACCGGGGATAAGAAAATCGCAAAGTCATTCACGCTTGGAAAGGATAGCCAGTCGGAACACGGCGAAGTTCCGTTCGATCACGAAACGCACGCATCAAAGCTGTATAGTCCCGACGGCAAATCGGTCATCGGCTGCGTCGAGTGTCATCACACGGATCAACCCAAGTCGGCGCTAAAACCGCCGCTCGTTACGTCCGAACGCG
The DNA here is from genome assembly GCA_031425495.1 of Acidobacteriota bacterium. Classification (GTDB taxonomy): domain Bacteria; phylum Acidobacteriota; class Blastocatellia; order Pyrinomonadales; family Pyrinomonadaceae; genus OLB17. The sequence continues at coordinate 15,351 of JANPJL010000118.1, forward strand.
AAACCGCATTGACACTCGCTTCCTGGCAGGCGTCACCTCAAAAAGTAAACGAATGTCGTTTCTGCCATTTTCAGAACGGCAGCGTGCCGGACGACAAAACAATGCCCACCGCAACCTACACCGAGCGTGGCAAACAAGTAACGAAGGACCTGAACAACGAGCTTGCCTACCATATCAATTGCAATACCTGTCATGATGCGGCCGCTGCATTGCGTCCGACGTTAAAGAGCAAGGCCGGGTTCGCTGTTGGTACTGACTGCAAAACTTGTCACCGACCCAATTAGATGGGATCAAAAACTTGCGGCAAGTGCGGTGAACAGGTCGATGAGGCGAAGGCATTTTGTCCTGGCTGCGGCCATTCATTCGTCGAAGAGGAAAAGCGTACGACGGTCTCGGAATTTGACGGGTCCGACGAGACAATGCACCTCGGACAGACCATGTACAACCAGCTCCTGGCTGACATGGGTCTGAGCAAGTCCTACGAAGCTAGTAACGCCGAGGCCGTTGTCACGGAGATTCGGCCCGAGGCGGTCGTCGAGATTCGCAAACCCGAAGTCTCCGCGAGGAAACCGGCGTATGTAAAATGGCTGATCCTCGGCGGGATCGTTGTGTTCGGACTGGTTCTAGTTGTTATACTTGCGGCGATCGTTATCCTATACGTGCTCGCGCCGCGTTTTTCCTGAATAATTCTTCCAAATCCGAGTCCAGAAATGCCACGTGTAATCGAAAATCACGAGCGGATGATCCAGGCATTTCAGGATGTATCGATCATCTCTGAGCTGGTCGAGAAACTTCCGAACGGCGAGTTTCGGAATGAGCTCGATATGGATATTATCCTGTTCGGCCGCAGTTATCGCGGCAAGCAGGTTGGACCCTATGCGCGTCTCCTCGAATACTCCCCAGGTGAGAGCATCGTCACGGAAGGCACTTGGGAGAGCAGCATCTTCTACATTCTCGTCACAGGGGCGCTCGAGGCGTCGGTAACTGGTGGCGACGGCGCTCGCGTAAAGGTCGGCGAGATCCCCGCAGGAAATTCCTTTGGCGAGATGGCCCTTCTTTCCGGCACACCGCGAACGGCCACAGTTTCCGTCGCAGCCCGTGATTCGGCGCTCGTGCTCGAGATCACCCGACCGGCGATCCGCCTTCTGAAGGACTTGCCCCGGTTCGCAAAATCTCTCGATCGCAACTACCGTGCATACGGATTGGCGATAACGCTCAACGAGCTTCAGGAATTCACCAAACCAAATATCGACGCAACGCTGCTCAAGCGTTTCAACGACGCCGCGCGTTTTGCCGTCTACGAAGAAGATCACGTACTCTTTCGCGAAGGTGATCCGATCAATCGTGTCGTCTTCGTCCGAAACGGCTGGGTCGAGCGTGTTTCCGGGATCGTGGGAAATCCGAGGGCGGCCGAGCTGCTTTTCGAAACCGATGAATCGGTAGGCCTGGATTTTATCGGTGCCGGAAGCTGTCTCGGCCTCGATGCGATCGGCGGTCCGAAAGCTTGGAAGTACACGGCGTTAGTAAGGAAGCGGACCGAGGTTGTCGAGGTTGCCGTTACTCGTCTACGCGAAGACGAGGAGCTGCGTTCGACAGTGGTGTCGTTCTTTACCGGCTCCGCCGAGAACGTGCCGTCGATCGAACCAACGCATCCTGAGGATGTTCGTCGAGTGAACGCCGTTGCTCGGGAGATCGAAACCGGGATCGTGGACGCCGGCAATCTTCTGGTGATGGACATGGCGAAGTGCATCCGTTGCGGTAATTGTTCGCTCGCATGCCATAAGGTCCACGGCAATTCGCGCCTGGTCAGGCGCGGAATTCACATCGAACGTCCCTTAAAACTCGGCCGGGCCGGCGTCCAAAGTGTGCTGGCGCCATCGGTCTGCATGCATTGCCAGGATGCGAAATGTCTGACTGGTTGTCCGACCGGCGCGATCGCACGACTTCCCGACGGGAAGATCGACATCGATCCGACGACGTGTATAGGTTGTTCGGATTGCGCAACTCAATGCCCGTACGACGCCATCTCCATGATCGCCCGGCCGGGCACCGAGACCAGCGCGGCTAAGAAGAGATTTGGGTGGCTGTTTTCTTTCTTCTCCCTCTCCGAACCGCCTCTACCGTTGGCCGTCGTTCAGACCGAAAATCTGCTGGCCGTTAAATGCAATCTTTGTCACGGCACTGGGATGAACCCGCCCGGTTCAAAACGCGCGGCGTATTCCTGCGAAGAGAATTGTCCGACCGGCGCGCTGGTCCGCGTAAACCCGCGCGAATATTTCGATGAGATCAAAGAGACGATAGGCATAGTCGCACAAAGCCGGACGCACGCGGTCGGAGAAAATATTCATAAGTTCGATCTGTTCGCGACGGTCTGGCATGTTATCGGGATCGCGGCTATCATTGTCGGCTCCGGGCTTGCCGTTTGGGGGACGAGGACGTTCTCGCAGGATACGTCGCTGCTTGGTCCCGATGGATGGTTCACCGCGCGTTGGGCGACCGGGCTGACGGGTCTCGCGTGCATCATTTGGGTGATGCTTTATCCGATGCGGAAGCAGATCTACCGGCGGCGCGCGGGCGCACTGCGATACTGGATGCTGTCGCATATCTACATCGGCGTGCTCGGCGGTGTGGTGCTGCTGGTTCATGGTGGCACGAGTTCGGGCGGGCTGCTCACGAGCATGCTGATGATCTCATTCGATCTGGTGATCGTATCCGGATTGTTCGGAGCTTTGTGTTACGTGATCGTTCCACGCCTGATGACGCGTATCGAGCGCGAGCCGCTACTGATCGACGATCTCGAGGCACGCCGAAAAGAACTACGGCTAGAGCTCGCGAATGCGCAGTTGAACGAGTTAATACAGCGCAAGGTTCGGCGACGATTTCTGGGACTTGGATATTTACTGCGCCAGTATTCCAGGCGCGAGGGCCTGGACAAGATGCTTGCCGATGCTCGAAGCGAGTTTCGTTCGGCGTCTGAGAGTATGAACCGGTCCGACGTCGCGAGGCTGATGGAAGCAGTTGAGAATGCCGCCATGCTGCGCCGGGTCGATGCTCTCATTTACCTGCACACTCTTTTGAAACTGTGGGTCCCGCCCCACGTTCTCTTTACGTCGCTAATGCTCGTGCTGATGGTCATCCATATTATCCAGGTTGTGTATTTTAATGTCCGTTAACACATGAGCCACGCAGTCGGAACATTTCATGTCGCATTCGCCGGCGGGCGTTCGGCGACCATGGATCTGGAGCAGGAACGGATCCTGATAGGCCGGTTAGACACTTGCGATGTTGTTGTCGATCACCCGACCGTCTCACGCATCCACGCCGCAGTAACCATCGTCAGTTCCCGATATTTTGTTGTAAATCTCTCGACGTCAAATACGCTGACTCTAAATGGCCGTCTGCTCTACCCGCAGGACGGTGATGTACTCGCCGAGGGAGATATCATCCAGCTCGGGCCCTTCGCGATACTCGTCGAAACGGTCGGCAGTGCTATCTCGCTTTTGGTACAGATCCAGGTATCGGATCGGCCTTCGGTTGCCAAACTTGAGATCACCGAGACGCCCGACGCTACAAGCGTCGATGACGTACTCAAGGTCTTCTGGGAAAAACGTACCAGGGAAAAGGAAGACTGGGGGACCCGTTTGCGACCGACCGAGAAGCCGCGGCCTGGGAAAGCAATGTTCAACTGGCGGCCGACGCGCGATCTGCGGCGGGCCTGGCGGATCGGACTGTTCACTTGGGCATTTATTGTCATAGGCTCGATCGGCGTGCTGGCGTTCTTCAAATTTCCAAACACGTACGCTCCGGATCCACTAGCAAGCGCGCACGCGTCCGAGATCCTTAACAGCCCCGTCGCGGTAGGACCGATCGGCAATTCTTGCACCTCATGCCACACGCCGAACGAGCCGATGGAAAATACCTGCATACGATGTCATCAGGCCTCGGAATTTCACGCGTCTAATACTCGAGCGCATGAAGAAGCAGGCATAACTTGTACCGTATGTCATCAGGAACATCGCGGCTCCGATAACGACATGAGTGCGGCCGCCATCCGCTCTTGCGCCGAATGTCACAACGACAACAACCACGAAACGTACAGGGGCAAGGGTGTTCAAACCGCCCACGGCAATTCATATGGTTACCCGGCGGAGAACGGGGTGTGGAGGTGGAACGGAGTATATTCCGAGATTGCCGCGGCGATACCGGAGATCGGAAACTCGGCCACCGGAGATCCGGATGAGCAAGCCAAGCTCAGCCGCCAGTTTCACACCATTCACGTAGCGCGTCTCAAGGCTCCGGAGGGCGTCGCGGCTGATTCGAGGGGCCTCGTCACATGTTCGAGTTGCCATCAAACTTTTCAGCCGATCGATCGCACAACGCCGCAACAGACGTGTGCCTCTTGTCACACGACAACTTCGAACGGTAAGGAACGGGATCCGCGTTTCGGAACCGCTACAGCAAACTGTATCTCATGTCACGTGCAGCATCCCTTCAGCAACCGCCGGTGGAGCGAATTCCTAACACCTGATGCCGCCGAGCGGCGCCGGGTGGCAGTGATTGGCAGGATAAAGGAGCTTGGCGGTCAATGAAACCATTTCACATCGTCATTTGTCTGGCGCTCGTTATTCTTCTTCTCTGGCTTGTTCCGACCGGAGCGACGACCTTTGGCGGACTTTCATGGATCGGATGGGCGAGCATGACGGCAGTCATTTTGCTGATCGGTTTTATCATAATCGTAACCGATTCTGCGCGAGCTGCCGGATTCTTCACGACGCTCGCCGATCAAGCTGCCGCTTCCGAAACCGCCCGCACTCTTTCCGCCGACGAACTCGTTGAACTCAAGCTCGACAAATATCGCGGGCCGGCCTATCCGCATCCGGTGATCTTCGTCGATCGATGCATCGGTTGCCAGGCGTGCGTCGAAGCGTGTCCGCATGACGTTCTTGCGATAGTTGACGGAACGGCCGCTGCCGTCGCGCCCGACCTCTGCATGGAAGATACCGCCTGTCAGGCCGAATGCCCAGTAAATCCGAAAGCCTGCATCGTTATCAATACGACCCGGGAAGTCAGGTCCCCGCCGACGCCGACACGAGACGGAGCGACATATGAAACGAATGTTGATGGCTGTTATATCATCGGCGACGTGTCCGGTGTGCCCCTCATCAAGAACGCGGTCAAGGAAGGTGCGGAAGTCATCGCACGTATCGCTGCTGATCTCAGTAACGCGGAGGAGGAACCGGGAGCGGAGTACGACGTTGCGATTATCGGGATCGGCCCCGGCGGCGCTTCTGCAGCCGCATCTGCCCACCGGACTGGTCTGCGATACATTGCCATCGAACAGAGCAAGACTCTTTCAACGATCGATCTTTATCCGAAGGGTAAGTACATCTTCTTTAAACCCGATACGAAAGATTGGTTAGGCGGTATTCCGGCTGCGGGACTCGGTCTTTCTCCCACCACTTCCGGCAGCGAAGGGATGCCGGCGGATTATGCCGCTATCGTCGAGGCGGCTGGAGAAGACGCCGGAAGAATGGTGCGGGATTCAATGGAAGCGGTCCGCGCGGAAATTCTTGCTAGTATCCCGAAGTCATTGCATTCAGAACTGGGGGAGCGTCTTTCGGAAAAGATCAAATTCGAACTCGAGTTGCGTCTTGTTGGACTTCTCCGCTCGAAAGGCATAGGCGATTGGGAACGGGTTTACCGGCAACATTTCGGACGCGCCGAACAATCCGCGATCATGACCGATATTAGATCGGAGATCGTCGAATTGCTCCGGAAAAAGATTCCCGGCGACCAGCGCGAAAATATTCTCGCGGTGTGGCTGGCAAATCTTCGCGACGACGGAGTGCGGATCAACGAATACGAAAGCTGCAAGAGCGTGACACCGGCGGAGAACGGCGGCCACTTTACAATCGCCACCGAGACGGGGCCCGCGAACGATCCGCGGAACTACACGGCTCGGCGCGTAATAATCGCCATTGGCTTGCGCGGTGCCCCCAACAAGCTGCGGCTGCCGAACGAAGATCAGAAGTTTATGCTCGACGGCCGCGAAGAACAAAAGGTCCTCTACAGCTTGTCGAACCCGTCAGATTTTCGAGGACGAAGCATCGTTGTTGTCGGCGGTGGTAACGTCGCGGTCGAATGCGCTGTTGATCTCGTCACCGTTAGGGACGGATCCTCGATCAGGCCCCGACCGCCCGATACGATTAACCGGGTCACGATGCTCGTTCGCGACTACCTGGCACCGACGGTCAAATTCCGCAACAAGCTACAGTTATATAGCTTGGTCGAGACCGGCCTGATCGATCTTCGTTTCCGTGTTGGCATCAGCGAAATGCGCATGCATGACATTGTTCTCGCGAACGTAGTTACGGGAGAAGAGCTAGACACGATCCCGAACGATTACGTCTTCGCCCTCATCGGCGGTGAAAGGCCAAATAGATTTCTGGAGTCGATAGGCATTACGATCAAATAGCAATGAAAAGGTATAACTTATTCGCCGGTGCTCTCGGGGTGATGGCGGGTGTTGTGATCGGGTTTTTATTCGCGAACAATATAAATCGTTCCGCGGGTAACGCTGCTGCGCTGGCGCTGAATGGAGCCTCGGGAGCGGCTGCATGGCAAGATGGGCTGCCTCCGGGACACCCTCCGCTCGGGACGTCAACGGGCGCTGGGAATTCCGGGACGCCGCTTCCGCCGGTTAGCGAAGCCATCGATCGAGCGCGTGTCGAGCCCAATAATTACGAAGCGCAGATGACTGCTGCCGATCTCTATTACCAGATCCAAAGGTTCGACAATGCCGCTCGTCTTTACGAAGCGGCGGCGAAGTTGCGACCGGACGAAGGGGAGCCGCTCATGAAATGCGGAAATGCCTACTTCGACGCCGAAGACTACCAGCAAGCCGAGAGGTGGTATCTGCTGGCTCTGCAAAAGCAGCCAAAGAATTTAACTGTGCGGACCGATCTCGGGTTAACGTTTTTTCTTCGCGACCCCCCCGACATAAAGCGGGCGATAAGGGAGTACAATGCTTCGCTCGAGATCGATCCTAAGCACGAACTTTCGCTGCAAAACCTTGTGATGGCCTACCGCGAGAACGGCGAGACGGATAAAGAGCGCTCGACGCTCGAGAGATTGCGAAAGGTCAATCCAAACAATCCTGCAATCGTCGATCGATAAGGCTGATGACCGTCAGGGAGGCTCTTGTCGGAAATTATACGCGTCCTCAATCCAGACATATGGATCTAAAAAAGGCGTGCCGTTTGGGCACGCCTTTTTGCTATCGACATGAGTTGTTCACATCTCGCAATCCGCATTCAACCTAAAACCGTCAACAAATTTCATGACGGCTTATCGAACCTTAAGCATCGGATCCCCGATCAGAGACCATGATCGCCGAACATCGGCACCGCCATCCTGAAGCGTCAGCACCGACTTAGCGTCCTTGATAAGATCTCCGAGCCGCGGAATAGTTCCCTCGCCGACCTTTAAGTAGAAGCGCATAGCCATCCGCTCCTGGATATTCGGCAACGTCTTGCCCGTCGAGGCCCACGCTGCAACCGCTCCACGGTTACTGGATTTGGTCAGCACTTCGGCGAAGCTCTCATTGTAAAGATAGTGATAGGCTCCGTTCAAGCACGTCAGCATCGTATACACGCCGGGACTGTTCTGATCGTCCGCTAAGTTGGGAACCGAGAAGATATTGAAGAACACTGGATTTCCACCCCATGAGCCGGTAGTTCCGTGCCCTGAGTAGTTGACAATGTACTTCCCTGCATTCATCTGCGTCTGCAGCGTCGTATTCGCATTCGGCTCACCACGGTAAACCAGCGTTGCCGGCATGGTAGCGGGAAGCTGATTCCGAAGCCGTAAACTCATGCCATCAAAGTCGTAACCGACATTATGATCATAGGCAAACAGGGCGCCTCGATCCAAAGGCGTTGCGTAAGACTCCCACTGTATGACCTTGTTCAAAATCGTCGTAATAGGGCCCGCCGTACGCGTTGCAATTCGACCGATAGCGATCTCTGAGAGACCATCGTTATCGAAATCAGCAAGTGCCTCGTCGCTGGCCGTCTCGCTGAACACGGCACTAACCATTTTCGACGGAACCAGATTCCAATAGCCCTGATTCTCATAATTTCTTGAATCGGCCGAACCATCTCCGACCATAAGTGCATACTCAGGAGCGTTCTGCCAGTTCTGCACCGTGTACTGTAGAAAGCTACTTATCGCATCCGAACTAAGCTGGCCATAGTTGAACTCGTCGAAAAGTTCGGTAACCTCGACGACCTTAACCGTGAAGTTCTGCCCTGGACCGCGGCGATAATTCGCCCACGCCTCCGCCTGCGGCAAAAAGTCCTTGTAAGAAATGATCACCAGGTCAGCTCCGTTCGTCGGGATGCCGACGAGCTCGGGATTGTTTGGGGTAACAGAGTGAGCGGACAGTAGAGCTGAATCCTCTATCGCGTAGAAAGCCCGTCCTCGCGCGGCAGGCATGTTTACACCAAAGGTCGCACCGTTCTGCTGAAACTGCAGGTTCGTCATCAATACCGGCGATCCATCGTACGTGAGATCGAAGACCCTGACGCTTCCCGTAGAAAATCCGTCGAGCTTCGCAACCCGATAGTTATCAGTGTAAAACTGCAGCCTGTTTTGGTCCGCCAGATATTTTCGGCCGAAGTCGATACTCATCGTATCGAAAAAGACGAAATCACCTGCCGAACCCACCGCCCTAAACTTGATCGCGTTGGCTCCTTCACGAAGGGACGAAGTCGGGAACGTATAGTCGGCGCCAAATGCGACCGAGCCCGCCGGCCCGGGAACCGGTGCGAGTAGCTGGTCGTTCAAAACAACCTCGATCAGGTGGGCACCATTGGAGTAGCCCTGGAAACGGAGGTGTAAGCCGGAATTTGCGCTGCTAAAATCGACACCGGACAAACTGAAGTTCACCGTGTTCAGGTTTGCATTGATTCCTCTTCCAAAATAGTTCTCTAGGGCTCCATTAGATATGTCGTCGATATAATTAGTACGCTCTTTTTTCACGAACGTCTGCAGGTAGTTGGGGTCGACAACCGTGCTCGTGTTCGGGTGAGCGACTCGCGTGGCCATGCGCTTACCCGCGGTGGTTCCATTAGCCAGGAAGTACTGGCGGATATCAGTTTCAGGAGTGTCGGTTCCCTTTCCGTAAAACTCTATGTAATCACCACCCGCTCCAACGATGATCGCCTGCTCGACTCCCTCGATATACAACTGCCAGAGGCTCGAGTCGCCGCTGGCATTAAAGCCAGCCGCTTCCAGTTGTGCGCGCGAGACGCGGTACAGGCCTTCAGTCTTAACGCCGATCCGTACCACACCGGTCTGTGAGATCACCGAGCGATGCGTGACGGGATCCGGAGCAACTTGATTCTCGCTCATCTCGTTCGCAATCTCTTTCGTATACGTCAAGACGCTGCTTTCGAGACGCGGTAAACTCTGTTCACTCTCGGCTGCCAGTTCGGCAGAGCCTTTGCCGTTAACACTGCGGAGGTCCGAAACGTACTGAGGAAACATCTCGGGCGTCGAAATACTCACACCGTCGAGGGAAATTGTCTCGACCAAATATGCGTCGCCACCCGTACCGATCCTGTCAAAAAAGCTGTAAGACTCACCGTATGACGGAACTTCCCGCGCGTGCGATGCTGCCCCAGCAACCATTTTCGCGGCTGTCAGGAGTTCCGATCCACTCTTTCCGACTCGGTAAACATTGAATCCGATATTCCCGATCTCAGCCTCCATATCCCAGCTGACGAATACGCCGTTCCCATCGGTGTAAGCCGAGGAGGTTTCAAACCGGGTCGCATCGGGTCCAGGCAATATAGGCTTTTGTTGCTTCACCTTCCCGCCAAAGGGTATTCGAATACTTTTCTGGGCGACGATCGGGGCCACCGACGACGAAACCATAACGGACAAAATAATGACGGAAATAACTCTTTTCATTACGAATTTACTCCTGAAAAACTACGATCAAAAGGGCGGAGTTGTATTGTTTGGGCTAATCTACTATTTTTTCTAAGGCTTGCAAAGGTTTTTTTTGCAAGGTCGACTTTTCAAGGATATACCTGTTCAGTTCGCTGTGGCGACATATTTAGATGCTAGTTAGCGATCAATTGCCTAAGAACATATGGCAAAATACCACCGCCTTTGTAATATTCAAGCTCGATCGGCGTATCGATCCTGAGCGTCAGAGTCGTCTCCTCCATTGACCCATCCGCCCGCTTGATACGGAGCGAAACGTCCTGCCGTGGCCGCACCGGCCCCGATTCCAGCCCTACAAGATCGAACGTTTCTGATCCGTCCAACTCAAGCGACGTTATCGATTGCCCGTCCTTGAACTGAAGGGCCAGCACACCCATTCCGATAAGATTTGACCGATGGATCCGCTCAAATGACTGTGCGATCACTGCTTTAACGCCCATCAAACGCGTTCCCTTAGCTGCCCAATCTCGCGAGCTGCCCGTTCCATACTCTTGTCCTGCAAAGATCACCAGCGGCGTCCCTTCTTCCTTATACTTCATTGCCGCATCGTAAATTGACAGCTCTTCACCGTCAGGCTGATGCTTTGTAAAACCACCCTCGACAGGCGAAACCATCAGATTCTTGATACGGACATTCGCGAAAGTCCCGCGAAGCATGACGCGATCGTTGCCGCGCCGCGATCCGTATGAGTTAAAGTCCTGCGGTTCGACGCCCTGCTTCTGCAAGTAAAGCCCGGCCGGCGAATTGGCCTTTATTGCCCCGGCGGGCGAGATATGGTCGGTTGTGACCGAATCACCAAAGACTGCTAACGCTCTAGCCGAATGAAAGTCCGAAAAACTTCCAGTTTCCATGGAAAACTCCTCGAAATACGGGGGTTCCTGGATATAGGTCGAATCTGCATCCCATTCATAGATCTGCCCGGTGCTGGATTCGATATCGTTCCAGAGAGGATTCTTCTCCGCGAACTCGCTGTAGAGACGGCGATAGGTTTCCGGATCGAAGGCGGTCTGGAGCAGTTCTTTGACCTCGTCGAGCGACGCCCAAATATCTTTCAGAAAAACGTCGTTCCCGTCCCGATCCTGCCCGATCGGGTGAAGGTAGACATCCTTTATCACCGTTCCCGCCAGCGCGTACGCAACCACAAGCGGAGGCGACATCAGGAAATTTGCTTTGAGGTTCTGATGGACCCGCGCTTCGAAGTTTCGGTTTCCCGAGAGGACTGAAGCCGCAATGATGTCGTTGTCGACGATCTCTTCTTCGATCGCCGCATCGAGCGGACCGGAGTTACCGATACATGTCGTGCATCCGTATCCGACGAGGTTAAATCCGATCGCGTCGAGATATTCCTGCAGCCCGGTTCTCTCAAGATACTCGGTGACTACCCGCGAACCGGGTGCAAGCGACGTTTTCACGTATGGCGGAACCTTCATTCCCCTTTCAACAGCCTTCTTCGCGACGATACCTGCTGCGATCATCACGGCTGGGTTGGATGTGTTGGTACACGACGTGATGGCGGCGATCATCACATCGCCATGCCCGATCGTTGTTGTTAGTGACGGCGAATCGTCTTCCCCGACCACGACTCGGTTTGGAGTCGGGCGGTTATTCATCATCTCGATCTCCGTCTGGACGCTCGTATTATCCGGTGTTGTGGAATTATGGATCGACTCGGGAACCGATGACGAACTCTGCGCTCCTCCACCCACTGCCGCGATAGCCGACGAACCGATAGTCGTCATATACCGCTTCTCAAGATCCTCCGCCCGCTTGCCATAACCGCCGTCTGCGATGGACTGACTGAACAACTCGGTGAATCGGTCGTCCAGGTTCGCGAGATCGATTCGATCCTGCGGACGTTTCGGTCCAGCCACCGAGGGATTGATCGTTTCGAGACTGAGATCGATAACGGTCGAGTAATCTACGTCGCCTTCGCGAGGTATTCCAAACATTCCTTGCGCAGTGTAGTAATTCCGGATCGTCTCGACTTGTTCCGCACTTCGACCCGTGTTTGAAAAATACTCGAGCGTCTTTTCATCGGTTCCGAAAAAGCCCATTGTTGCTCCATATTCGGGAGCCATATTCGCGATCGTTGCGCGGTCAGTCGCGTTAAGGGCCGCTGCTCCTTCGCCAAAGAACTCGACAAATTTCCCGACGACGTTTGCCTTGCGAAGCATCTCCGTGATTCGCAGCACGAGATCTGTCGCGGTCGCGCCTTGCGGCAGCTCGCTCGTCAGATGAACGCCTACGACATCCGGCGTAAGAAAATACACCGGCTGGCCGAGCATGCCGGCTTCGGCTTCGATACCTCCGACACCCCAACCGACTATCCCGAGCCCGTTGATCATCGTCGTATGCGAATCCGTACCAACCAGCGAATCTGGAAAGTAAACGCCGTCGCGCTCGAATACGCCCTTGGCCAGATACTCGAGATTTACTTGGTGGACGATACCGATCCCCGGTGGGACTACACTAAATCCTTGGAACGCCTGCGTGCCCCAGTTCAGGAAACGATAGCGCTGCTCGTTGCGGCGAAATTCCATCTCTGTATTCCGCTGGTATGCCGCTTCGCTGCCTGCGTAATCCACCTGGACCGAGTGATCGATCACCAGATCGACGGGTACAAGCGGTTCGATCACGCCAGGATCTTTTCCAAGCCTTGTCACTGCGGAACGCATTGCTGCCAGATCGACGAGCAGGGGCACGCCCGTAAAGTCCTGCAAAATGACCCGAGCAACAACAAATGGAATCTCCTCGCTACGCTCCGAGACCGCGGCCCAGGATGCCAGGGCCCGGATGTTCGCCTCACTTACCCTTTTGCCTTCGTCAAAATTGCGGAGCACCGACTCCAGGACGATCCGGATCGATATGGGCAAGCGCGAAATATTGCCCAGACCTTCGGCTTCCAGTTGAGGCAGAGAATAATAGACGCCCTCGGATCCTGTCCCGGTTTTGAACGATTGCCGCGTGTTAAATAGATTGTGTGCCATATATAAGAGACATCTGACGTGAGTTAGAAAACTGAAATTTTATCACAAACCTGTTCGGAGTACCGCCTTCAGTCTGCGTCTGGCATTTCCGTCACATGCGCGGTATAACGTGAGCATGATCGTCACGACAGGAAATGATGTAACTGGAAAAGAGATCGCCGAATATCTCGGTGTCGTTCGCGGGATCGTCGTCCGGGCCACCGGCATCGGACGCGGATTCATCGGCGGCATAAAATCCATCGCCGGCGGGAACATCGAAGAATTCACGGTGGTCTGTGAGGAAGCGCGGATGGAAGCATTTAATCGGATGGTAAGGCACGCCCACGAGGTCCACGCCGACGCAATAATTGCGATGCGGTATGACGCCACGGAATTCGGTCAAGGATCGACCGAGGTCCTCGCCTACGGTACCGCCGTAAAGTTGAATTAGGACAAACGGGGAGGCTTCCCGTTCTTTCCGGTGCGCATATCGCTAAGCCAGTTCAGCCAGCGATACTTCAATGACTTCGGTGCGAGGAACTCCGTGATCCCCGATGTTACGCGCGGTACGCCATCGGGAAGCGTCAGCGTTATCTCACTCAGGAACCTCAAGTAATAGAAGCTCGAATCGATAATATTTATCGGCTTCACCCGGAGTCGCATATTGTCATCCGAGATCAGCCGCAATCGCGTCGGGTAACGAATCCCAAACTTATCGCGTACATAATTCTGCTCGTCGTAGTCGGCGTTCTGCACACGCAGTTCACCATCCTTCACCACAAACAGTTTCGTGCTCGGTGTATGTTCGCCAAGCTCGCAGTAGCGATAAAACACTGCGGTGGCGTCGGAGTAATGTGCCCGGCCCCAATGCCAATCGCGAATCGTTTTAACAAGCCAGCGGTTGTCGAGACAATGGTCGTGATAGCCCGTGCCCCGAAACTGCCGGACGTCGAGCGTCCGGCCTCGTTTGTCAGATACCGTAATTTTCCCGGTCACGTCGGATCGCGGTGCGACCATGTTCCAGCAATGCGCACTTTCGCGATAGCAGAACGGCTCGCTCGAGAAGTCGGACTCTATCGAGAGCCACTCGAGATGAGCTTCCAGCTGGCGGTCGCCCGAGAGTTTCGCGCTTATCGAAACGGAGTATCCCGATCCATAAGCCGCCGTTTCGAACTTGAATGACGATGCTCCGATACGGCATTCGGGCGATGCTTGGTCGGCGAAGAAATCCTTTTGGGTAAATTCGTTAACGCATCGGTAGACCGGCTTGCCGTCGGCGAAGTATGTAAATGACACCGCCGGAAACTTCTCGCCCGGTCCGTGTTCGCGGTTGTATCTCGGCGAATAGATAAAGTTGTCAAGAAAAACAATGATGATCGCCTCGCGACCGCCATCAGCGAGTGCGTCGAAATACCACCATTCGTAAGATTTGGGATCCTTTTGCGGGTGCCACACGTCGGCCTGAACGCTTGAGGAAAACGAGAAGTCGGTACGCAGATTGGTGCTCGAAACTTGATCCATTTCAGTCATAACCGCCTGCGGTAGCAGGCAGCGTAAGACAAACAGCCAGAATCGGTTTAGCAACTTCATCCGCCCGCTACCGCGGACGGTTCCAAAGCACCCAGCATCGCAGATAACCTATTTTTAGGCAAACTTTTACTGCTATACTGGGTCTCTAAACAAGTGTTGCTCTTCCCGACCAACTATCGATCAAGGAGTAAGAGATGAAGTATCTGACCAAATTATTTTTGTCGGGAATCATGTTGGCAGTCGGCCTGGTTACCGCAGCTTGCCCGGAACGGACCAGTATCGCGGACATCGAAGCGAATCCGTCAAAGTATCAGAACAAGGACGTCGCGATCGCCGGAACCGTTCAGGATAGTTACGGGGTGAATATTCCCGGCACGCCGATCCGAGGTGGAGCCTATAAGATCAGTGACGGTACCGGCTCGATCTGGATCGTGACCGAACAAGGTGTACCTACCCGCGGTGCACAGATCGGGGTGAAGGGCCGGATCGGCACGGGTGTTAACTACAACGGACGTAACTACGGGCTCGGGCTTTACGAGAAGGACCGTAGGTTCAAGAAACGTTAGACCCAGAAGGGTGAAGGATGAGCGGTGATCTGACTACCAGTTCATCCTTCATAGTTCATCCTTCTTCTCTATGGACTCGATGCTTGAATCATTCGACCGGCGGTTCGGAGCCATCCACGCTCGGTCGCTTGCATTGCTTGCGCTGGTTGATCAGGACGATCTCTTTCGTAAGCCACGCGACATTGCTCATACGATGGCAATGTTCTCGGTCGGCGAATACCTTCTGCGTTCGGCGGCAGCGGTCGAACAAACCTGCGGTGGGATGACAACACGTCTTTGGGATGATCCGTTCGAGTGGACACTTCCCGAAAAACTTGCGATGAAGGACAACGTCCGCGCATATTTTGAGGAAGTAGAAGCGACTCGTGCTTCGGCCTTCGCTTTCTTTCATTCCGATTTGGATCTCACAAAGCAGATACCTGCGCCGGAAAAGCTACGCACGATCTTAGACCTGTTGCTTGAAACAGCTGGCCGCAGCGAGCACTTTCAAGGCCGTGCGTTCGCCGTCTTTCAAATGGTGTCGGACGCAAAACTCCCTAGGTTTTAGGCCGGTCGTCAAAGCCGAAGCACTCCACAACTTTTTTGCATAGCGAACTATTTCGTGTAAGAATTCGTTAAGTTTCGAGTCTATCGAGATCATCCAGTCACACGGAGAGCAAACAATGCATTGTCCCCGTTGCGGTCAGCAGCAGGTTTCCGATCAAACTAAATTCTGTTCGAGGTGCGGATTTCAGCTTGGGCTTGTCGCTGAGCTGTTGATGAACGGCGGATTTTTGCCACAGCTCGCCGAGCTTTATAAAGGAAAGACCACGATCTTTAGCCGGAAGAACGGACTGATCTTCACCGTGCTCTGGTTTATCTTCTTCGTGATGATGATGCCGGCATTTTTCGGAATCGCGGACGCG
Organism: Acidobacteriota bacterium; assembly: GCA_031425495.1. Lineage (GTDB taxonomy): Bacteria > Acidobacteriota > Blastocatellia > Pyrinomonadales > Pyrinomonadaceae > OLB17. The sequence goes on from JANPJL010000118.1 coordinate 31,332, forward strand.
GAAGATGCGGCGGGTATCTCGGCAGTTTTTGGCGTTTTCTCGACCATGATGTTTCTCATCCTCTCGCTCGCGTTTTTGAAGCGAGCACCAAAGCCGTATGAGTTAGCCGCGCATCAGATGCAGCAGCCGGCCACGCTTTACGGTAACCCCGCGATGGGAGCATTGCCGCCTCAACAAAGCCAACCCGCGACCGCATACACAGCACCGGAAGGTTCATGGCGTGCGCCGGACACTGGCGATCTCGCTCGCCGACCGGCGAGTGTTACGGAAGGAACGACAAAGCTTTTGAAGAAAGACGAATAGGATGCATTGCCCAAAGTGCGGTCAACAGCAGATTTCGGAAGAAACGCGTTTCTGTTCGCGTTGCGGATTATTGTTGTCAGGTGTCGCGACGGTCGTCGCTAATAACGGCCTCGTCCCGGCCTCAAATATGGGCATTGTCGGCAGCCCGGATTCGTCGAGGCGCCGGGGGATCAAGCAAGGAGTGTTCTTGTTCATGCTGACCTTCCTGATCGTCCCGATCATGACGGTGATCTCGATCGTATTCAACATGAAGCCGTTCCTCCCCATATTGTCTATTTTTCTGCTTGGCATCGGCGGGATACTTCGAATCGTCTACGCACTGATGTTCGAATCAGGGACGGGCGTATCGAATCCAATGGGCCAGAACGCTCTGGCCGGTGGAGTGGAAAATCGCGGGTCACTCCCGCCATCACAGTCGATACCCGTGTCTGCATACACAACACCAAGTGCGGGATCGTGGCGGGACACGAACGACCTTCAGAATCAACCCGGAAGCGTTACGGACAGCACCACGAAATTGCTTCAGCAAGAAGAGCGCGATCAGTAGCCTATCGCTTCACCATCACTTCGCGAATCGATCGCACCCAAACGAACTCCATCTTTATCGATCATGATCCCAGTCGCAGAGGCGATATAATCCGGTCGCTCCGCGAACTTGTGGCCGTAGCCGCGCAGTATATTCACTGTGTCGGGTGACATGCCGTATGGTTCAAATAACATTTCATCCGGAAGCCACTGGTGATGAATGCGTGCCGCGTCGATTGCCTGCTGGATGTCCATGTCGTGATCGATAACGTTGATCACGGATTGCAGCACGGCGCTTATGATCCTCGGTCCACCGCGTGCACCTAGTGCGAACCACGGCGTGCCGTCCTTTTTCATTACGATCGTCGGTGTCATCGACGACAGCGGCCGCTTCATCGGTTCGACCTTGTTCCGCTCGCCTTGGATCAGGCCAAACAGATTTGGTTTGCCCGGTCGCGATGTGAAGTCGTCCATCTCGTCGTTCAGCAGTACGCCGGTTCCCTTCGCCGTCACACGCGAGCCGTAGAGATCGTTGATCGTATACGTGTTGGTAACGACATTCCCGGCGGCGTCGACGACGGTATAGTGTGTTGTCTCCGTTCCCTCAGAGCCGGCCACCTCGCCGTGTTTAATTTCCCGGCTCGAACTCGCTTTCGCGGCTGTGATGTTCGCCCGCCTCTGCTTCGCATAATTCTTATCGATCAATCTCGCGAACGGCACATCGGCAAAGTCCGGGTCTGCCATAAACTCCGCGCGATCGGCGAATGCCCGTCGCATCGATTCGGCAAGCAGATGATATTTTGCGGCCGAGTTGTATCCGAGCGACTTAACATCATCACCTTCGAGCATGTTCAGCACCTGGAGCATAACGATTCCACCCGAACTTGGCGGCGGCATCGTGATAATTTCGTGACCGCGGTATGTTCCTCGCAGAGGCGTGCGTTCTTTCGGCTGATACTTTTTCAGATCCTCGAGAGTGATCAGGCCGTTGTTTGCCTTCATATCGGCGGCGATAAGTTCAGCCGTACGCCCGGTATAAAATTCCCGGGCTCCTTGTCGCTCGACGCGCCCGAGTGTCGCCGCTAATTCGGGCTGTTTGAATAGATCGCCTTCCGCATAATAATTTCCGTTACGCAAAAAGATACGATTGCTATCCGGATATTTCGCAAGGTTCGCTTTGAAGTCAAACAGAACCTTTGCCAGCCGGTGTGTCAGCACGTATCCGTTCTCTGCAAGAAGCCGCGCCGGCTCGACGACTTGCCGCCACGAGATCTTCCCTGATCCATATTTCTTAAATGCGAGATCAAATCCCGCAAGCGTTCCGGGAACACCCGACGCACGATATCCGATCGTCGAAGAGCCTTCGCCTTTGATCAAGTCCCCCTCTCGGTCGACAAACATATCGCGGGTCGCGGCCTTCGGCGCACGTTCCCTGTAATCGATGGCGAAGACCTTCCCGTCCTTCTGCCTGATCAACATAAATCCGCCGCCGCCGATATTTCCCGCCTCGGGGTAAACGACCGCCAAAGCAATTCCCACGGCGACCGCCGCATCGACCGCGTTCCCGCCTTTCTTAAGAATATCGACTCCGATCTTCGAAGCGAGCTCATGCTGCGACGCAACCATCGCGCTACGACCGCGGACCGGTTCGCGAGTCGCGCGGGCGGCCGCTGCGATCGAACTCTCTACCGGTGAAACAATAAATACGAAAAGAAGGATAAGGGTGAGCAGCCTGCTCAAGGACGGCGTCTTCATATCCGAACTCTAACAAATGTTGATTTTCCGAACAAACCATGACTTGGCGGGCCGGTCCCGACGTTGGCGACCTAATCGCCGTTTCGCACTATAGACGCATGGCTTCTAGCCACGATACGCTTCCCGGCTTTGCGACCGGGTGTGGGGAAAAGCTCCGCTTTTCCGCGGGCATTATTAAGCCTTGCGGCTCCGCCGCCTACCCCCCAACTGACTCTTAGGCTATGCGCACTTGCATCCGGCCTGACTGAGACCCTATCCATCAAAGTCCGACAAAGGAACAACGGCATATTGACCGCCCCGAAGGCCGAACGCTTTCCTATTCCTGCTAAACAAGCTATATTCTGACTTTCGCTTTCGACGAGAAATGACAGACGGCGATAGTAAATACCATGTTCTTGACGCGCTTTTCACCGAAAAACCTTGCGCGAAAAG
>JANPJL010000119.1:0-18558 GCA_031425495.1 Acidobacteriota bacterium
CGGAAGGATCTCGACGAACGCGCCGAAGTCGACGATCCGCGAAACGGTACCGAGATATTCCTGGCCGATCTCCGCTTCGGCGGTTAGCGACTTGATCCATGCAACGGCACGCTGTCCCGCTTCACCGTCAGCGGTCGCGATAAGGACCGTACCGTCATCCGAAACGTCGATCTTCGCACCCGTTTCCTCCGTGATCGCACGAATTGTCGAACCGCCCTTACCGATGATGTCGCGGATCTTTTCCGGATTTATATGAAGCGTTATGATTCGCGGAGCATACGGCGAGATCTCTTCGCGAGGTGTGTTGATCGCCTGCTCCATGATCCCAAGTATATGCATGCGGCCCTTCCGCGCTTGTTCAAGTGCCTCTTGCAGGATCATCGCATTGATCCCGGCGACCTTGATATCCATCTGCAGGGCAGTGATACCTTCGCTCGATCCCGTAACCTTAAAGTCCATGTCGCCGTAATGATCTTCGGCTCCCGCGATGTCGGAAAGGATCGCGTAACGATTTCCCTCCATCACCAGGCCCATGGCAACTCCGGCCACCGGACGTTTGATCGGTACACCCGCGTCCATCAAGCTCAGAATGCCTCCGCAAACCGACGCCATCGATGACGAGCCGTTCGAGTCCGTGATCTCGGAAACGACACGCAACGTGTATGGAAAATCACCATCATCAGGAAGCACTGCTTCGATCGCACGGCGAGCTAGATTTCCGTGACCGGTCTCGCGTCGCGAAGTTCCGCCAAATCGTCCGGCCTCTCCCACCGAGTAAGGGGGAAAGTTGTAGTGCAACATGAAGCGACGCTTCACTTCGCCCTTCTCGATGTCGTCCATGTACTGCTCGTCCATCTTTGTGCCGAGCGTAGTCGTGACGATCGCCTGTGTCTCTCCTCGCGTAAACAATGACGAACCGTGAACACGCGGAAGCCAGCCGACCTCGCACGATATGGGGCGAATCTCGGAAAACTTACGTCCGTCCGGACGACGACGCTTGCCGAGCATATCTTCGCGAAAGATCCTTTCCTTCAACTTCCCAAAGACCTTACCAGCCATCTGTCGTCGCTCAGGAGCGTCATCGGCGGTATAACTTTCGATAACTTCTTTCTTGAGCGCATCGATCGCGGCGTAACTGGTCAGCTTGTCGGTGCCGGTTGTATCCAACGCTGCACGCAGCCGTTCGCCAAAGTTCTTATCTATCTCGGTCACAAGGCTTTCGTCGAGCTCGGCCGCCACAAATTCACGTTTCGTAATTTGGAGAGCCTTACCGAGTTCTTTCTGCCAGAGACAGAGACGTTTGATCTCTTTATGGGCGAGCATTAGCGCCTCGAGCATGATGTCCTCGGCCACTTCGTTTGCCGCAGCCTCGACCATACAGATCGCTTCCTCGGTTCCGGCGACGATAAGATTCAGCTTCGATTCACGACGCTCGTCGTAGGTCGGGTTGATCAAATACTTACCATCGATCAAACCGACGCGGACGCCTGCGATCGGCGTCGTGAACGGAATGTCCGAAAGGTAAAGCGCACAGGACGCTCCCGTGATAGCAATAACGTCGGGATCATTTTCGGTATCCGCCGAGATCACGCTTCCGACGATCTGCGTTTCGAAACGATAGCCGTCAGGAAACAGCGGACGTACGGGCCGATCGATCAGACGACACGTAAGCACTTCCTTTTCGCTCGGCCGTCCTTCACGTCTAAAGTAGTTTCCCGGAATTCGTCCGGCCGAATAACTCGATTCCCTGTACTCAACCGTGAGCGGGAAAAAGTCGAGGCCTTCCTTTGCGGTCCTTCCGCTTACTGCGGTTACCAGCAGCATCGTATCCCCGTATTGGATCACGACCGAACCATCGGCCTGTTTTGCAACCTTTCCTGTTTCTACGACCAGCTCGCGATTGCCAAGCTTTATCGATTCTTTCAGATATTTCTTCAGTGACATATTTCTCAAGTCCTTTAAAACAAAAGCGGCCGGTGCAAGTCGTGATGCCCCGCCGCCTTTGGAGTTTAACCGATATTACGCGTCCTCGTTTGTGTGTGGCCAAAAAATCGCTGTCACGTTCAGCAGCCGCCAACAAATTCTTCGAGAGAACCTCTTTTTACAATGACTCGAAGCAGCCAGTAAAAGTGAAAAAGTTGAAAGGTTAAAAGGTGAAATAGTCTGTCTCGTCGCCCGACTTTTTCACATTTCAACTTTCCACTCTTCTACCTTCTTAGTCCTAATTTCTTGATGATCTCGTGATATTCGTTGATATCCGTGCGTCTGAGATAATCAAGCAACTTACGACGCCGCGAGACCATTATGAGAAGTCCCCGTCGTGAGTTGTTGTCCTTCTTGTGGATCTTGAAGTGAGCGGTAAGCTCGTTGATCCGTTGGGTCAGAAGTGCAACTTGCACCTGTGAAGATCCGGTATCAGATGTGTGGGTCTTGTAATCGCCCACGATCTGTTCTTTTAGCTCTTTAACTGTTGCCATGTATCAATCGACTCTAAATGGTCTCTCCTAGCTCGCAGTAACCTCGCTCGCTTTTAAGCAGCGAGAACCGCGAAAAATTTTACTCCTTAGTTACAGAAAATCAGGCTAAAGTTTACAACATCAACCCTTAACGTACAACACTCGCCTACAGCTGAAACTCCTCCATGAACTTGGTCGAGAAATCCCCTTTCCGGAACCTCTCGTCAGCCATGATCTTCTTATGAAGCGGTATCGTGGTCTTTATCCCCTCGACGACCATCATGTCCAGAGCACGCTCCATGCGTGCGATGGCCAACTCGCGGGTGCGGGCGTGGACGATAAGTTTTGCGATCATCGAATCGTAATACGGCGGAACCGTGTAATCGGGATAGGCTGCCGTATCGACTCGAACACCGGGGCCTCCCGGAATATTAAAAGCTGTGATCTTTCCGGGACTCGGAACGAACGTCACGGGGTCCTCAGCGTTTATGCGGCACTCGATCGAATGGCCGACGATCTGAACGTCGCTCTGCTGATACTGGAGATCCTCGCCCGAGGCGATGCGGATCTGGTTGCGGACGATATCCGCAAGCGTCACCATCTCAGTCACGGGGTGCTCGACCTGGATCCGCGTGTTCATCTCCATGAAGTAAAAGCTGCCGTCCTCGTCCAGAAGGAATTCAAACGTGCCAGCACTTGAATAACCGATCTCTTGACACGCCTTGACCGCAACGGCACCCATCATCTCCCGTTGCTCGGGAGTTATCACCGGTGACGGAGCTTCCTCAAGCAGCTTTTGATGTCGTCGCTGAATGGAGCATTCGCGCTCACCGAGGTGGATGCAGTTGCCGTGCTCGTCTGCAAGTACCTGGATCTCGATATGGCGGGGCCTTTCGAGGTACCGCTCGATATAAACAGCGCCGTTTTTGAAAGCCGCGAGCGCTTCGGCCTGGGCGGTTTCGAGATTTGTTTCAAGCTCGGACGCAGATCTTACGATCCGCATTCCGCGTCCACCGCCGCCTGCAGCGGCTTTTATAATCACCGGAAATCCGATCTCGAGTGCGATCTCCTTTGCTTCTTCTGTCGATTCGATCGGCTCGGGGCTACCCGGCAGGATCGGGACGCCGGCGGCCTGCATGGTCCGTCTTGCCTCGACCTTGTCACCCATCATCGCGATAACGTCGGCACGCGGGCCTATGAATTTGATGTTGCAGTCTTCGCAGATCTTCGCGAACGTGGCGGATTCCGCGAGAAAGCCGTAACCCGGGTGGATCGCGTCAACGTTCGTCACCTCGGCGGCACTGATGATCGACGGAATGTTCAGGTAGCTTTGAGCCGAAGGGGGCGGTCCGATACAGATCGCCTCATCGGCAAAGCGTACGTGCAATGCCTCGCGATCCGCCTCGGAATGCACGGCGACGGTCTTGATCCCCATCTCCTTGCACGTCCAGATTATCCGGCATGCTATCTCACCTCGGTTGGCGATCAGAATTTTGCGAATTTCTCTCATCGAAAATAGTAAATCGTGAATCGTAAATCGAAAGGGCTTGCCCCACTTACGATTCACGATTCACGATTCACTCAAACTACTTCCTTATTCCAAACAAGGGCTGGCCGTACTCTACGGGCTGACCGTTCTCGACGTAGATCTTTACAACCTCGCCCGATGTTTCCGCCTGGATCTCGTTCATCAGCTTCATTGCTTCGACGATGCAGACGACAGATTCGGGCGACACCTGGCTTCCCTCTATTACGTAGGATTCCTTGTCAGGTCCGGGCGAGCGGTAAAATGTGCCAACGATCGGCGAAGTGATCTTGAAAAGACTCTCGTCTTCGGACGGGGCGGCAGGAGCCTTATCAGTTTCGGGTGTGGACGCGACATTCGAAGACGCGACCGTGGTCTGGACCGGAGCGGACGCGGGTGCCGATGTCATCTTGCTCAAGCGAACCCGAATGTTCTCGTTCTCAAATTCGAAATCGGTCAGCGAATGCTCGTTGAACAATTCCGCTAGCTCGCGGATCTCGTCCATATTAAGCGACGCTTCAGAAGTAAAGTCCTTCTTCGAGCCTCGCTTGTTTTTAGCCCCAGGTTTGTCCGATTCCTTAGCCTGTGCAGAAGCCGTAATTTCACTCATCGTGCTCTTACTCCTTCGTTCTAGCCTTTGGCTGCCATCTCACGCGGATTGTCGACGAGTTCGATAACCGCCATCTCCGCATTATCACCGGAGCGGTGACCGAGCTTTATGATCCGGGTGTAACCGCCGTTTCGATCCTTGTAGCGTGCACCGAGCTCATCGAAGAGTCGCTGGACTGCGGCTACGCCGGCTGTTCGCTCGATCGCATCTTTCGGTTCGCCCTTCTTTCCGCGAAAGCGGCTGGAAGCTACCTTAAAGGTGCTGTTGCCCGCGTGAAAATACCTGGCGGCCTGGCGGCGGAGATGAACTACATCCGCTTTCGCTTCGTCACCGGTTAGCACCTCGGCCTTTCGAGCGAGCGTGATGGCCTTTTCGACGAACGGGCGGAGTTCTTTTGCTTTCGCGACCGTCGTCACGATATGTTCCTTCTCCGCATTGATAAGCGAGGTCGCGAGATTTCTGAGCATCGACATGCGATGCTCGGTCGTGCGTCCCAATTTACGATGTGCCTTTAAATGTCTCATTCTCTAAGTCCCTAGTCCCTAGTCCCAAAGGTCTCAAGTCTGCCTGACGGCGTGGGACAAGAGACTTGGGACTCGGGACTTTTAATGTATTCCTTCCAAATCCCGAGTTCCAAGCCTCAAGTCGACCAGTAAACTGGGACCTGAGACTTGGGACCTGGGACTACTAATCCAGATCTCTTCCGCCCGACCCGGGTATCGGATTGCCTTGCTCGTCAAAATCCATCCCGAAGTCGAGTCCCATGCCGTGCAGCAGATCCTTGATTTCGGTAAGCGACTTCTTTCCGAAGTTCTTGGTACCGAGCATATCCTTTTCGCTGCGTCTGATCAGATCGCGGATCGACCGGATGTCGGCGTTCTTCAGACAATTGTAGGAGCGAACTGAAAGCTCGAGTTCGTCAACCGGCTTGTCGAGAAGATCGTTCCGCATCAGAGGCGGACGTGCGATGTCCTCGTACTTGTACTCTTCTTCTTCCTCTTCAAAGTTGATGAAGATCGACATGTGATCTTTCACCAGTTTTGCGGCAAGCCCGATCGAATCTTCAGGCTTCACCGAACCATCGGTCCAAACTTCGATCGTTAACTTGTCAAACTCGGTGTTCGAACCCTGCCGGGTCTTATCGACGTTGTAATTCACCTTCCGGATCGGAGTGTGAACCGAGTCGACCGGAATATAACCGACCGAAAGATCTTCGTCGTTATTGAACTCCGCAGACACGTAACCGCGCCCACGCTTGAGCCGCATCTCTACATTTAGCGAACCATTGCCGCTGATCGTAGCGATGTGAAGATTCTTATCCAGGACTTCAACATCGGCGTCTCCTTGAATGTCCGCACTTGTTACTTCACCACCACCTTTCCTGCTGATCGTCAGCGTTTTAGAACCGCCGCCGTGAAGTAAGAAAGGAATCTGTTTGAGGTTGAGGATCACGTCGGTGGCGTCCTCAACGACGCCTTTGATAGATGAAAATTCGTGCTCGACACCTTCGATCTTTACCGCGGTTACCGCGGCTCCCTCGATCGACGAGAGTAGAGCGCGTCGTATCGAGTTACCGATGGTGGTACCGAAACCTCGCTCGAATGGTTGAGCATAAAATTTTCCATACCGTTCGGTGAGCGTCTCGGTTTCGACGTTCAGCCGACTAGGCATCTGGAAATCAGTCCAATTGTTGCTCTGTGTCATAGTTGTTCTTTTAAAAGTCCTATTGAGCTGGCTTTGTCCCCGCGATCTTAGAGAAGAACAGACTCGTGATCGCGGCTACTTCAGCCAACTCGCTAATTATTTGCTGTAAAGCTCAACGATCAATTGCTCGTTGATATTCTGGTCGATATCCTGTCGCGTCGGGAGGCCCGAGATCGCGATGCTCAGATCCGTTCCGCCGGGTGTCATCCATCCCGGACGACCACGGCCCGCGGCTGTGGACCAGGCACCTTCGACGTGCGCATTCTTGTGACTCTTGTCCTTTACGCTAACAACATCGCCCTGCTTCACCTGGAACGAAGGAATGTCGACCTTACGGCCGTTTACTTCGATATGTCCGTGATTGACGAGCTGACGTGCCTGACGTCGCGACGTCGAAAAACCGGAGCGGTAAACTACGTTGTCTAAACGTCGTTCGAGCATAAACAGTAGGTTTTCACCCGTCACGCCCTTCTGCCGGAGTGCTTTCTCGAAATAATTTCGAAACTGCTTCTCGAGAATAAAATAGATGCGCTTGACCTTCTGCTTCTCTCGAAGCTGTTGGCCGTAACCGGCAAGCATCTTTCTGCGAGCCGCGCCGTGTTGTCCGGGGGGATTGGTTCCGCGTCTTTCGATCGCACACGAGGGCTTGAAACATCTGTCGCCCTTCAAAAATAATTTTCCGCCTTCGCGGCGGCACAGTCGGCACACCGCATCTCTATATCTAGCCATATTGCCTCCGAGAGGCGATTTTGGATTTTAGATTTTGGATTTTGGATTGTCGTCAATCCTCTCCTCGATCTGAACTCAAAATCGACTCGTGTTTATCGGAAAAGTTTACGAACGGGTTCACCGTCCTTCGTCCTTTCGATCTGAATATCAAGACTGCCCTCGGCAATCCAAAATCAAAAACCTAAAATCCAAAATGCTCAGACGCGTCGACGTTTGGGGGGTCTGCATCCGTTATGCGGGATCGGGGTCGTGTCGCGGATCGATGTCACGCGAATTCCCGCCTGCGCCACCGCACGAATCGCTGACTCTCGACCTCCACCGGGTCCTTTCACGCGTACTTCGACTTCGCGCATCCCGGCTTCGGCAGCCTTTCGAGCGGCCTCGCCCGCCGCTTGTTGAGCGGCGAACGGCGTCCCCTTACGTGAACCGCGGAAACCGCGTGCTCCCGACGAAGATTGGGCTACCAGGTTACCTTGCGTATCGGTGATCGAAATCAGCGTGTTGTTGAACGACGCCGAGATATGAACGATCCCGAGCGGAATATTTTTTCGCTCTTTCTTTTTGAAAGTCTTCTTCTTAGTTCCAGCTGCTTTTGCCATAAATCAGTTATCAGTTGTCGGTAGTCAGTTGCCCGAAGCAGAGGTCAGAAGTAACTGACAACTGACAACTGACAACTGGAAACTATTTCTTGCCCGGAGCCTTCTTCTTCGCGACGGCCGCCTTACGTGGACCCTTTCTCGTGCGAGCGTTTGTCGATGTACGCTGACCGCGAACCGGCAAACTGCGCCTGTGCCGGAGACCGCGATAGCAGCCAATGTCCATCAGCCGCTTTATATCCATCTGTACGCGCTTTCGGAGGTCACCTTCGATCTCGCCCTGACCATCGAGGATCGCACGGATCTTATTCAGTTCCTCCTCGCTGAGTTCGCGAATCTTTGCCTCGGTGCTGATCGCAGCCTCTTCAAGGATCGCGGTCGCGCGGGACCTGCCCACTCCGTATATGTACGTTAGACCAATCTGTGCCCGTTTGTTGGGCGGTAAATCAACACCTGCTACGCGAGCCATATATTCTCCATTTCGGATTTTGGATATTGGGTTTTGGATTAAGGAATCAAATCCAAAATCCAAAATCCAAAATCGATCTATCCCTGTCGCTGCTTATGCTTCGGATTTTCGCAAATCACGCGTACAACGCCTTTCCTGTGAATGACCTTGCACTTATCGCACATTTTTTTTACTGACGGTCGTACCTTCATAATAATTCAGCCTCTACTTGCAGCGTGCCCGCTGACTAGTTGGACAAACCGTAAATTTTAGTCGCTCACGCCCGAAAACTCAAGTTACGCAGCCATCGTTTCCGATCTGGGCTCGTTAAGCTTCCGTTTTTGCTCGCGTGTCAGCGTAAGAATTTCCGGACCATCCGGGGTTACAGCGAGCGTGTGCTCCGCGTGCGCCGAGAGGTTGCCGTCTGCCGTCACAACAGTCCACTTGTCCTCGAGCGTCAGTGTTTCAGGGCTTCCGAGGTTCAACATGGGCTCGATCGCGAAACAGTAACCAGCTCGGATCGTCTCCCTTGTGCCCTGCCGGCCGTGATTGGGAATCTGCGGAGCCTCGTGCATCGAGCGTCCAATTCCATGTCCCGTATAGTCGCGAACGATACCGAATCCAAATTTCTCCGCGTGGTGCTGGATCGCCCACCCGATATCACCGACGCGCTTGTTCGGATGGCATTGCTCGATACCGAGTGCGAGACACTCTTCCGTCACACGAATCAATTGTGCAGCCTCTTTGCTGATAGTACCGACCGGCACGGTCATCGCAGTATCGCCCACAAAACCGTCAAGTGTGCAGGCCATGTCGAGCGACACGATATCACCTTCAACAAGTGGCTTGGCAGTAGAAAAGCCGTGAACGATGGCCTCGTTGGGCGACGCACAGATCGCGAACGGAAACGGCACCATACCGCGAGGTTTGTAACCAATAAAGGTGGGGATCGAACCTGCGTCCCGCATCATCTTTTCAGCCCGGTCGTTGAGCTCCAGTGTCGTAATACCCGGAGCGACCATCTCACGCAAAGCCTCACGCACCTCAGCGATCAACTCGCCGACGGCACGCATCTTGTCGAGGTCTTTTTGTGATTTCGCAATGATCATCCTTTTGCCAAATAAAATGCCGCGGGCGTCGCTAAGAATTCCGCCAACGATTGAGCGCGCCCACATTCGCTAAACTAACTTCTCAAGCTCCAAATAGATCTGCTCAAGATCGCCTGTCCCGTCGATCTTCTCAAGCCTGCCGGTGTTGGCGTAGTGGTCTAGGAGCGGCTTGGTCAGCTCGTCGTAGGTCGCCAGCCGCGTCGAGACGCTTCCCTCGTTGTCATCGCTCCTGTGCGTCAGGTCCGTCGTCGGATGGTAATCGCACACATTGTCGACTGCAGGCGGCTTAGAGTAGATGTTGTAAATCTCCCCGCACACCGAGCATGAACGTCGGCCGGTAAGCCTTCGCATAAGCTCGTCTCGAGGAACCTCGACCTCGATCGCCCGGATCTCGTGCCCCTGCTCCTTCGCAAGTTCCTCAAGCTGTTCCGCCTGAACCGCCGTTCGCGGGTATCCGTCGAGAATATAACCGCCACGGCAATCATCCCGGGAAGTGCGTTCCCGAACGATCTTGTAAGTAAGATCGTCAGAGATGAGCTTGCCCGACTGCATGATCTCCTGTACTTCCTGTGCAAGAGGAGTGTTCAGGGTTTTCATCTCACGGAACATGTCACCGGTTGAGATTTGGGGGATTCCGCGGCGTTCCTGCAGGAGCCTCGCCTGAGTTCCCTTTCCGGCACCCGGTGCCCCAATGAGTACGATGATCTTTGTCATAGACGACAATTACGAATTACGAATTAACAATTACGGTTAAATTCGTAATTCGTAATTTCAAATTCGCAATTGTCTAAGCTCTCCGCCCACGCAGCCTCGACCCAGCGCCGAGAAACCCTTCATAGTTTCTCATTACCAGCTGGGCTTCGATCTGTGCGACGGTGTCCATAGCGACGCCTACGAGGATCAACAGCGAGGTTCCGCCAAAGAAAAACTGGTAGCCCATACCTGTCGGGATCCAGCTAAGCCCGGGTGTCGCCGTAAAGAATTGATCAAGTCGATCACCAATGAAAGGCAGTCGTGCGACGCGGAATCCGCTGAGCAGCACCTGCGGAACGAAAGCGACGAACGCAAGATATAATGCGCCGACCGTCGTCAGCCTCGTCAGAATCGTATTCAGATATTCTGCGGTCGGTGCACCCGGTCGGATACCGGCAATGAAGCCGCCGTGCTTCCGGAGATTGTCCGCGACCTCATCGGTATTGAAAACGATCGTGATGTAAAAGAACGTGAAGAGTACGATCAACGAGATGAAGACAAGCTCGTAGTAAGGATCGCCGCCGTGAAACTGCTGGAAGAACGCATGGATCTGGGCCCATCCCGATGTCGTATCGCCCTGTGCCGGCGGAAACGCCGAGAACAAGGTCTGAGGCATCGCAAGGACCGACGACGCGAAGATCACGGGAATAACACCACCCATATTTATCTTCAGCGGAAGGCTTGTTTCCTGACCTCGAAACGTCTGATTACCAACGCGTCTGCTGGCGTATGTGATCGCGATCTTTCTTCGTGCAGACTCGACATAAACAACCAGTGCGATCAACGCAACGAGAACAACCACTAGGAATACGACGCCCAGCGTCTGCACCGGATCGCCGGCTCTGACGCGTTCGGAAACCTGCATCACCGCACCTGGCAAACCGATCACGATACCAGCAAAAATGAGAAGCGAGATCCCGTTACCAACACCGCGTTCGGTGATCTGCTCACCCAGCCACATCACAAAGATCGTTCCGGTGGTTAGCGTTATGACGACCATTGCCGTCGCCCACCACGTTTCCTGGATGATGCCGTTTCGGCTAAGCCAGGTAGCAACGAAAAACGTCTGGACGGTACAGAGCACGACGGTCAGATAACGCGTCCACTGGTTCAGCTTCTGTCGCCCGACCTCTCCTTCTTCCTGGATCTTCTTGACCGCAGGCGAAAGTACAGGCATCAACTGCATGATGATGGATGCCGTGATGTACGGTGTCACACCAAGTGCAAAAACCGAGATGGTCCTGAAGTTGCCGCCCGAAAATAGATCTAGAACGCCAAGCAGAGTTCCGGCAACCTCACTCCAAACTTGCTCCAATCGAACCTTGTTGATCCCAGGCGCGGTTACATGTGCCCCAAGCCGATAGACCGCGAGGAGACCAAGCGTAAATAGAATACGCGTACGCAGTTCAGGAACCTTGAACATGTTCTGAACCGCGTTTAGAAACTTCTCCATATAATTCCTTTACCCTACGTTCGACGTTGCGGTCATTCGGCCGCGGCGGCCTTGGTCTTCTTGACGATCTGAGTAGCTGTCCCGCCGGCCTTTTCGATCTTATCCTTCGCGGTCTTTGTGAAACGGTGCGACGAAATATTCAACGCTTTAGAGATCTCGCCGGTTCCGAGGATCACCAGATCGTGCTTCGCCTTTTTAATCAAACCGCGTTCGTGCAGTATTTCAGGCGTGACGTCGTCCCCAGCATCGAAACTCTCTTCGATCTTAGCCAGGCTGATCTCAACCCACTGTTTCTTGAAAATGTTGGTGAAGCCACGTTTCGGCAGACGACGCTGCAAAGGCATCTGTCCGCCCTCGAATCCTGGTCGACTGCTGTACCCGGATCGCGACTTCTGGCCCTTGTGACCGCGACCCGCCGTCTTACCAAGCCCGGACCCCGGGCCTCGCCCGACACGCTTTTTCTTATGGGTCGATCCCTCTGCCGGCTTTAAATTATTAAGTGATAATGCCATATGTTTGCACCTGGCTCGTTGATCTCTGATCGTTGCTCTGTTGCCTAAGCTGCGAACAACAAACGACGAGCGACGAACTAATCAACGATCCTCAATAGATGTGGGACCTTTGCCACAATACCGCGCGTCGCAGGCGTATCCTCCCGCGAAACCGTCTGATTCAGCTTGGTGATACCGAGGCTTCTGACGATCGTTTTCTGCTTTTTCGCATAGCCGATCGAGCTGCGATAGTACTGGATCGTAATGTTTCCGTCTTTATTTTCAGTCTTCTTTGCCATCTCTTTACTCTCGATTCTAGATTGGTTCGTTCATCAGCTAGCGCAGATCAAACGAGTTCCTCTATCGCTTTTCCACGGAGCCTCGCAACCTCGATCGGATCTTTCATTCGCGATAGACCGTTGAATGTTGCACGGACGACGTTATGGTTGTTCGTCGAACCAAGGATCTTGGTACGAACGTTATGAACGCCAAGCGACTGCAGCACGGCACGAACCGCTCCACCCGCGATCACACCTGTTCCTTCAGCGGCGGGCTTGAGCAAAACTCGCCCGGCGCCATATTCCCCGATCATCTGATGCGGCAGAGTGCCGTCGATCAGCGGAACCTTAATAAGATTATTCTTCGCCGCCTCGACCGCCTTCTTTATCGCGTTAGGTACTTCCTTGGCTTTTCCCGTGCCAAATCCCACGTGCCCCGCTTCGTCGCCGATGACGACGAGTGCAGCAAAAGACATATTCTTACCGCCTTTAACAACCTTTGTAACTCGGTTGATCGAGATAAGCTGGTCCTTCAAGATAAGTCCGCTGGGCGATATTCTCTGTTTAGTCTTAATTGCCATTGTCTTCCTTTGCCGGCTTGTCGGCCTCGTTCTTGTTTAACCCAGCTTCGCGAGTAGCGTCCAACAGGGCCTTCACGCGGCCGTGATAAAGATAGCCGCCACGGTCGAAAACAACTGTAGAAATACCAGCCGCCTGAGCCCGTTCTGCGATCGCTTTGCCGACTTCTTGTGCAGCGGCAACGTTGCCTCCAGTCGCCGCGCCGATAGCCTTCTCCGCTGTCGATGCGGTAGCGAGAGTTTTGCCGCTGTCGTCGTCAATCAATTGCGCGTAGATGTGATTCAAGCTACGAAACACTGCCAGCCGCGGACGCTCGGCCGAGCCCCGAACTTTCTTTCGAATTCGGCTATGAACGCCTCGGCGAATTTCTGCTTTACTCTTCTGTGACATATTTCAATTTTGGATTTTGGATTTTGGATTTTGGATTTGTTTTGGTCCCATCAGGTAATCCAAAATCCAAAATCTAAAATCCAAAATACGGTTATTTGCCGGTCTTGCCTGGCTTCAACTTATAAAACTTGTCCGCATAGCGAACGCCTTTACCTTTATACGCGTCGGGTTTTCGCAACCGGTTAAGTTCGGCCGCTACCTGACCAAGCTTCTGCTTATCGATACCGTTAAGCGTGATCGTCAACTGATACTGATTGATCGACGTCTTTGTATTGACGCGTTCGGTCTTCGCATCGATCCCGGCCGGCAAAACATACTCGATCGGATGTGAGTAACCGAGTGAAAAAAGAATTTTGTTGCCCTGGACATCCGCCTTATATCCGACGCCGACCAGATCCAGCTTTTTCTCGAAACCTTCAGTCACGCCGACAACGGCGCTATTAGCGAGGGCTCGTGCCAGACCGTGAAAGGCCTTGTAACTGTCGTCGGTCCGTTCAGCGACGAGGGTTCCGTCTTCCTGCTTGAAAGACACTCCGCCAGGAACGGGCGTGTTCAGCGTTCCCTTCGGGCCTTTTACTTCGAGTTGCGAATCGCCGATCGTCACTGTGACGCCGCTCGGGATCGTAATCGGTTTTTTTCCTACTCTAGACATAACTTTAGATTTTCGACTTGCGGTTTTCGATTTGCGATTGCCAACATGCGAGATCGCAAATTGAAAATTGCAAACCGCAAATTAATAGATCTCAGCCAGAATCTCTCCGCCGACATTTTCTGCACGAGCCTTCTTCCCACTCATCAACCCGCGCGAGGTTGAAACAATATTGACTCCGTATCCGCCGAGAACCTTCGGGATCTCACCGGCACCGACGTAGACTCGACGTCCCGGTCGCGAAACTCGTGACAAGTGTGTGATCGACGACGTGCCTTTAGCATCGTAGCGAAGGAAAATGCGGATCGCGTACTTCGGCGGATCGCCTTTGGTCGTAAAGCTATTTATGTAGCCCTCTTCCTTCAGGATTCTCGCAACTTCAAGTTTCAACTTCGAACCCGGTATGTCCACACGAGGATGATTCGCTGCGATAGCGTTGCGAATTCGTGTCAGCAGGTCGGCTATTGGATCTGTCATTCTAATTAACTCCGTTAATCAATTTCGGATTTGGGATTTGGGACTGCGGATTTCCTCCGCTCATCGGCCACCCTATTCCGCTCTAATTCTTCCTCAACTCGAGATCCGCAAGTTTGGTATAGCGAAACAAATCCGCAATCCCAAATCCCAAATCCCAATTCCAAGGCTACCAGCTCGATTTAACTACCCCAGGTATCTGTCCCTGTAATGCGAGATCGCGAAGAGCGATGCGCGACACGCCGAACTTGCGAAGGTAACCGCGTGTACGGCCCGATTGTGAGCAACGGTTACGGACCCGGATCGGGCTGCCGTCTCTCGGCATCTTCTGCAGCTGCATCACCGCCGCATCGACCTGTTCAGGGGTCGATCTCGGATTATTGATGATCTTCTTCGCTCCTGCTCGACGCTCCGCCCACAGGGCGACACGTACTTTCCGCTTCTCGTTTTTTACTACTTTGCTGATCTTTGCCATATCTCTATTAGTTTCTGGTTTCTGGTTCCAGGTTCAAAGTTCCTCACGTCTCTCTCCCAACCAGAAACTAGAAACCAGGAACTCGAAACTCTCAGGGCTACGCCCTGAAAGGCATTCCCATCGCCTTCAAAAGCGAGCGTGCCTGGTCGTCATTCTCCGCCGTCGTGATGATCGAAATGTTCATGCCGCGCGTTTTATCTACCTTGTTAAAATCGATCTCCGGAAAGATCAATTGCTCGCGAACACCGAGCGTGTAGTTTCCGCGTCCGTCAAAGGCCTTACCCGAAATTCCACGAAAGTCGCGAACACGTGGTAGAGCTACTGAGATCAAGCGATCAAGGAACTCATACATCCGGTCTCCGCGTAGCGTGACCATAGCTCCGATGCTCATTCCCTGACGCAGCTTAAACGCAGCGATCGATTTCTTCGCTTTTGTGACGACCGGCTTTTGACCGGTAATCGACTTCAGCTCTTCGGTCGCGACATCGAGGATCTTTGCGTTGACACTCGCTTCGCCAAGGCCCATGTTTATGACGACCTTTTCGATTCGCGGAACCGCCATCGGATTCTTGATGTCGAATTCTTTTGCAAGGGCTCCTGCGATCTCTTTCTTATATTTTTCTTTCAGTCTAGCCATTGTTTGATTCACCTTGTCTGGGACCCGGCACACTTTCGGCCGTTACCAAACTCAAACCTTATTCTTCGGTTTTCTCTTCTTTATCCTTTTTCGGTTCTTTCTTACCGAAGACGTTCGCGATCGGGACAACCGTTCCGCTCTTAGCGATGCGAACCTTCTTGCCATCACGGATCTCGATCTTTACACGCGTCGGCTTTCCAGTATCCGGATCAACGAGAGCCACATTCGAAACATCGACCCAGGCCTCCTGCTCTCTGATACCGCCTTCGCGATTGAGCTGCGGCACTGGCTTCTGGTGCTTTTTCATTAACATCGCACCCTCAACCTTGACCTTCCCGTTACGAGCGTCGACCTCGATCACCTTTCCGCGAAACGGTGTACGCTTTCCGGCACTGTCATACCGGGCGTATTCCCTGCCCGCGATAAACACGACGTTATCGCCACGTTTGATCTTGCTGCTTACTGTTCCTGTCTTAATCGTTTTCATCTCTTCGTTAGTTGATCGTTGATCGTTGATCGTCGTTCGTTGCGAATTCGTGGTTAGACCACGATCAACGATCAACGATCAACCATCCAAAGCTAAATAACCTCGGGCGCAAGACTCACAATCTTCATGAAATTCTTTTCACGTAGCTCGCGCGCGACCGGACCGAAAACACGCGTCCCGACCGGTGTGCCATCGTCTTTGATAAGCACGGCCGCGTTCTCGTCGAAACGGATGTACGTTCCGTCTTTACGGCGAATTTCTTTTCGCGTTCTGACGATCACCGCGTTATAAACTTTTCCCTTCTTAGCGGTGCCGTCCGGGGACGCCTCTTTTACGGTGACCTTGATCTTGTCGCCAAGCCGGGCGATCTTGCTGGTCGATCCGCCGATAGGCATGATCATGACCACACGTTTCGCACCCGAATTATCCGCGACCGCCAAGGAGGTCTGCATTTGAATCATAAAATTACCTCAATCGCTCGTTGTTCGTTGTTCGTTGTTCGTCGAGACTTCTTAAAGCAACGAACAACGATCAACGAACTATCTACAATTCCGCTTTGTGAATTATCTCGACAACACGCCACCGTTTGCGGGCGGACAAAGGTCTCGTCTCAACGATCCTGACCTTGTCGCCGATCTTGGCACCCTTATCGTCATGTGCCATAAACTTTTTACGCTTGCGGATGTACTTGCGATAGATCGGGTGCTTGACCAAGCGGTCGACACGAACAACGACGGTCAACGTCATCTTGTCCGATGTGACAACACCGATCTTCTCGGCTCGCTTTCCCTTCTTTACCGGCTCGTCCGTCGCGTCGCCCGAGGTGGCCGCAGCTTCGACTTCAGCTTTCTTTGCCGGAGCTTTAGCACTTTTCTTCGGTGCTTCTTCAGTAGCGGCCGCTTTTACTTCGCTTGTCTCGACCGCTTCAGCCGCGTCGGCTTTTACTTCGCTCGTCTCGACCGCTTCAGTCTCTGCCGGTGCGTCCACGACGGCTTCCGTTTCGTCTGTCTTTTTCTTAGTTACCATTTCTAGTTCTCGTTCTTCGCGGCAGCCGCCTTCTCGCCGATGAGCGTGTAAACGCGAGCAAGTGTCTTTTTCTCGCGGCGAATATCCTTAACCGTCTCGCCGACGCCGAGCGTTTTGCGAAACTTCAAACGGAAAAGCGATTCCTTCAGTGCATCTGCCTGATCGCTGAGCTCTTGAGCGCTCATGTCCTTAAGCTGATCGATCTGTTCCTTGCGTTTCATAACTTAAACGACGCCTCCCTCGAGGTCCGCCCGCGAGACGAACTTTGTCTTAATCGGAAGCTTTTGTGCCGCCAACTTAAATGCCTCACGTGCGAGAACTTCATCCACGCCCTGGATCTCGTAAAGCACACGGCCCGGTTTCACCACCGCGACCCAGTGGTCCGGAGCACCCTTACCTGAACCCATACGCGTTTCGGCCGGCTTCTTCGTGATCGGCTTGTCGGGGAACATCCGGATCCAGATCTTACCTCCGCGTTTTACGTGACGCGTCATCGCGATACGAGCGGCCTCGATCTGCCGATCGGTGATCCAACCCGCTTCCAATGTCTTCAGTCCGAAGTCACCAAAGTTGAGGTTCTCGCCACGCGTTGCTTTCCCGCGCATGCGGCCCTTCATGACCCTTCGGTGCTTGACCTTTTTCGGCATCAACATACTTAGTCTCCAGTGGTCAGTTGTCGGTCGTCAGTTTCTAATGCTCCCGCCAACTAAGAAATCTCGTTTGCTTTGCGTCGTGTTCGGCGGGCGTCTTACTGAAAACTGACCACCGACAACCGACAACTACCTTCTATCATCCCGTCGCGGACCGCCGCGTCGTGCTCCGCGTTCCACCTTTACTTCGTTCATCGGATCCGTCGTCGTACCGCGTGCCATCGAGGCATTCGGATCGAGGATCTCACCGCGATAGATCCAAACTTTCACGCCGATTATCCCAAATGTCGTCAACGCTTCGGCAAAGCCGTAGTCGATGTCGGCACGGAGTGTGTGCAACGGCAGACGGCCCTGCAGCGACCATTCGGTGCGAGCGATCTCAGCGCCATTCAGGCGACCCGCGATCATCACTTTAATGCCCTGTGCTCCGAACCTCTGCGATTCTTCCATCGTCTTCTTCATCGCGCGACGGAACGCGATACGCTTTTCGAGCTGTTGTGCGATCTTCTCGGCCTGCAGCTGAGCGTTGAGTTCCGGATGACGGATCTCCTGAATCGAGATCAGGACTTCTCGACCGGTCTTGTGCGAAAGATCCTCTCGCAGCTTTTCGATCTCAGAACCCTTACGTCCGATGATGATGCCGGGTCGCGAGGTGTAGATGATGATCTTTAGACGAGAAGCCGCACGCTCGATGTCGATATGCGACACGCCGCCGCCGCTGAATCGTCGCTTTAGATCGCGCTTTAGCCTCAGGTCCTCGGCCAGGAACTTCGCGAAGTCGTGCTTAGTGAACCAATGCGAGTGCCAGTCCTTGTTATATCCGACCCGGAAGCCGTATGGATGAACTTTCTGTCCCATATTTTGATTTGGGATTTGGGATTTGGGATTTGGGATTTGAAATCCGCAATCCGAAATCCGAAATCCGAATTTCCAGTTACTGTCTCTCGAGATCCTCGTTGATATCCTGCTGCTTTTCATCAGCCGGCTTCGATTCGTTCAACGCCGCAGTTGTCTGCGTCTCAACATTCTTTGCATCCGC
>JANPJL010000120.1:0-10000 GCA_031425495.1 Acidobacteriota bacterium
TCGAGATGGGGTCGAATTTTATCGGCGATAAGGGTTCTGTCTTCTTGTTTCTTGTTTCTTGTATCTTTTTCTTGTTTCGTGTGTTTCGTGTATTTCGTGGTTAGCTCTTTTTCCGCGAACGCTCGTGACTTTGGGCCGCCTGAAAGAGCTAACCACGAAATACACGAAACACACGAAACAAGAAAAAGATACAAGAAACAAGAAACAAGAAGACAGAACCCTTATCGCCGATAAAATTCGACCCCATCTCGAAGCTCGACACCGATCTTTCCTTCCGACTCTGCATAATCCAAATGCGCGACCGATTCTGATATGGCGAGAAAGCGGTGCACGTCCGCGTCGAATGAATTGGGAAATAATTTCTCTGCGAGCTCGAAGGCTGTTACGCCGGTCGAGGTCACTTGTGCGATCACATTTCGCTGACGATCGTCGATCGCCCGAACGTATCGATTAAAGATCTCTTCGAAATCAGTGACCGGCTCGCCGTGCCCTCCATACGCAAGCGTCGGACGAAACTCGCGGAGCTTTGCAAGGCTGACTAGATATTCCGCGAGCGATGGAAAGCGTCTCTCCGGATCGATAGGGTCGGGCGACAGAATCGGGTTTGGTGTGATCCGTTTGAGCACACAGTCGCCGCAGATCAGCGTGCGGTTCGCCTCTCGGACGAACGAACACGAACCAGGCGTATGACCGGGGGTGTGCAGAACGCGAAGTGAGCCACTTTCAAATTCGAGCTCCGCTTCATCGTCAAGCGATTCGAATTCGCCGTCGGCAAGCGAATCGGTCAGCAGGCTGATGTCCTCGTACAACTCACGCATCTCGCCGAGTACATTCTCGGGAACGCCGGATCGCGCGAGCAACTTCCGGTGCTCTTCGCGCGCCAGGCGGCCGAACAGGTGGCCGGTTTCCCAATCATGAACAAAAACTTGCGCATCCTTCGCCTCGTCGCGTACCTCTTTCGCCAATCCGCAGTGATCCTCATGAGCGTGGGTCAGAACTATGCGGCGCATATCGGCGACGCGCACCCCGTTTGCCGCGAGCTTGGACCGGAGGGCGTCCGACGCCTCGCGCGTCTTTGGCCCGACATCGATCAACGTCAACGGATCTTCCTTGATCAGGTAGACATTGACGTCACCGACATAGAACGGGGTTGGGATCGAGAGGGGGATGATCTTCATTATTTGCGATTGTCGATTTGCGATTTGCGATTGTCAACAACGGGAATTTTCGATTTTCGAATTGTGATTTGCGATTGCCGGGCCGACCTAGACACAAACGCACTATAATCACGATTAGATCGCAAATAGAAACCGAGAATGGGATGAGATCGCAAATCGCAAATCGCAAATCGAAAATCGCAATCGTCGGCGCCGGTCCGGCGGGATCGAGCCTTGCGATCCGTCTCGCCGAAAACGGATTCGACACGGTGTTGATCGAGCGTGAAAAGTTTCCGCGCCAGAAACTCTGCGGCGAATTTATCTCGCCCGAGTGTCTGCCGCACTTCGAGAAGTTGGGCGTTCTCGACTCGATGCTGACCGCCGGCGGCGACCGGATCTACGAAACCCTTTTTTTTGAAAAAGGTGGAAAGAGCATCGCAATTCCAAGCGGTTGGTTCGGCGGAGGCGGAAGCTTTGCACTGAGCTTGAGCCGGGCGGAGATGGACGATCGGCTTCTGAAGCGCGCGACGGAAACCGGCGTCGCGGTTTTCGAGAGTACTAATGTCAATGGTCTCGAGTTAGATCAAGACCGCGTTGAAACAATTACGACGCGGGCAGAAGATGCCGGCATCATGGAAATCGAAGCGGACATCTTCGTCGATGCGACCGGGAGGGCCGGGACCTTAGCACGGCTGATCGGAAAGAGCGCGAACGTATCACCGGAACATTTGCAGAAGCCTTCGTTTGTCGGATTCAAGGCGCACGTGACCGGTGCCGAAATCGCCAAAGGCCGATGCGAGATATATTCGTTTCCCGGCGGCTATGCCGGGCTGTCGAACGTTGAGAATGATCGTGCCAACTTGTGCTTTCTTGTTCGATCCGAAATCGTCCGGACGGTCGCGGGCGGTGGTCATGAGATCGTAAAGAGAGTCGTGTTAAAAAATAATCGTGCGAGTGAAACGATCGGGAACATATCGGCTGAGGACTGGCTTGCCGTATCAATAAACGGATTCGGGACAAAGAGTCTGGCCCCGGCCCGAAATCTTTTCACGGTCGGTGATGCCGCTTCGTTCATCGATCCTTTCACCGGCAGCGGAATGGTCATGGCCTTGGAGAGCTCCGGAATACTCGCGAACGTGATCATCGCAAATCGGGAATCACCCGAGCGCATTGCCGCCGAATACTCGTCAGCGTACCACCAGCGATTCGCGCGACGCCTTCGAATTTGTTCGGCCCTTCGTCGCAGTGCGTTCATGCCGAAACTCGCTACGGCCGTAGTAGCTTCGCTCGCCCTCAGCTCGGGAGCGAGACGCCTACTTGCGAGAGCTACGCGAAGTTGATTCGAGATTCGCCTAAATCCTTTCGCCACAAATTACAAAAGTCTTACATTTACCTTGCCTTAATAGCGGTTTTAGGCTAAAAACATCAAAGCAATTCTATCTGTGCATCCGCAGTAATTTGAATAATTAAGTGTAAAAGCCCGATCCGGGCTCGGAGCGTCGCCTCATTTCCCCCACGCTCTGCTGCACAGGTAATAGGTTTCCACGTATTAAGGAGAAAATTGATGAACGAAGTTTCAGGCCGTAGGGCAGGATTTATCGGAAAATGTCTCGTGCTTGTTATGATCGCCGCCGCTAGTGCCGGTGCGGTTTTTACGCAATCGCAGGCGAGTGCAGCCGATCTGACGGGGACGGTTGTTGATCCGAATGGCGCCGTCGTTGCCGGCGCGAACGTTACCGCACGAAATGCCGGTACAGGCATCGAACGCTCAGTAACCTCCTCCGAGGACGGAACGTACCGCCTGATAGGTCTGCCCCCTGGCGAGTATGAAGTTACGGCCGAAGCTCCAACCTTCAAAAAGGTCTTGATCTCGCCGGTTCGTTTGACCGTCGGTCAGGCTGCAGAACTGCGGATCTCGATGGAGATCGGTTCGCAGGATGCGATAGTTAATGTGACTGGCGAGTCAGTCGAACTGGTCGAGACTACAAAGACTACTGTTTCGACGACCATCGACCAGACGCGGATCGAGAACTTGCCGATCAACGAACGTAGCGCAACTGGATTTGCATTGACGATCTCAACGGTTGGCCGCGACAACGGTCGTCCCGTCGGTCCCGCACCGACATCGGGTCTGAACATCGGCGGACAGCGCGGACGCTCGACGCTGGTTCAAGTTGACGGTGCCGACTTCACGGACAACTCGATCAACGCTGCCCGCTCCACTGTCTCACAAGAGGCCGTGCAGGAATATCAGGTCACAACGAACTCTTACTTGCCCGAATTCGGCAGGGCCACTGGCGGTATCGTCAACGTCGTTACCAAGAGCGGCACCAACGATTTTCACGGAAACGTCTTTGGCTTCATTCGCGACAAGAGCATCCAGTCGAGAAATGCTTTCGCACCGGTGATCGATGGCGATCCGAAAAAGAGACCGCCTTACACGCGAGTCCAGTACGGAGCAACCCTTGGCGGGCCCCTTCTCAAAGAGCGAACATTTTTCTTCGCCGCATTCGAACAGCGCCGCCGACAGGAATCGGGTTTCTTTACCAGCGATATCATCGGACGTCAGACCGGCAGCATAACGATCGGCGCACCATTTCTTCCGGTATCCCAGACTTTTACCGGCCTGACACCCCAGCAGGTCGCGTACATTCAAGGCCAGCTCGCAATCAATCCCTCGCGGGCATTGATCTATGCTCACTTCGCCGGTGTGGGTGCACAAACCGCCCTCAACGGTGGAAGTACGTTGGTGAACTTCTTGCCAGGACTTCCGATACCGCAGGGCCAGGTCGTCGGCAACAGGTTTTACCTGTCCGGAGCTCCTGTACCGTTGACACGGAATGCCCGCGGAGAGTTAGTAGCGTTTCGTCCCCTGGCCCAACTGCGTCGCATCTATCCGATCTCCGAGGGGACAACATATAGTTCGGTTCGGATGGACCATCTGATCGTGCCCGGCCATCAGCTTTCCGTACGCTTCGGATATAACCCGAGCATTATAAACGGCATTCAGGACGAGTCGCAGAATCAGACGCTGGGACAGAACGACTATTCGCGAACCGGAATTCAGAATATTCGGGATACGTCGGCTGGTCTTTCACTTTCGAGCGTGCTCCCGCACAACCTTGTAAATGAAGCGTTCGTAAACTACGGACGGCGGCTTGCGGATTTTGATTCTCAAGTGCCGAGCGTCGCACACCAGATCGCCGGCACCGGTTTTGTAGGGTCAAATCCTTTTTCGCCGGTCAACCGCAGCGAAAATCGGTATCAGCTCCGCGACAATCTTACATGGGCGACGGGCGACCATATTTTCAAATTCGGTGGGGACATTAGTTGGATCGACATAAAGGCGAGGTTCGAGCTGAACTTCCCGGGTCTGTTTAATTTCGGGCAACAGGCGGCCAGCTCACTCAGTCCGCTCGCCGGTTGCGACGCGGCGACGATCGCACTCGCTGACCGGTGCCCTGCATTTACAGCGAATCAGACCTACGGGCTGGGTTTCCCCAGCGTGTTTATCCAGGGTTTCGGCAATCCGAACAGCGCGATCAAGAACAAGCCGATCGCGTTCTTCGCCCAGGACACCTGGAAGGTTCTTAAAAACGTAACGCTAAATTACGGAATTCGCTACGACATCGAATTGACGGAAGAGTTTGCACCGACGCCGTTCCGCGATCCGCTGACGGGCATCAACTTGACGGCTCAGGATGTACAGATCGCTCAGGATGCATTAGGCGTAACGCAGGGGTTTCCGCGCGATTCAAACAACTGGGCCCCGCGTCTTGGCGTTGCCTGGGACGTCTTTAACAACGGCAGGACGGTCGTTCGCGCCGCGGGCGGAATGTACTACGATCACCCGTTGCTTGCCGTTGCCTTCAACTCGGACATCGCTGACGGTTCACAGCAGCAGCAGGCGACACTCCTGCCGATTGGCGGACCTTCGCCGACCGGTCTATTCAATGCGTTTCAGGTATTTCATGGAACGGTCTGCGGCGTCCAAGGGTCCAACCCGGCGATCTGCGGAGGGGCGATCACGCAAGCGATCGCAACGTCCTCGAACTATCAATTCGGTCTTCAACGTTTCGATCCGAACAACTTTACCGGCTTCGGCCCGGTTCTGCCGTTCACGCTTAACGTAGCAAAAGATTTCCAGTTTCCATCCGCGTTTCAGGGAAATCTCGGCATCGAGCAGATGATCGGCAAGGATATGGCGGTATCCGCCAGCTACATCACGGTGAACGCACGGCACCTGGCTCACCCGCAGGATGTCAACAACGTTGACACGGGTGCCCTTGTCGCAAACTTCCGACGCTTTACGGCAAACAACCCTCTGGCGTGCTTCCTGCCTAGCGGTGCTCCGGGACCCTGCGGACCTACTGGACGAGCTCCTCGCAACTTATCGGAAGCTGCCTTCTTCAGTCTGCCGACGGCTTCGAATGCTCTTTACACGGTCGTTGTGCCGGGCTTTATTGCGGTGAACAATACCACCGGCCAGAGGATAGTGAGCCCCATCGCGGCCGATTACTTCCGCCGCCTCGGTCCGAACTATTTCTTTGTTAAAGCTTTGACGGGTCTGGATAAGCCTGTGTTCGATTCATTGCTCGCAGGTAGTCTCCGGGCACCCGGTCCGATCAATCCTTATTCGGATGTCAACGCGCAATTGTCCGATGGAAACTCATCCTACAACGCCCTTAACTTGGAGGTGAAGAAGCGCTTCTCCAACAACATGCAGTTCTTTGCAACCTACACATGGTCGCACTCGATAGATGAGTCATCCGATCTTCAGACCCTTTTGAAACCGCAGGACAACACGAACTTCAAGGCCGAGCGTTCGGACTCGCTCTTCGATCAACGTCATCGGTTCGTGTTCAGCGGTGTCTTTAGCAGCCCTGATGGCTGGAGAACGGGTGGTGGATGGAAAAGGTGGATGAGCGGATTCTCATTCTCGCCGATCGTCGAGTATGGCTCAGGACGCCCGTTTAACATCCTCGCTGTAGGCGATGCGAACGGTGATTTCCAAAGTTCTAATGAGCGTCCCACAGTACTGCCGGACGGTACATTGTGTCAGACGGCGGTCGATCTTAACTGCTTCCCCGGCGTGTTTCCTGCAAACGGAAACCTCGGTCGCAACATGGGAATCACGCACAACTATTTCTCGGTTGATGCGCGGCTTACGCGTCGAATTCATTTCGGCGAGCGGATCAGCTTGGATCTGATCGCAGAAGGGTTCAACCTCTTCAACCGGTTTAACGAAGCAGGGGCAAATCCGTTCTATGACGTTGTCAATGCCCATGGCGAGCGGGCTGGTAATGGCAAGTATTACAGCCGGCCGACATCGGCATTCGATCCGAGACAGTTCCAGTTCGGTGCGAAGCTGAGCTTCTAGTAAGCGTTTGACGGACTGTTAGTCCGTCCCTGACCGAAGAAGAGGCCGTCTGAAAAGGCGGTCTCTTTTTTTGGTTAACGGGACGGATGAATTGCCTCCCGCTGAGCTGGAGATTAGTGTGTGGTTGTCTGGTTAGCGGGATGGATGAATTGCCTCCCGCTTGAGCGGGAGGTTGGTTAAGACAAGTTCTTGGCTTTAGCCGAATTTAGCCGAGAGCGAATTGATATTCAGATTTTTTGGCTTAAGCCCTTGCCGCGGGTCACCTAACCTCCGCCTGAAGCCGGAGGCAATTCATCCCCGGGTCCCGGCGACAAATCCTCACTTATTAGCGTCTCGACCGAGGACGGACTAACAGTCCGTCCTACAATTGTTCGATAATTGAATCGTGGATTCGCTTTCAACAAAGATCAGGCAAAAGGCGATCGGGCTTGGCATCGATAAGATCCGCTTTGCACGTGCCGAGTCTCTCGGCCACTCGGGGGAGAAATTCTTCACGTGGCTTGGTCGCGGCTATCAAGGCCAAATGGCGTGGCTCGAACGCGAACCGGAAAAGCGCACCGATCCCCGCCGGATCTTGCCCGACGCGAAGACGGTGATCTCTGTCGCTCTGAATTACTACACACCCCAGCAGCATGTAGACGATCCTGAAAAAGGGAAGATATCGCGTTATGCATGGGGCGACGATTATCATGACGTTCTTAAGGAAAAACTGCGCACGCTGCTTGATTGGATCGTAGACTATTACCCTGGTGCTTCGGGCAAGATCTGCGTCGATACGGCTCCGATAATGGAGAAGGCGTGGGCAATGCGGGCCGGTATCGGCTGGATCGGGAAAAACTCAAACGTCCTCACGAAGGAAAATGGTTCGTGGATCTTTCTCGGCGAGATCCTTCTAAACCTCGACCTCGACCACGATGAGCCGGCAACGGACCATTGCGGTACCTGCACCGCCTGCATCGACGCTTGTCCGACGGACGCCATTGTCGAGCCGTACGTCGTCGATTCGAATAAATGCATCTCATATGCAACGATCGAGCTGAGGACGGACGAATTGCCGGATGACGTCTCGTCGAAACTCGAGGGCTGGCTTTATGGATGTGACATCTGTCAGGACGTCTGTCCCTGGAACCGTTTCGAGAAGCCGACCGATGAACCCCGCTTTGCACCGCGGCTCACCGAGACATCGCTCGATCTCGACGTGGTAGAATCGCTCACACCCGAGACTTACGCCGAGCGCTTTCGAAAGAGTCCGATGAAGCGAACAAAGCTTGGCGGGTTAAAGCGAAATGCGGCTGCGCTTCGGCAGACTTCCAGGAAGTAATTACTAACTATTAATTAGTAATTATTAATTAGTTAACAGAATTCGTGCTTAAAGACGCGCACAACAGAATAATCCGTGATCTGCGAGTATCGGTCACCGATCGGTGCAACTTTCGGTGTTTCTATTGCTTGCCAAACGGCGAGCCTCCCCTCGCGCGGAAAGAGACTATTCTGACATTTGAAGAGATAGCCTACGTCTCGGATATATTCGTCTCGCTCGGGATCGAGAAGATCCGTCTCACCGGCGGCGAGCCGATGCTGCGACGTAATATCGAAGAGCTTGTTGCGAAGATTGCGAAACTGAAGCCGCAGTTGAAAGACCTTGCGCTGACGACGAACGGTTTCGACATTCCCCGGAAGGCTCACGTATTAAAAAATGCGGGCCTCGATCGCATGACGATCAGTCTCGACACTCTGGACCGGCAACGATTTCATGAGATCACCGGGGTCAACAAACTTGAGGAAGTTTTTGAGGCGATCGAAGCGGCAAAGATGTTCGGCTTCGAGCCGGTAAAGATCAACGCCGTCATTGTCCGCGGTGTAAACGATGACGAGCTTGTCGATTTTGCGCGATTCGCGAGGACTACGGGTGTGGAGATGCGGTTTATCGAATACATGCCGCTGGACTCGGGGCATGACTGGGATCGCGGAAAGGTCGTGGCGGGTCGAGAGATCTTCGAGAAGATTCACGCAGCCTATCCTCTCGTCTTGAAAGACGCTACACGGGGAAGCGAAACAGCATGGAAGTATAAGTTCGCTGACGGCCAACCAGGCGGGATCGGCATCATCGCTCCGGTCACGGAAATGTTCTGCGGAGCTTGTTCGCGGATCAGGCTTACTGCGGATGGGCAAATTCGAACCTGTCTCTTTTCAACCGTCGAGCATGACCTGCGAGAACAATTGCGGAGCGGCGCGACGCGCGCGGAACTGGTCGAATTCATCGAACACGTTGCTTTGAAAAAAGAACCGCGTCATACGATCAATGACAATGATTTCGTTCCCGCGTCACGGACAATGAGTTTTATTGGGGGATAAAAAGAATTCTAGCCGCGGGTTTTAGCGGGTGTAGCGGCTTGCACCGGAGCAGGACGGGAAAACATCCGGTCCCATAAAGAGGATGCCATATGCGGGAGTTTAAAGGGGCTTTAAATGGGTTAGCGGTCGTGGCGCAGCTTCGGGCGTGAGCCCAAGCGCAGTAAACCGTCAATAGGGCTTTCGCCGGGCTCCGTAGGTAGTGGTGGCAGATTGGGCGTCAACTCGCCCTTGCTCACCATCTTCAGCCAGCTGATGGCGGCTTCGTAGCGCAACACGCGCAATTCCGGGATAGCCTTGTGCGGGGTGGCAGCATGGACGTGGTACACAGTCAAATCGACCATGTAGGTTCGGATGAGCGCGTTCCGGGGGTCGATAGGCAACCAATCAGTGCCAGCATCCAAGGGGGCATGGCCAGGGCCGTCAACCTGCGACGTGAATACCACCTGTTTAGTGGTGCCTTGCTGCCACACCACGGCACCCTTCAGATATTGGCCGGTCAACTCCCACGGCTCTACCTGCACGAAGATGCGGGCCACGTCGTAGCGGCTGGCCAGATAGCTCTCCATCTCGGCCCGCGCCGTCTGTTCGGCCGCATCAACGTTGTAGGTTTTGCCAGCCGAAATCGTGGTCAGAATCTCAGTACGAATGATTTGCTCGTAATCTTGGGGTATCAGAAACATCAGCTGATGGTTTTGGTGGTTTCGGGCCGGTCGCGGTAGAAGACCGGTTTAGGATTCATCAAGTCGAGTTCGGCCCGGAGCTTCATGTTTTCCAGCTTCAGGCCGGTGTGCTCCTCCAGCAACTGGAAATACTTGGTGCGCCAGTCATCCAGCTCGCTCTGCATTTTGCCGAGGCGGTTATCAAAGTCAGTGATGTACTGGCGCATTTCGTCGCGCAGCTGCTTGGCCACGTCAGCCTCTTCTTTCTTCGACAGCCAGAAGCGGTTCAAAAGCCATTGTAGGATGCCACCGCTGATAAGTGCGCCTAGGATAGTGAGGTAAGGGTGTTGCTCCATGTGGGGGTAAGTGGGCTATCGTGAATTTTCAAGGCAGGTAACCAGACGTGGTATGATGCGTTTGCTAGCGACCCTTCCGAATTCTCTTACCGA
>JANPJL010000121.1:0-11944 GCA_031425495.1 Acidobacteriota bacterium
ATAGTTCAATTCATTCAGGTTGTTAAGACGCGGATGAAACCAGCGACAGTGCAACCGCGTTACTATATCCAGCGTCTGATTGTTTAGAATTTAACCTATGGTCCTCCGCCCAATTCTTTACTTGATCTTAATTACAGTGTCGTCGACCACCGTATCTTTCGCGCAGGACGATGACCCGGTGCGAGTGGACTCGGCGATCGTTCGCGTAAACGTTGGCGTCGTCGACGACCGCGGACGTCCGATCACGACGCTCGACCGGTCGAACTTCAACGTTTTTGAGGATGGGGTCAAGCAGGAAATATCGCGATTTGAAACTTCGTCGGCTCCGTTCAGTGTCGTAATGATGCTGGACATGAGCGGTTCGACGCGTGGCTTTCGGCAGAATATCCAGATGGCGGCGACCCGTTTCCTCGATGCCCTCGGGCCGGAAGACCGTATCGCCGTTGTAGAGTTCTACAGCAAGGTAAATTTGCTGAACGACTTTACGACCGATCGCCGCGTTGCCTTCCACTCGATCTCGGTGGCGAATGGGGCGGGCGACACGGATCTCTACAAGGCCCTCCTCTTCTCGCTTGAAAAGCTGGGCAATGAAAAAAGCCGGCGCAAAGCGATCGTGGTTCTGACCGACGGGGTCGACACGGATGCACAGAACAAGGACCGAAAGGTTTTGGCCGAACTGAAGGATCCCGAGATACTGACGGCAATCAAACCCGAGACGAATGAAACATTAAGACGAGTTCTCGATCGAGCCGACGTGCAGGGTGTAACGATCTACCCGCTCGCGCTTCCGACTGGTGATCCGGCCCGGCTTGCTGATCCGACCGCGAGCCAAGTCGCAATGTACTCTGCAGCACGCACCCGCCTAAAACTGGTCGCCGACAGAACCGGCGGCACGCTCAACACAATTAAACGGCTCGAAGAGATGGGCACGCTCTACGCTCTCGTCGCCGCGGATCTCCGCACGCTTTACACGATCGAGTACGTACCCATCAACGAGAAGCGCGATGGCAAGTGGCGAGCGATACGTGTAGACGTAGACCGGCCAGATCTTATACGTCGAGCCCGTCAGGGATATTTCGCAAAATAAGTTTCCAAAGTTCCAGAGTTTCCAGAGTTGCAGTGTTTCCAGAGTTTCGGACTTGCGACACAGCGGCTTGAACGGGCCTCGCGACGCGCGCCCTCTTGAACTCTGCAACTCTGGAAACTCTGTAACTCTGGAAACTCAAAGCAACTCTGTCAACTTTCGAGAAACTTGCGGTTTCCTTGACATACACACCATCGATTTGTAGTCTAACTGTTCGCGATTTACGCACCCGTAGCTCAGCTGGATAGAGTACTTGACTACGAATCAAGGGGTCGCATGTTCGAATCATGCCGGGTGTACCAAGTCACAGGAAAAGGCAGCGTCAGGCTGCCTTTTCCTATGCCTTTCCTCCGCGACGTAGAGAATTTGTCCAACCTTTGGCAACACGGTAAAATCCAATGTCCCCGAGGAGAGTTTTGAAAACATGGTAAATCGTAATCTTGTTCGCTTCGCGCTGCTGTTCGGTGCGGCAGCCTTTTTATTTATGACCGTCTCGCAAAATGACGCAGCCCGCGTCTCCGCTTCCGCTGAAACCAATCCCTTGTTGCAAAAATGGGAGGGGCCGTACGGTGGCATTCCGCCATTCGACAAAGTAAAAGTTGCTGACTTCAAGCCGGCTCTCGAGGTCGGCATGGCCGAGAATCTCGCTGAAGTCGAGAAGATCGCCACCAATAGTGCAGCACCGACGTTTGAGAACACGATCGCGGCAATGGAGAAGTCCGGCGCGACGTTGGATCGCGTCTCGACTATCTACTCGATCTGGGGCGGCAATATGGCAACGCCTGAGTATCAGACGGTGCAGCGCGAGATGGCCCCGAAGCTTGCCGCATTCGGCGATAAGATCAGTCAAAACGAAGCTCTCTTCAAACGCATCGAGGCTGTTTATAATTCGCCTGATAAGAATAAACTCACCGCCGAACAGCAACGCTTGACCTGGCTCTACTACACAAACTTCGTCAGAGCTGGTGCGAGGCTCAATGCCGAACAGAAATCACGACTCTCCGCCATAAACCAGGAACTTGCAAAGCATTTCACAACATTCGGCCAGAACCTCCTAAGCGAAGAGAACGGTCAGTGGGTCGTGCTAAAGGATGAAGCCGATCTCGCCGGTCTTTCGCAATCGTTAAAGGACGCCGCTGCCCAAGCGGCATCGTCAAAGAAGGTTGTCGGTTCGGCTGGGATCGTCATGAACACCCGGTCGTCGGTCGATCCTTTCCTGACGTATTCGGACCGCCGCGATCTTCGTGAAAAAGTTTGGAAGATGTTCGTCAATCGCGGCGACAACGGTGACAAGGCTGACAACAATGCGACGATCGCTCAGATCCTTCAGCTTCGGGCCGAACGGGCAAAGCTTCTCGGTTTCGCGACGCACGCACATTGGCGTCTCGAGAATGCGATGGCAAAGACGCCGGAGCGAGCGATGGAATTGATGGAAGCAGTGTGGCCGGCGGCTATCGCCCGCGTCGCTGAAGAAGTTGCCGATATGCAGGCTCTGGCGAACAAGGAAGGAGCGAAGATCACCATCGAGCCGTGGGACTATCGCTACTACGCCGAGAAGGTCCGCAAATCAAAATACGACCTCGATCAAAACGAGGTGAAGCAGTATCTGCAGCTCGACAAGATCCGCGATGCCATGTTCTATGTCGCGGGTGAAGTTTTCAATTTCAATTTCACGCCGGTCACAAACGTCCCTGTCTTTCATCCTGACGTGACCGTCTGGGAAGTAAAGGACAAGACCACCGGCAAGCATGTCGGGCTTTGGTATTTCGATCCTTACGCTCGCGACGGAAAGCGTTCCGGTGCGTGGATGAACGCGTATAGAAATCAGGAAAGGCTGGACACGGATATCACGACCATTGTTTCGAACAACTCGAATTTCGTAAAAGGAAAACCGGGCGAGTCGGTCCTGATATCGTGGGACGATGCGACGACAATGTTCCACGAATTCGGGCATGCGCTCCACGGCCTATCTTCGAACGTGACGTATCCGACCCTCTCAGGGACAGCCGTCTCACGCGACTATGTCGAGTTCCCTTCGCAGTTGCTCGAGCATTGGCTGTCGACGCCCGAGGTACTACAGAAATATGCGGTCCATTATCAAACCGGGAAGCCGATACCTCAAGCATTGGTCGACAAGATCAGCAAGGCATCGACGTTCAACGAAGGATTCGACACGACGGAATATCTTGCGAGTGCACTCGTCGATATGAAGCTCCATCTCGCAGGCGACCAGAAGATCGATCCGGATAAATTCGAACGCGAAACACTTGCGGCGTTAAAGATGCCGAAGGAAATCGTCATGCGTCACCGCACGCCGCAGTTCGGGCACGCGTTTTCGAGTGACGGATATTCGGCTGGCTATTACAGCTATCTTTGGTCGGATGTGATCACAGCCGATGCGTTTGGAGCATTTGTCGAAGGCAAGGGTGCATACGATAAAGCAGTCGGTGCAAAGCTGGTGAAAAACATCTTCTCGGTGGGCAACACCATCGATCCGGCAGATGCATATCGTGCATTCCGCGGCCGCGATCCAAAGGTCGAAGCGTTGATGAAGAAACGCGGGTTTCCGGTGGCGAAGAAGTAGTCAGTAGTCAGTAGTCGGTAGTCAGTAGTCAGTAGAAAGAGGAGAGCAGTTATCGCCGCTCTCCTCTTTTCCTTTTAGCGTTGTGCCTTCTGTGTTCCTTTTCGCGAGGTATTGGTCGGTTCGGGAAGCGGGCCGGCAATTACCGAGGTCACGATGAATTTAAGATATCTCTTGTTCGTGTTCTTTTTCGCGTGTTTCGTGCATTTCGTGGTTGGATCTAAGAAAAGATAACCACGAATTACACGAAAAGGACACGAAACAAGAAAAGGTCCAGTTCTCGATAACTTTTTCTCACGAAATTTCACCCTAGGAACCTCACTTTCATTGTCACTATTAACCACTACCGACTACTGACTTCTGCCGTCTAATCCTCAATTTCTGAATTCTGACTTCTGACCTCTGAATTCTGAATTCCCAAATTCTTCATCCGTCGGTACAAATGACTGCGGTCGACACCCATCTCTTCGGCGGCACGGCTGACGTTTCCGTCGAACTCCGCAAGTTTGTGAAGAATGAATTCGCGGTGATACGCGTCGGTCGCTGCCTTGAAGGAAGGAAAGCGAAAGCTCGATGCAGGTTTCTCGTCCGTCGTGCCGAGCTCCGGGAGGTCTGACCCGCCGATCTTCGTCTTCGCCGTCATGATCACAACTCGCTCGATCGTGTTTTTCAACTCGCGTACATTTCCAAACCACTGGTGCTTTTGAAGAGTCTCGATCGCATCCTCGGCAAAGGCCTTCGGTCTTTTCCCGTAATCCTTTGAAAATCTCTCATTAAAATGTTCGACCAACAGCGGGACGTCCTCGAGCCGCTCCCGAAGTGGCGGGATCTGAAAAGGGATTACATTGAGCCGGTAAAAAAGATCAGGGCGGAAGTTCCCGTTGTCTATCAGATCTTCGAGACGTTTGTTTGTCGCCGAGATCACACGAACATCCACAGTGATCGGCGTGTTGCTTCCCACCGGTTCGAACCTTTGCTCTTCAAGTACGCGGAGCATCTTCGCCTGAACGCGCACCGACATATCTCCGATCTCGTCCAAAAAGATCGTTGCACCGTCGGCGATCTCGAACTTCCCTTTCTTCGCCGTGCTCGCACCCGAGAAAGCTCCTCTCGCGTGACCGAACAGTTCCGACTCCACGAGGTCCTCTGGAATGGCTGCCGAGTTTATCTCGACGAATGGCGAGGAGCGTCTTTTTGATTGCGCATGGATGGCCCGTGCGACAAGTTCCTTTCCGGTTCCGCTTTCACCGGAAATCAGGACGCGTCCGTCCGACGGCGCCACGATGGCAATCTGCTTCCGCAAGGCACGCATCGCGACAGACTCTCCGACCATCGCATATTTTTCCGTCAGTTCGTCGAGCATCTGACGATTAGAGCGCTCAAGATCGTACGTGTGCACGGCGTTCTTTACCGTAACGAGGGTCTTCTCAAGGCTGAGCGGCTTCTCGATAAAATCGAACGCCCCCAGCTTCGTCGATCTTACTGCCGTCTCGATATTCCCGTGCCCGGAGATCATCACGACCGCTGCCTCGATGCCGTTGTCACGGAGACGCTTCAGTGTCTCGAGACCGTCGATACCTTTACCCAGCCAGATGTCGAGAAGGATGCAGGCGAAGCCTTGTTTTTCGACAAGCTTGAGGCACGCCTCACCGGACGCCACGGTCTCGACCTTGAAGCCTTCATCCTCCAGCACACCGCGAAGCGTGTCGCGGATGCCTAGCTCGTCGTCAACAATGAGAATCGAATTCACTTATATTTATGCGCGAACACTGCGTATACCGCCGTCGCAAACGTACGGAGGACACTCAACCAAACGTACAAAACTGTCGCGACCAAAATCCAGCTTGTACTCGTCATATCATAAATGCCAAAACAAATCCGGGCTGGTTCGGGTACACATTCCTGGATAGATTTATCTACGAACATATCAAACCATCGAGCGTGCACCACGTAGACGAACGCAACGGTGAATGCGAAAGCCGAGCTCGCGAAATAATTGCGGTAAGGCCCAACTTTGCAAGCGACCAATATCCAAATACGAGCAATGAAAACGATGACGACGCTTAGAAGGAACGCGAACTCCTTTAAGATCATCCGCTGATAATCCGAATCGCTAAGTGACGCCTCAGAATACTTGATGATGTTTACCAGAGCGAACATCTCAATCACACCAGAAGTGACTATTAAGCTCGCACCGACGACGCCAATCATTCGGGTGCGATGCGTTTGATACTTGTATCTCTCCCACCAATTCATATCTATCCGGAAATTGGAAGCTCGACAATGAACCGCGCGCCCCTCGGTTGATTTCCTACAGCCTTGATCTTCCCGTTATGGTCCGTGATTATCCTCTGCACGATTGCAAGGCCAAGTCCTGTGCCCCGGCCTTTCGTTGAAAAATACGGCTGAAATAACTTCTGCAGATCCGGTGGAGCGATCCCGCGGCCATTATCCGAAACCTCGGAGACGATCAGGTCCCGTGCGACATCGTAACGGCTCGTGACCATAACGATCTTTTCGTTCGCTGCAATGTCGAACGCCTCGACAGCATTGTCGATCAGATTCACGAACACCCGTTTGATCTGTTCCTTGTCGATCATCGCCGCCGGTATACCGGATGCGAGGCTGCTTTTGATCTGAACGTCGTCGACTCGATCTTCATACAGCGCCAAAACCTTCGAGATCACGTCGTTGAGATCACCAGCCGCAGGTTCGGCGTTCGGCAAACGGGCGAATCGTGAAAATTCGTCTACCATCGCCTTGAGGCTTTGCACTTCGCGGAGGATCGTCGACGTTCCTTCATCAACAACCTTCCCCATAGCGTCGTCACCAGACGCCTGCATCAGCCCGCTCCCCTGACCACCGACAACTGACAAACGGCCACTCGCCGCAAATCGTTTCGCGATACGCTCGGCGGCAAGCTGTATCGGTGTCAGCGGATTCTTTATCTCGTGGGCCATCCGTCGTGCGACTTCCTGCCACGCTGACGCACGTTGAGCGGCTATCAATTCAGATAAGTCTTCGATCACCAGAACCGCGCCGCCCGAGTTCGCCAACGCCGTGGCCGTCAGAGCGACGGCCATCTCTCCGCCTTCACTCTTTAGTATCGTCTGCTCCGAAGCGGTTCCGGCACGTTTCGCACGGGCGATAACACGTCCAAGAATAACCTGGTTGTCAGCGCTCACGATCTCCGAAAGACCCTTTCCAGAGTGATCGGCTTCGTCGAGCTTTAACATAGCCATCGCAGCGCGATTCAAAGTGCCGATGTGATTCTCCGCGTCGAATGATATGACGCCGGTCGGAAGGGATTCGAGCACCGTTTCGATATACCGACGCCTCTCGGAAAGTTCTGCCGAGTTGGCCTCGAGCCGCGACGACATCTGGTTAAATGTTTCTACAAGCAGAGCCAGTTCGTCCTCGGCGAACACATCTACGCGATGCGAATAATTTCCTCGTGCGATCTCGTCGGCACCTTCTGCCAGCGCCTTGATCGGGACCGTCAGACCCCGAGCAATATGAAATGCTATCCACGTCGAAGCAAAGATTAGTAGAAAACTAAGCACGCCGAGTGTTAGCAACCCGATCTGCCGGACGAAGATCTGGTTCTGTTTCAGACGATCGAATTCGGCGAGGGACTTGTCAGCCATTTCGATAACTCCCGATTCGACGCGCAGGTCGGGGATGACCAACAGCGTCCGCCCGCCCGAGATTGGCATCACCGCCACATCGAATCCTTTGCCATCGGCCCACGACGGATCGTCGGATCTGCCGGAGCGGATACTGGTCAGCATCAGATCCAGTTCGCCCTGCCGCTCCGCGCTCGGACCGGTTCCGCCCGACGCTAACGTCTGCCTTTCAGGCGACAGGATCTCGACGCGAGTTAACTTGCCCGCCTTCGCGATGCTATCAAGCTCGCGATCAGAAATATCGCGTTCGTCGAGCGTCGAGGCAATTATCGCGGCGGTCTCATTGAGCCGGCGACCTTCTTCGTCGATCGCTCGTCGTTGAACGTCGCGAGCTTCGATCACCACGTCTTCGGGAAACTGCGTGAACCAACGCTCGAGCGCACGGTTCATAAAAAGGTACGAGAATCCGGCCATCGCGACGATCGGCAGGAGGCTGACGACGGCAAAGTAAAGCAGCAAGCGACTCTTGATCTTCGACCCGAGCTGAAGCGTCCGCCTCTCGCGCATCAACTTTGTAATGCTGCGTAGGAAGATGAAACCGAAAATAACAAAGGCA
Source organism: Acidobacteriota bacterium (assembly GCA_031425495.1). GTDB lineage: Bacteria > Acidobacteriota > Blastocatellia > Pyrinomonadales > Pyrinomonadaceae > OLB17. Next base: position 7,908 of record JANPJL010000121.1, read on the forward strand.
ATAAAGTTGAGCGACGATAGAGCGTAGAGCAAGAGCGTATCGCTCGCCGTCTCGACGGTGAATTCCTTCCAAAGATTCGAGGTCTGCAAGAGAATCAGGACGGTAAGCGAGACCAGGACGAACGCGCCGAGGATCCACGGCGAAACGCGACTTTGTCTTGGCGGCTTCGGGTTACTCACGGGTGTAAGTTTAACTCATAACGCTGGAAGAGCGGGAAAGACCACAATACGGGGGGCTGGTTAAGGTTAAGGTCGATGCGGCTTTGCCGCCATGATGAGCGGTGAGCCTTTGGCTCACCGTCGAATACAACATTCTCGCGAGGCTGTGCCTCCTGTGGAGGCGGAGCCTCCATTTTTTAAGGCTCCGACGGAAAGGCACAGCCTTTCCGCTCATCGGGCGGCAAAGCCGCATGGGAACGATCTAAGACCTGGGTAAAACCTTAACTTGGATCGCGTGGCTCTTGCCACCGACGATCCAGTTGTAACGGATGACCGCTTTTCGCTAGACTCAACGTCGTCTGATGAAAGAACTACTTTTCGACACTGATGGCCGCCTTCGCAGCGGATGGCGGTTCACGATCTTCTGTGTCGTCTTTATCGTCGCCGCGTTGGCGGTCGGCGGTGCCGCGCTCGCTATTCTTCACGCGTCGTCGAGCTCCGTCGGTCCGACCGACCCCGCTTCGCTTCTCGTCAATAGCGTCGCCATGCTTATCCCGGCGCTTCTTGTCGGATGGTTCTGCGGCAAATATCTCGAGGACCTTCCATTCCGTGCCCTTGGTGCGTGGTTTACAAAGGGCTGGTTAAAGCATTTTGCAGTAGGCATCCTCTTCGGCGCGGGAACAGTTTGTTTCGCGGTTATGATCGCCGTAGCATTGGGCGGGCTCCGATTCGAACTGAATACAGCGGATAGCGCGGCTATGATCAAGTCGCTCGTTGTTTCCCTGATCGTTCTCGCCGTTGGCGCCGCCGCCGAAGAAGCTTTGTTTCGAGGATACATCCTGCAGACTTTCGCGAGATCCGGACTGGCCGCTTTGGCGATCGCTCTGACGTCTGTCTTTTTCGGAGCGGTGCACGCCGGTAATCCTAATGCGGACGTACTGCCTGTAATAAACACGATGCTTGCCGGCGTGTGGTTCGGGGTCGCATATCTAAAAACTCGCGACCTCTGGTTTGTTTGGGGGATGCACCTGATGTGGAACTGGGTTCTGGGCGCGGTCTTCGGAATTGAGGTGAGCGGAATTAAAACACTTGTCTCCGCCCCTGTCCTACGTGAGATCGACTCGGGACCGGCCTGGCTGACTGGAGAAGTTTACGGTATTGAAGGCGGGATCGTGACGACTGTGGCCATAATCGCGTCGACAGCGGTGATCTACTTCTTACCGTGGCTGAGACCGGCGAGAGGCGATAATTGATAGTTGATAGTCCGCTCGGAAGGCAGGATACGTCCGCAACTATCAACTATCAACTATCAACTATCAACTGCTTCACGCCGTCTGGATCTTAAACGAAATATCCACCGCCCGCGCCGAGTGTGTAATGCGTCCGACCGAGATCAGATCGACACCCGCTTCGGCGAACGAACGTACTCGGTCGAGATCCATCCCGCCTGATGCTTCGATCACTACCGACGGATTCAGATCCCGGGCCATTCCGACAAGCTTCGCTGCCTCGTCGGGCGTTTGATTGTCGAGCATGATGATGTCGGCTCCGGCCTCGATCGCTTCACGCAGTTGGGCCCAGTTTGTGATCTCGACTTCGATCTTGTGCAGGTGCCCGACTTTCTGCTTGGCCGCAACAACCGCTTCAGTAATACCGCCCGCGAGCGTGATGTGGTTGTCCTTGATCAGCACGCCGTCATCGAGACCCATCCGATGGTTCTTTCCTCCGCCGACTGTAACCGCGTATTTTTCCATTAGACGCAATCCCGGTGTCGTCTTACGAGTATCGACGATCTGCGCCTTAGTTCCCTCGACAGCCTTTACATAAGCGCGCGTCAGCGTAGCCACGCCGCACATCCGCTGAAGAATATTCAAAGCGACTCGTTCTCCGGTGAGAAGCACATCGGCGAAGCCTTTCAGCGTCGCGAAGACCGTGCCTTCCTCAACCTCGTCGCCTTCGGAATAAGTCGTTTCGATCTCGGGGATCTCGGCGTCGAGATGTACGAACACGGCTTCGGCAACCTCGAGCCCACATATCACGAGATACTCCTTCGCAAGAAAGCGTCCCATCCCGCGCACATCCGGAGCGACGGTCGCCTGCGTCGTAATATCGCCGCGGCCGATATCCTCAGCGAGAAATTCGCCTATCGCGGAAAGTACTTCACCATTGTCGAGCCAGTTCATATCGTCAATTACTCGTTAACGCCTCAAGATTCGCTCCAAGCGTAACTACCTGATGTTGGATTTCCGCTTTTCGATCCCGCAGTTCACCCACCTTCTCCTCTGGCGCCTTCGCAACAAAGTTCTCGTTAGAAAGCTGGCCGTTCAGTCGTTGCAGTTCCACATCCAACTTCTCGAGCTGTCCCTGAAGACGACTCCGTTCTTTCCCGAAATCAATCAAACCCTCAAGGGGAATCGCCATCTCAGCATTGCCGGTCAGAACAGCACGGGCCGAGGCTTTTGGAACATCGAGCGAGTCAGTGAGAACAATCTTATCAGCACGCGCAAGCTTTTTGATCTGCGGCTCATTCGCAGCAAAGATCGCCTGAATCGCACCGTCTCCGGCAATATGTATCGAAAGCGGGTCGCCGGACTTAATATTCATCTCAGCACGGATATTACGGACCTTTGTGATGAGTTCGATTACGGATTGCATCTCGCTTTCAGCCTGTTCATCGATGAGCGAATCATCACCCATCGGGAATGACGTCAGCATGATCGTCTGCTCGGCGGACGCGTATGCCGCTCCGTGTAGTCCGTTCGATATACCAGGAAGCTTCTGCCACAGCTCCTCCGTCAAAAACGGCATGAACGGATGAAGCAGGCGGAGTGCTTGCTCCAGGACGGCGATAATACGGCTCCGAGCTTCGGCCTTCAAACTTTGGGACCCCGCGTCCACGATCTCCCCATCGCCGCGTCCCTCAATCCCCGCGTCGTAAACAGTGATCTCGTCCTTAACAAGTTCGATATACCAGTCGCAAAACTCGTCCCAGAAAAAGTGATAGAGAAGCTGCACTGCTTCGTGAAACTGGTATGTCTCGAGCGCTCGATTTACGGCTTTCGCAGTTTTGTTGAGACGCGAGATGATCCAACGGTCCGGCAAACTTAAGTTTGCGGTCTCGCTCGGCAAACTGAAGTTTGCCGTACTCCCTGCGTTCATCAAACAAAATCGAGTCGCGTTCCAGATCTTGTTCGCAAAATTTCTAAACGATTCCACTCGTTCATCGCGCCACGCGAAATCAATACCCGTCGCCGAACCGGCAAGCGTCATCCGCGTCGCATCAACTCCATATTTCTCGAAGACGCTGAGCGGATCGATACCGTTGTTCTTCGTCTTTGACATCCGCTGCCCGTTCTTATCGAGCACGGTTCCATGGATGATCACATCATCGAACGGCTTTTCGCCCATGAACTTCATCCCCGTCATCACCATCCGCGAAACCCACAGAAAGATGATGTCGCGTCCGGTGACGAGAACGCTGGTTGGGTAGAAAATCTCCAGGTCTTCGGTCTTTGGTCTTTGGCCTTCGGAGGAACCGGTCTCCTCTTCTCCATTTCTCTCATTCTCCCCGTCTCCCGCGCCCGTCCAGCCGAGTGTCGAGAAGGGCCAAAGCGCGGACGAGAACCACGTGTCGAGAACGTCTTCGTCCTGGGTCAGATCCTCGGTGCCGGCCTGCTTGTACGCTTCTTCTTTTGTTCGTGCGACGTAGGTTTTCCCTTCAGCGTCGTACCAAGCGGGAATCTGATGTCCCCACCAAAGCTGCCGCGAGATCGTCCAGTCTTTCAGATTTTCGAGCCAGGTCGTGTAGACCTTCTTGTGCGGAACCTCCGGAAAGAAATGAGGAAGTCCCTCATCGTGCATCAGTTTCAGAGCGAGATC